>JAOABU010000154.1 GCA_026418195.1 Spirochaetota bacterium | reverse complement strand
ACTATGGGGAGTGGATCGCCATGTCTACCCTAATTGTGAAGGTACCAGAACGGGGACTGACCTTCGTCGCTCTAGGAAACACCGACGCCCTTTCCACACCCTACGGACTCGGTGCGGGACGAATCGAAACGTCGGCTTGGGCACGCTTATTCCTTGACTCTGTAGTGTTCGGAAAGGTACGACTACCATAATTGCCTCATGGATAGAAATTATCGGTGGGGAACGGACCGGAATAGGTAGGAATGACATGAAAGTAGTAATACGTCATTTCAGGTTCTCCGTATAACTGTCCCAATGCGTAGATATCAAGACCCGAGTATTTCATGAAGAAGTGGACTAAGGAAAATAACGCGGTCGTATCATAGAGCTCGCAGGAAGTAACCGATTCAGTACCGTTGAAATTTTCCTGGCAGTGAATATAAGTCTTGATTCCTGCTGGATTCCCCAGAAAGATAGTGCATTCCTGTCCAGTAGAATTGAACTGCACACGATCCCCTACGTGAAGAACCGTATTGTATGTTGTGGAACTGTAAGGTCTACTACCGCATAGGTAGAATACTTTCCCCCTTACATCTGCCGGAGCTGGAGTAAAGGTAGAAGGATAGGAGGGTGAGGTAGGGGGAGCAGGATTCGTGGGTGAGGGAGTTCCCCCTCCATTCCCATCGTCCCAATCGATGGATGCGTAGACCTTGGATAGATCGTACGATTTGCTGTCTACCTTGAAGGTTCCACTGACAGATGGTTCCCCCGATTGTGGAGAAGTTCCTGGAAACCGGAAGGTTCCCTCCATTCCTACGGTCTTGTACGTGTAGTTGGTCACCGAAACAGAACCGGATATGGAAATCGTATAGGGATTGATGTTGGTGATGGTGATGGAGTAGGTGCCTGTGATGGCGATGCTCGGGGCTGTAGGGTCCGCCACATAGCTCTGGAACTGAAGGACGAGCTTCACGTTCTGCTGATCCCAGTACACGTTCATGCCCGGCTTGTCCGCGTTAGCCGGATCAGGAGCTTCGAACACTTCCTGAAACAGTTCCATCAGCCCCTTGGCTGTCTCGCTCACCTCTTTGGGGATGGGTTCCTCCTTTTCCTTGAGGCCGATCAGTTCCTGGAGGTTTCCGCAGGAGAGGGTCAGGATACCACTGACCAGAACGACCCAGAGTAAGGATAGGAAGCTTGTATAGGAAAACCTTCGAAGGGAAACACTTTTTTGAATCTGCAGAGTTTGTGTATCCACTGTATACCTCCTTATAGGTCTTGTATGATAAGAAGCGTACTACAGAGAAAAGGTTGAGTCGTCTCAAAATGAAAAATGGGACGTAGGAATTATTGAAAGCCTTGAAAAAGAACAACGGTTCGGTTGATAGTTGAAGCATGAAAGTGCAATTCAAATTTGCCCAGACCTACGAGGAAGTCGAGCTTCCGGACAGGAACGTGTTGGGGGTACTTCATCCTGCGCAGGTGTTCCATGAAGACGAAGAAAAAACTGAACCTTCAGGAGCAGGGGGCAAGGAAAATCGGATCCTTCAAGAGGCTCTTAAAAATCCCATCGGCACCCATCCTCTTCGAAACCTGGTGAATCCCGGTGAAACGGTCGTTATCGTTACCAGCGACATTACCCGGCCCATGCCGTCTTCAAAGGTACTTCCTCTCGTGTTGGAGGAACTGTGCCGGGGAGGTATCCAGGAAAAGGATATAACGATTGTTTTAGGCTTAGGGATTCACCGACCTCATACGGAAGCGGAACGGGCGAAGCTCGTAGGGTCTGATATCGCGTGCCGGCTCCGCTTACAGGACAGCAATCCATCTGACACGGTGCTGTTAGGTTACACGAAACGAGGTACTCCGGTACGGGTGGACAGGACGGTGGCGGAGGCGAACCGGCGGGTCCTCTTGGGCAATATTGAATACCATTACTTCGCCGGCTACTCGGGGGGCATGAAAGCGATCATGCCCGGAGTGTCTACCCGGGAAGCTATCCAGAACAACCATGGATTCATGCTGGAAGAGGGAGCCGAAGCGGGAAGGATCGAAGGAAATCCGGTTCGGGAAGACATCGATGAGGTGTTGGATCACTGCCCGGTGGATTTCATTCTCAACGTAGTACTCTCGGAGGAGAAGCGGATCGTAGGGGCCTTTGCGGGGCATCCTATACAAGCTCATCGGGTGGGGTGCCGGCTTTTAGATCGCATGTACAAGACTCCCATTCCAGAACAAGCAGACATTGTATTGGTTTCCTCCGGTGGGTTTCCCAAGGACATCAACCTGTACCAGGCCCAGAAAGCTTTGGACAACGCTAAGTATGCAGTGAAGAAGGGAGGAATTATTATCTTTCATGCTGCTTGCACCGAAGGGTATGGAGAGGGGTTGTTCGAGGAATGGATGAAAACGAAAACTCCGGTAGAGATGCTTCGGGAGATCCGACAAGACTTCCGACTCGGGGCTCACAAGGCTGCAGCCATTGCAGCCGTATTGGACAAAGTTTCGATCTTTATCGTTTCTGATCTTCCTAGGACAGAGGTACCACCTGGAATGACACCCTTTGCGAATATTCCTGATGCCCTAGAGGAAGCCTTTCGAAGGAAAGGAAAGGAGGCGACCATCCTTGCCATGCCAGCAGGTGGCTCGACCTTGCCGGTGTTCCAACGAGAGTAGGTTCTCCCTGTTTCTCGTATCCTTCGACCGCAACCAGAAATAGTTGTATCAGGTTTGCAAATCCTTTGCCCTCCCATTAGAGTTTCTATAAGGGAATTCTTCTGAGGAGGAATCCATGAAAAAAGTGAAGGTAGCGACGGGAATCTACTGGATCGATGCTCCGGAAGCAGGGCTTTTCATTCAGTGTGGATGCCCTGCAGATAGTGTGAAACACCTAATAAAGAAAGGGCTCATTCGAACCGAAAGCAGGAACGGTGTAACCTTCGAAACAGGCCCGAACGCTATCCTTCTATCCGATCTACCGTTACAGAATGAGCGTTTTTCGAACCTGTCTGAGTTTCCCATTCTCCAGATGTTTTACCGGCAGGGACTGATCATTCCAGGGCATCCCAACAACACGGGGGTAAAACCCATCCTTCTTGGTATAGAAGATCAAGTACAATCTCAAGCGGAATATATTTTTCGTGGAAATTATGGCCTTGTCTCCCGGGAAGAACTTCTGGAAGCGGGCATGACTGAGGCAGAAGCCGAAACCGCTCTTCGAATGAAACGATGGTTCGCGTTCGGAAGGTTCCGATCTACCGAGGATCTTTTGGATCTTCGACCTGTCGGATCGGAACCAATGGAAATCCGAGGAGGGTTATGCATCCAGCGGACCGGAGTCAATCGATACACCTTTACCTTAGGGAAAGAACGAATCGACATCGATCTGAACCTGAAACCGGGAGAAGAATACGAAGCGCCTTTCAACCTGGGATTCCACTGTATTTCTCGGGACTATTTTTCTGTGATCCATAGCGGTGAGGGGGATGGTTGGGATCCAGATAGACCCTGCATGGCTTCCATCATCTGTTTCCAAGGCAAGTTCTACCTTATAGACGCGGGCCCTAACCTTATTCATGCTCTCCGAAGTCTGGGAATCAGCATCAACGAAATCGAAGGAATGTTCCACACTCACGCACACGACGACCATTTCAACGGTCTTACCGCTCTCATGCGTTCGGACCACAAGGTCAAGTATTTTGCAGTTCCTTGGGTGCGCTTCTCGGTAGCCAAGAAACTATCTGCCTTGCTTAAGGTTCCGGAGAGCCGGTTTGAGGAACTATTCGAAATTCATGATTTGAGAGTGAATGATTGGAATGATATTGGAGGCTTCGAGGTTATGCCCATCCCGTCTCCCCATCCAGTAGAGACCACTATTTTTCGGTTCCGTTCTGCCGTGGATGACGGTTATACTAGTTACGCTCATTTAGCGGACATCGCATCCTTCGCAGTGCTAGATTCCATGGTGACGGAGGATCCGGGGAAACCAGGGATGGATCGCCAAGAAATCCAGCTAGTAAAGAAGCGGTACTTGGAACCTGCGGACCTGAAAAAGATCGATATAGGTGGGGGTATGATTCACGGATCCGCAAAAGATTTCGAAGGTGATTTGTCGAAAATCCTTCTGCTGAGTCACACGAACCGGCCTCTCACCCAAGAAGAACAAACCATTGGGTCGAGTGCAAGATTTGGAAGCGTGAACGTTCTTATACCCAGTGATAGGGACTATACCAAAGGATTAGCATTTCACTATTTCCAAATGATATTCCCTGGTGTTCCAATTCCTGAATTGGAACTTCTTTTACGTTGTCCTATGGTAACCCTGAACCCGGGTACCACACTCCTTCGCAAAGGAGAGAAGAATGATGGGATCTATTTGATCCTGTCAGGTATTCTCGAGTATGTCTTAGAAGAACAGAAAGGGCGCCACCTCCTGTTCGCTGGGGCTATGATAGGGGAACTATCTGGCATATTTGGTACCGAAACTCAGGGTACATTTCGAGCCTTGAGTTTCATCCAAGCCCTGAAGATTCCTACTTCCCAGTACCTTTCGTTTCTCGATAGAAATGGAATAATGGAAGAAACAAAGAGCGAGATTTCTAGGAGACAGTTCCTGCATCATACTTGGCTATTGGGAGAAGCGTTGTCCTGTCCGGTCCGAAGCCGAATTGCCTCAAAGATGGAACCTCTGGAAGTTCCACGAGGTGCTGCGCTACCTTCCGAAGTCCTTTCCATCCTGGAAGAGGGGGAAGCTACCCTTTACTTTGGGGAAGAAAGCATGGAATCCATTGGTCCAATGGAGTTCTTTGGGGAAGAGGCAGTGCTTCGTACCAGGAATCGAACATTTTCAGCCTTGGCGGACTCTCCCTGTAAGGTATGGACCATTCCTCCCGAAGTGTTAGTGGATATACCTGTGGTGATGTGGAAGCTCCTGGAAACCCATGAACGGAGAAAACGTCTTTTGCAGTATTTGGGAGAC
>JAOABU010000151.1 GCA_026418195.1 Spirochaetota bacterium | reverse complement strand
GGTCGGTAGTGCGGAAGACCTCTACTATCGACCCCAGAACCCGTTCGTGGCACAGTTCATCGGAAGGGTATACCCACTCTCTATTTATTTCTATTACCTCTTCTGTACTTTATAGGAAATCCAGGAACCGCCTGGTCTGGCCCCCCTATTCCTGACCCTCCTTCCGAACCGCGGGTTATCCACGGGAGCCTGGATACCTTCAAGGGAGAGGGGGTAGGGCTTGCCTGGGGAATCCTAAAGAACTCATCAGGGGAAGGGCCTGAAATGGACCGTGTGGTTCTCAGGATCCAACCTCTAACGCAGGAATGGGAAATCCTTCAAATCGTAGGAGTCGATCCCTTTTCTGATATCCGCATCACACTTCTCTATACTCTCTTCCCTCTAACCCCGTTAGATCTTTCTTTTTACCGGCACCATTTTGATACTTGGCCCCGCACAGAGATTCATCTATTTCGCTCCTATGCAGATTCCAAAGATTACAGACCCGAATGTATCCTGTACTTCGTAGGAGTTCCCGACACAACCCCTGAGTTCCTTTCTGCAGACAGGTTATTGCAACACCTAGAAAAGTCTCTCCGTTGAACCCTACCCTCCTTTCCAAACGCCCCTTCCCGGTTCAGTGGCTCTGGTTATTTCACCACCTCGATGATCCCACCCCCGAAGGTAAAACCTCCCCCAAAGGCAGTGAGCCCGATGCGGATGGGCCGTTTCTCCCCTAAAGGCGAGGCGGTTTCAGTATCTTTGACTTTGTTAAGCAGCCCCTCTTTGATCGTATTGCTAGACCCGCTTGTAAAAATCGAGTCGAGGATCTGTTCCAGGCATAGGGGGATGGTGCTGGAAGAGGTGTTCCCTAGATTCCGGATGTTACTGTAGACCTTCTCTTCGGGCAGCCGGTACTTCTGTCGCACCGCATTGATGATCCGTTGATTCGCTTGATGGGGCACCACGAGGTCCAGATCCAGGAGGGTTAAACCGGCTCGTTCACACGCCGAATCCAGCATCCGCATCATTCCTTTCACAGCCTCCAGGAAAACCTTCTGTCCCTCCATAAAGATTTTTTCTTCTGGATTCGAGGGTACTCGAAGGCTTTCCCCCGGCTCCCCTTTTGCGGCTAGCACAGGCCGATGGATCCGAACGGGTAATCCCTCTGCTCCTTCACCGCCGACGAGAAGAGTCGCAGTAGCCGCATCAGCAAAGATGGGAGCCGTAATAGGATCTTCATGGTTTGTTCGGGAAGATAGCACTTCAGTAGTTACCAGGAGCACTGCACCATCCGGCTCGCTTTGGAGAAAATCGTACGCAGCCTGAAGACCATACAGATACCCGGAACAGGCTGCGTTGATGTCATGCGCTTGAGCGATGAACTCATCCCCTCCACCCCCCAACTGGTAGTGAATCAACGTAGCCATCGAGGGAGTGTTATAGATCGGGGTTCCCGTCGCACAGAGAATGGATTTAATCCTGTTCAACGAGACACCCGTTTGTTGGAGCAATTTTCGACAAGCGTCCACTGCGAGGCTCAAGGCTGTTTCCCCTTCCGCTATCCAAGGCCTTTGCGCAATCCCCGTTCGTTTGACGATATCCTCAGGCTTCCAGGAGGGACAGAGCCGGGAAATCTCTTCGTTCGACACCAGTCTTCCTCCAACGGTTCCGGTGATTCCCAAAAGGGCTACGGGTACATTCCGTCGGACATAGGATGCCTTGGGTTGGGTTTCGGAGGCTCGAGGGAATGGACCCGTTGAGAGCTTCGAAGGCTTTTCTGCTTTATCACGAGAAGCACGTTCTGTCGTTTTCCATTGAATGACCGGTTTCCCCGGGTCTTCTCGAAGGACTGTCTTTGCAACTGTTTGCCCCCCGCTCTTCGACACTTCTCCCGGTTCCTTCTCTTCGGCTACCAGCTCTCCATCCACAGAAAGGGGCACTTCTCCTGGACCGACCTGACTTCCTTCCTGGATCAATCGAAGCTTAAGTAAAGGAGTTCCCACCTTCACCATCTCCCCTTCCCGTACCAGGATTTCCATTACCGTGCCATCCACGGGCGCATTCAGTTCCAACGCCGCTTTGTCTGCCTCTAGCTCCGCAATGCTCTGCCCGCTTCGAATGGTATCCCCGGGCTTTACCTTCCAGGTTAGCACCGTTACCGACTCGTCCGCAGGACTTGATCCAATAGCTTCCACCAGATAGGTTCCTGCCTCTACCTGCAAGGGACGTTCCCATCGAATGGTACCGTTCAGCATCTCTACCGCAGCTTCCAGGATTCGTTTGTAAGAGGGTAGAACTTCCAGTTGATTTTCGAAATGAAAGGGCACCCAAGTATCAGGCCGGGTGATTCTTCGAATACGAACCCGCTCACCCGCCGCCTCTGCCACGGTAGCTGCTACCTCTGCACCCATCCCTGCTGTATGGGTATCCTCATGGGTCACGATAAGTCGCCCTGTCTTCAGAGCGCTTTTTACTACTGTTTCCACGTCCCAAGGAACGATACTCCGTAGATCAATCACTTCCGCGTTCACTCCCGCTTCCTCAAGGGATTGAGCTGCTCGTTCGCAGAGGAGAACCGTGTTACCCCATCCTACAAGGGTGATTCCATCCCCTTCCCGAACCAGACGTGCCTTTCCAGGGGGTACAAAAAGGTCTAACGGATTCCCCACCACAGCCCGGTCCCGATCGTTCAAGAGAGTTTTCGGATAGAAGAAAACCGTAGGTCGACCGGATTCAAACGCTGCATTGAGGAGTCCTGCTGCATCGGCTGCAGTACTGGGCATGAATACGTCTAACCCTGGTGTATGGGCTACTAAAGCTTCGAGGGTAGAAGCGTGGAAGGGCCCTAGACCCGGTCTATAGGCCCCACAGGTCACCATGAGAATAACGGGGGCCTGCCAGCTTCCATCGGTACGCCAGTACATGCAAGCTAGCTCGGAAAAGATCTGGTTATAGGCCACTGGCATGAAATCGGCGAACTGTAGAAACGCCACAGGTCGATCTCCGGCCAGAGCACGGCCAATGGAAGCTCCCACGATGGTAGATTCTGCTAACGGCGAGTTCTTTACCCGGCCAGGGAAATCCGTTGACAACCCTCTGGTAACTCCGAACACATCCCCCTTGGGATCCTCGATATCTTCACCAAACAGCACTACCCGAGGATCCTGTTGAAGTCTAGCCCGAAGTACCTCTCGAATCGCTTCGAGCATGGTTTTACCTTCTTCTCCTGGTGCTGGTCTTCTGCCCGTACGCTCCGAAGCGGGGTCGATCAATCTCCCCTCGTACGGCTTAACAGCCGTAAAAACTGGTTTTGGATCTTCTTCCTTCCGTACCTTTTCGGCTAACCCCACAAAAGTTCTCCGAATCTCTTCTTCCATGGCGAGGAGGACTTTTTCCTCCACTCCTCGTTCCAACAACCTTTTCCGAAGTTTCTGAACAGGGTCTCCTAGCGCTCGAACTGAGGCAATCTCTTCCTCGGACCGGTACAGACGCTGATCATCCGCATTGGAATGACTCCCGATCCGCTCTACCTCCATCACTAGGATTCTTGGGCTGCTATTCGTGCGAATCCATTGAGTCTCTTCCCGGAATACCTGGTACGCTTCTTCGGGATCCCGTCCATTGAAGTATCGGATGGGTAGTCCATAAAAACTCTCTGCTCTTCTGAACGAAACAGGGTTGGAGGAACCATTCGATAGCTCAGACGCGCGCACGATTGAGCTTCCTGCACTTCCTGGTAAGGAAAAGAATGTTTTACCCCGAGTTCGCGGAGAAATGGCAAGGGAATTGTCCTGGATAAGGAACAGCACTGGAAGCCCTTCCCGAACCGCATGATCGATCGCTTCCATCACCTCTCCTTCCTGAGTAGTGC
>JAOABU010000150.1 GCA_026418195.1 Spirochaetota bacterium | reverse complement strand
ACCCTTGAGGAGACGATAGATGGTGTCGAAGGAGTGTTTAAGGAGTTGGGTTTAATCAATTCTTAACAAGCACCTGTTAAGATCATGCAGGAGGTATGTATGAAAAGAACTATGTATTTGATCCTTGCGATGCTCATGGGGATTTCTAGTACCCTCTGGGCAGGTGGTAAAAGTGAAGCTTCCAAAACGGCAGCTCAGGCTGTAGCGGTGGAACTTCCGGGTCCTGAACTGTACCCAGGAGAAAAGGATCTGTACGCAAAAGCAGCCGCAGAAGGGATGGTGGTCTCCTTTGATACAGGTCCTACTTGGGCGAACTGGAAGAAACAGTTCGACACTTTTTCCAAGCGGTATCCATTGGTCCAGATCGTCTATAACGACCTAGGTTCTGCGGCTACCGTAGTGGCTTTGGAAAAATCCCGCAATCGACCGCAGGCAGATACAGCGTACTACTTTGCCGCTTCAGCGATCGATGCGTACAAGAAAGGGTTGTTAGAGCCTTTTACCCCGGTAAACTTCGAGAAACTTCCCGCAGTGTTCAAAGCAGAGAAAGGTGAATGGTTCACCATCCACCAGTTGGTAATCGCTTTCTTGGTGAACAAGAAACTGGTCAAGAACGTTCCCCAAACCTGGCAAGACCTCTTGAAGCCCGAGTACGCAAACTCCATCGTGTACTTGGATCCCCGTTCTACGGGTCAAGGCCAAGTACTTGTCTTTGCTGCAAACTTCGCCAATGGGGGGACGATGGACAACGTGAAACCAGGAATCGAGTATCTGGGAAAACTCCATAAGGCAGGGAACGTTCTACGAGTAGAAGGAACGACTCCCTATGCGAAATTTCTCAAGGGAGAGATCCCCATCTACATTGGATACGAGAACGACGGGCTGAAAGCGAAGTACTTGGATGGGATGGGAGACGATGTGGCTGTCGTGATACCGAAGGAAGCGAGCGTTGCAGCGCCCTATGCGATCAGCCTGGTAAAGGGTGCTCCGCATCCGAATGCGGGGAAGCTCTGGCTCAACTGGACCATGTCCGAGGCGGGACAGACGATCTTCGCTGAAGGCTTTGTCCGCCCCTCCGTTCCGGGTGTGAAACTCCCCCAAGAGATCTTGGACAAGATGCCCCCCGCACCCCAGGTGATTCCGTTGGATCTTTACAAATCGGCGGAGAAGAAAGCGGAAGTGGATAAACTTTGGGCTGAAGCGGTTCTAGGTAAGTAACCAACTCTCTTCAGTGAACCTTTCAATATGAGAAAATCCTTCTTTTCCACTCCGGGAGGGTACATAAGTTTAACCCTTCCGGGGGTTCTGTTATTGGGAGGATTTTTCATCTTTCCCTTACTCGTTGTTCTCGTGACTAGTTTCATTGAAGGGGGAGGAGACTCCTTTGTGCGGATCCTTCAGGATCCTCTTTTCTACCGCGGATTATGGGGAAGTCTCGTACTCAGCTTCTCTGCCTCTTTCGTTTCATTAGTATGTGGCTTCCTTATTGCCTTGCGGATGGTGAAGCTGTCTTCTAGGTTACGTAATATTCTCATGCTCCTTATCTCCCTCCCCCTCACCTTCTCTGGAATGGTGGTGGCGTATGGATTCATCCTCACCTTTGGACGAGCAGGGTTCTTTACCATCCTCTTATCCTACGTAGGGGTTGATCCGGTCGCCTTTTCTCGGTTCATCTATAGCCCCGTTGGATTATCCTTTGCCTATTGTTACTATTTGATCCCACGGGTCGTGTTCAACCTTTTGCCCGTTCTATTGAACTTCGATACTCGAAAACTCTTAGCCGCCGAATCCTTTGGAGCAGGTAGGATCCGACAGATGTTCGAAATCCTGATCCCCGAGATCCTTCCCGCCATCGTGTCGGCTTTCTGCCTAGTGTTTTCCGTAGCTTTTGGCGCATATGGAACCGCTCTGGCTCTCACAGGTACTCAACTCAACATCCTACCGCTTCTTCTCTATAGTAAAATCAGCGATGCAGGTTCCGATTTTCCAGTAGCGGCTGCACTGTCAGTAGTGCTTTTGAGCGTAGGCACTCTCGTGATGTCGGCAGGGGAACTCTTCGCTTCCCATCGGAAGGAGGCGCATCGATGATTTTAATCCTGTATCTCGTGTACCTCCTCCTACCCATCGCCCTCCTGTTCCTAGGTTCCTTCGGTGAGAAATGGACCAACACCCTGCTGCCTCAAGGGTTTACCCTACATTGGTATCTGGAAGTAGCATCGGATCCTAGTTTCCAGCGTGCCTTTTTCGTGAGTCTCTTCGTAGCTATTGCCACCTGTGGGATCGTAGTACTGATCGGTCTTCCCATGGCTTATGGGATGGAACGAGGAACCTTGAAGCGAACTCAGTTCTTTACCCGCTTGCTACAACTGATGCCCATTGCAGCTCCTCCTATGGTAGTTGCCTTTGGATACATCATACTGTTCTCCTCCGACGCATTTCCGTACTTGGGTACCACCTGGCTCCTTGTGATAGGACATGTGGTTTCTACCCTCCCCTACATGGTACAGACCTTGATTGGCGATATCCGACATTTAGGGTTAGTCCAATTGGAGCAAGCGGCTGATTCTCTAGGAGCAAGTTTCCGACAACGGTTTCTTCATGTGGTAGTTCCAACATTGCGGCATAGTATCCTTTCGGGTCTTTTCACCGTTGGGGCTTTGTCCATCGGTGAGTTCCAATTAAGCAACCTGATTGCCGGGTTCTTAAACCGTACCTACCCTATTGTGCTTCTTCAGTCCTTTTATAACGCTTCTGGATTCGCCTGCTCCGCCACCGTGGTACTTCTGATCCTTTCCATCGTGGCCTCCTTACTTGGAACAGGCGCTCCTACAGGCACTTTCGGCGAAAGGAAGAACGTTCTATGAAAATCAGTCTTCAGCAAATCACCTTCACGTATCCTCATACCCTTTATGGTGTATTCGATATAGACCTAGAGATTCAGGAAGGGGAACTCCTTGCCGTGATCGGATCCTCTGGATCAGGGAAGACCACGATCCTTAAGTTGATCGCTGGGTTCGAACATCCCCAAAAAGGTACTCTCCTATTCGGCGATCGCCCTGTTCAGGTTCTACCTCCTTCAAAACGAAACCTAGGAGTAGTATTCCAATCCTACGCCCTCTTTCCTCTCATGACAGCTCTCGAGAACGTCGCCTATCCGTTGAAGGTGAGGGGCGTTCGAACGGAGGATCGTTTGGCTCGCGCTCTGGAGATGCTTCGCCGAGTAGGTCTCGAGGCTTTTGCGGATCGGTATCCGGCTACTCTGAGTGGAGGTCAGCAGCAACGGGTAGCGCTAGCCAGAGCTCTCGTGTTCCAACCCAATGCCCTGCTCTTGGACGAACCCCTTTCCGCCTTGGATGCGAAACTCCGAATTGAAATGAGGGATGAAATTCGGAACCTGCAACGCCAGAATGGGATCACCACTATCCACGTGACCCATGATCAGGAAGAGGCTCTATCCATCGCTGACCGGGTTGCGTTTTTAAAAGACGGTCGTCTAGTGCAAGTGGACACTCCGAAGAATCTGTACGACCATCCCAAGACGATCGAAGTGGCCAAGTTCGTAGGTAGATCGAACCTAATTCCCGTGCAAGTGGTGGATACGGACCGTATCGAAACGCCTTTCGGGGTTCTATCCTGTAGTACCAAAGGGTTTTCTCCTGGATCTTCCAGCACTGCCTTGATACGACCCGAATCCATCCTTCTTTACCCTTCAATTGAGGCAGCACAGTCTCAACACGGGACTACCGTGTTTCCCTGCAAAATCATCAGGGACCGTTTCTTAGGTCCCGTGCGCCGGGTAGACGTGGAGGTGAAGGGATATATCCTGGAAGCGGAAACCATGTGGCGGGGAGAGATTGGGGCTTGCAGCATCAAACGCGACTCCATCTGCTTATTTCTAAAAACGGAGTGATTCTTGGAATCGCGATGGCTTCCAAACCAAAGGACGCTCTTGATCGTAGGTTTTCTCTTACTCTGGAAGAATATCTCCTATCCTTTTCAAATCTACGCCCAGACAAGTATTTCTCAAACGTACACTGTGCAAGGACTAGTTCTATTCCAAGGGCAAGGGGCTATCTTTGTGGCATTGGTGGACCAAGACAGTTTTTCCGAGCCCGAAACAGGTTTGGCACATCAGGTACTTCCCAACCCCGTTCATACTCCGAAGGGGTACGATGACCGATCTGGCCGTTTGACTCTATCTTTCGTATTTGAGGAAATCCCTTCAGGTACCTACGCCCTTATTGCCTTCTTGGACGAAAATGGGAATGGGCGTTTGGATTCGGGAATGTTCGGGCCCACCGAACCTTGGGGAATGAGTTTCCGCACCTCGCGACCCAGGTTCCGGGCTCCCCGGTTCGAAGAGGTGATGTTCAAAGTGCCTGAAGAAATTCGTTTCTTTCTAATCGAACTACGAAAGTGATGGCGGAATAACAAACGTTCTCTAAATGAATGGATCTCCCAGAGATGTCTTCTCCTTGATTTGGATCTCCTGAATGATTCGATCGATAGCCAAAGAAGCGGAGATCCATAGGAGTTCCGCGTGGTGCTTGTAGGGGGGAAGGACCTCGGAGATCAGGGCTCCATGGTATCCAATTTCCCGTAACGCGATGCATACCTCCTCCCAATTCACATCTCCTTCGAAGATATTGCAAAAACCGGCAAAGGTTCCCACTGAAATCTTATAGTCCTTTAAGTGTACCGCTTTTATATGATGTCCAAGAGTTCGTATCCAATCCTCTGGATACCCTTCGCAATAGAGGCAGTTAGCCACATCGAAGTGGCATCCGATGGCTGTACTTCCTATTTCTTCGATGAAATGCTTAAACTCCAGGGGACTCAACAAAAACTTGTTAGGAACATTCTCAAGGGCAAGGGTAACGCCAGCTGCTTCTGCACGGGGCGCCAATCCAGATAATACTTCTTGTACGCGGTCGTACACTTCAACATAGGGAAGGATCTCCACCTCCGCAGAAAGAATTGAATTGTCCACAGCGCCAGGGATGGTGAGGACAGAAGGGGCACCCAGGTATGCTGCTGTTTCGATAAGCCACCCTATAGCACGAACTCCCGAGCTCTGTTTCTCCGGATTTCGGCTCGAAATAGGGGTTTTCCACTGCTGCCGGGAATAGACCGAAACGATCTGAATCCCCTCCCCTTCTGCAACGGCTTTCAGTTCCCTCAGTGTCCCTCTAGAGCAGTACAGATCGAACAAACCATCGAAGTTCACTTCGATTCCCTCATAGCCGCTTTTGGCAGCCTCCAAAATACACTCTTTCCACCCCATGGAGGAGGGGAAACAGCGCAAAGACGTGGCTTTGATCATACGGAACTCCTTCTACTTTCCCCCCTCAGGGAGGAAGTACCTCCGCAGGAATCTGGTTGGGCGTATACCGTTTAGGGACATTCCGGCGCACCCACTGGATGGCAAAAGGCAAATAGATCAGAAGGATTAGAGCCTTAATAAAAATACTCCAGTGCATCCCGTCGGAAGTCAAATAGAAGAAAGCGAAAACCAATACGAAAAGTACAAAGAAAAGGCATCCTGTATTAAACCAGAATAGACGTGGAGATACTCCTGAACGGTACTGGCAGTGTTGGTTGTATTTGTGTAAAGCCTCGTGTAAAGATAGGACGAAAGCCTTATACTCCTTGCTTGTATCCTCAAAGTCCATCAACCCTTTATAGGTTCTATTATAAAATTCGAGCACCTTCTTGTGTTTCCTATACAGTCTGCATCGGTATCGGTTCAACTCCGCTCGGGTGGGGAAATAGGAAAGTTCTATAACCTGAATGTCTTTCAAGGGAATCTGTTCTTTTCTTCCTTCCTGTTCAACTACAAGCACATCTCCATCGATCCGGAGAACCATGGACGTAACAAACGCGTGGTTACGCGTGTGGTATTCCAGAGTCTTCATACTGAAAATAGTATAAAGCTTTTCTTTCCCAAAGCAAGATATAGAGGGAACTATTGGTTCATCGTGAGAGAATGCCGTATCAGGTTTGTTATTTAGAAGTAGTATTCTAGTATCTTCCCTATTGCATTCGAGAACTATCCCGCCTGCATTAGGATATATCCCGCGTACACTAATAAACCCATTGCGCCAATTAGGGTAGGACTTTTTACCAGGTTCCCAACCTTTTCGAAGCTGCCATGTTTCCCTGTTATCCACCCTAACAAGAACGAACTTCCCAGCACCCACCAACCCGTCCTATCATGGAACCGAAGAATGCCGGTTGAAAATCGAAGATCAGAAAAAGGCCAGAGGAGAAACGTCCGGTAGGAAGTGAGAAGGTCCAATCCCACATGCATACCCATACCAACGAGAGAGGCGAAGAATAGCTTCTTTTTACTTACCCCTTGGTAATGCTTTCCTAAAAACCAGGAAAGAAGTAAGCCGAGGGATAGGATCCCTAGAATAGAATGAGTAGGTCCGCGATGGTAGGTTCGGTACAAGGACCACCCTCCAAGAAGGAATACAATATCAATATCCGGGAGAACCGAGCCGATCAGGAGGGCCCACCTCACCGCCTTCCGGGTTATAGCTGTATCGACCAATGATTGGGAATATGATGAAGGTAAGTTCTCTATCCCTCCCTCATCTTTGGGAATCGCAATCGATTGATGCAATTTCGACCCAGGGTTGTAGACAAGACCTGCTACCGCGCCACTTAATAAATGAGTTAGGATATCCATGGAATAAAGATAGCTAGAACTTCACCACCAGAAAAGCGCATCCAAGGGGTGGAATGATCTCCATATTTGTACTCCCATGGATCTTATATTTTTCTTTAGTGTTTCGCCTTTTCCACTTTGTCACTATATCTGGTTCCACAAGTGTATCGTTTAATGAAAGGTAGTGGGACTGTAGTGGGCCTGCTGGTTTCAACACGTACCGATATCGGATCATTCCTTCCGTTCGAACCGAGACAGGTGTACGATTTAGATTGATCAGAAGATAGGTGACTCCCTTCTTTTTCCCTTTAGTTGTATGGCAATACCAAAGAATCCTCTTTGAAGGAGACGGTGGTAGACTAATTACTCCATTTCCCATCAATCGTTTCCATAGAAAAGAAGCGTAGTAATCGGGACGGGGATCGAAGGTTTCGGGATCTAGCAAACCGTAATCCGAACCAACAAGGGTTTGCCGAAACACTCGTTGGATACCCATAGACGCCATTCGGCCAAGGAGATCCAACCACCAGGGGGTCGAAACATAGGTATCCGATATACCTCGCTCGCCTCCGTACAATGCATGAGCTGTTTCGGTCAACCAAATCTCACGACCCGATGCTCGTTCCTGTAATTTCCCCACGTACATGGCTGCTTCCTCGAAGACTTTTGGATCGAAACTATTTCGCACCTTTGCTCTTCGGATAGCAAATACCCCGCGACTAGATTGGAATGGATAATAGTGCCAACTTACCACATCCTCTTTCGCCAAAGCTCCCGAAGAGAGAAGTTTGGGAATGATTGGATGAGGCTCCCCTATCTTAGGCCAAAAGGCTGAGGCTGGTCCTATGGCCTTCGCTCCAGGATGCAATTCTTTAACTAGAAGAGAGAACTTCTGGAAATCCTTCACGTATTGGTTTGCACTTACCCGATACCTAAACCCCTCAATAAAGGGATATCCGTTTACCTCATTCCCAAGTTCCCAACCAACTACGGGTAACTTCTTCCGTGCGGTATAAGCAATAAGGCGTTGTGCATTGGTGCTATCCCATTCTCCTCCTTCTGTACGATCTGACCAGCCACAGTTCAAGGTGAATACGAGTTTAGCACCCACCTTTTTCGTGAAGGATAGAATCTGTTTCCATTGCTTTTTCTTTAACACTAGCTGGTAGGATACAGTAGGTCTTTCTGGAAAAGGATCTTTCTTTTTAAGTCTATAGTACACCCTGTCAGCCTCTGTTCCTCCGATCCTAAGGTATGCAGGAGAGAGATATGAGGCCCATCGAATCAGGTCAGGATTCTTTAAGTCCAAAGGAGAAACCTGTGTAGAACCTATGGATACGCAACTCCGCTTTTCCGATCCCCACCATCGACCTCCTAATAAAAAGGAAACATCGATCGTATACGATAGAAATGTTTCCTCTAGGGTTCTGACTATCGATCCAGGATTGGGTAAGTTGATTTCCATGGATGTGATCGTTGGATGGTCCTCTGAAATGCGCGGACAGAAACACGATTCCGTTGGATGAAAGAATCGATCCGCTCCAATAAGGATTTTGTTCCATCCTCCAAAGTGAAACCAGGGGGTAAGGGACAAGGAACACGATACTTCTCCAATTCATTCATGAAGCGGGGAAGGTCTTTTCCTAAACGTGATAAAGAAGTCCATGCTCCCTTCCCTGTTCGATGGAGCATCCTAGCGTTCAACCACTGCTCCCATTGTCCCTTCTGAGGTATTACCAGAATCGGCTTAGAAAGAGCCAGAGCTTCTGCAATAATCTGGTGCCCTGCTGAGGAAAGAACAGCAGTACAACCAGAAAGAGCTTCTTCGAAATTCTCACCCCTAGAAGGAAA
Source organism: Spirochaetota bacterium (assembly GCA_026418195.1). Classification (GTDB taxonomy): domain Bacteria; phylum Spirochaetota; class Spirochaetia; order DTKZ01; family DTKZ01; genus DTKZ01. Next base: position 17,588 of record JAOABU010000150.1, on the reverse strand, counting down.
CAATCGGTAACGAATATTGGGATTTTTTTGCAGGATCTGAAGTACTGGTTCTCGGTATGAAGGTTTCAGATACACTAGTAAGTATCCTTGATCGTCGATGGGATACTTGAATAGGGAGGCACGATACAAGGGTCCTATATCCCCATAAAAGAACGAAATGTGTACCCGCTCTGTCCAAGGTCCCTCGAGAAACAAAGAAGTCAGAGCAGGCATCCAACCCAATGGGTTCAATACAAGGGTTTTCGAGATAATTCCTGGATGGTTCATTTGAAACACAGGAATACCCGACATCTTTCCTGCCCAGGATAAGTACGGATCATAATCACTAATTAATGCTTGAACCTGTTCCCTCTTTAATTTCTCTGCAAAGGAGTTCACAACTCTAGGAAAGTCCAATAGTTGGGGTATAGTTTTTTGTGCCGTAGACCACCAACAGATCCGGTCCTGTTTTTTTTCAAATGCAAAGTAAGGCAGATCCTCGAACCTCCCGGCTGGTAATGTGTCCCGAATGAATCGGCGTAAATGGGAAGGAATGAAGTAGATCATTTCATACCGTTCCTCAAGGAAGGGAGCCAATGCGATGAGACGAGCTGCATGCCCTAACCCCTCTCCCGCACAAGAGTAGGCTATTCGCATCAAGGATACCTCCAGACACGATAAGACAGAACCCAAGTTCAGAACAAGTTAAAATTGTGTGAAATTTTTGTTAAGCTTAAAAGACGGGTAGCTTGAATCCTCATAATCTGTAAAGGGTCTTGTCTAGGGTTGCCAGCCCTCTACACATAGATCATCTTCTTCGTCATTCCTCCGTCGATCACAAAATTCTGTCCCGTAATGAAGGAGTTGGCTGGATCTAACAGAAATAAGACCATCCGAGCAATATCAGCTGCCTCCCCCACTCGTCCTGCTGGATGCTGGGAATGATCCTGTTCAGATAATGAGACTCTTTTTCGCGCTGACGATTTCCTGTAGGCCGAAACCTCTATCCAGCCGGGACTAATGGCATTAACCCGAATCTTCGGACTTAAACTGATGGCTAAGGCATGGGTGAGAGCGAGGAGGCCTCCCTTGGAGGCGCTGTAAGCTTCTGTGTTGGGTTCGGACATCAATGCTCTGGTAGAACAGATATTCACGATGGCTCCTTGCGAATCTGCAATGTAGGGGGCTGTATATTTGGATAGTAAGAAAGCACCCGTCAAGTTCACCCCTAACACAGCGTACCAATCCTCTAACGTCAGTTCCGAAAGGGGTTTATTTCGTGAGATCCCAGCGTTGTTCACCAAACCGTAAATCCCACCGAATCTATCTATCGTAGATTGCACGAAGACGGACACATCCTCCTCCTTCGATACATCCCCTACTTGGAACCAGACGTTAAAATTGGGCCGAATCCTTTCGGCAAACTCATGCTCCACCTCCCCTATCGCTTCCCTGTCCGAGTCTAGGACGCTAACCCTGTACCCTGCGGAAAGAAGGTGTTCTACGATGCACTTCCCTATTCCCTGCGCTCCTCCTGACACGATTACAAGCCGTTCCACAAAGTCCTCCTGAATGGATCTTCCAATTGTTTTTATATCTCCAGTATAATAGTTTCGATTTTGCCTTCAATAGGAAAGGGGATCCCATGAAAGCGATTGTGAAGATCAATGATCGACCTGAGTTCGTACTTCAAGAGGTGGAAAAACCAACTCCTAAACCGGATGAGGTGTTGGTGAAGGTACTAGCCACAGGACTCTGCGGCACCGATGTAGCTATCCGGAACAACACGTTTGTGGGAAGGCATGGCAGAGTGAAAACTCCCATCATTCCAGGGCACGAGTTCTGTGGAGAAGTAGTGGAAGTTGGGTCTCAGGTTCGTAGGTTCAAAGGGGGTGAGCGGGTAGTGACGAGTGCGATACGAGGATGCGGGAACTGCTACGCTTGTAAGGTGGGAATCTACAATAGATGCCGATCCTGGGATCATGTGGGAATTGATTCACCCGGCACCTTCGCTGAATATGTGGCGATTGCAGAAGAAATCCTATTTCCCGTTCCAGATTTTATCCCTACGGATGAGGCGGCCGTTCTGGAACCCTTTACTACGGCAGTACGAGCCTTTCGCGCTCACCCGATAGTACCGGGAAGTTTCGTGGTGATCATTGGACCTGGACCGTTCGGGTTGTACATTGTGCAATCAGCAAGAGCTGCAGGAGCTGGAACGATCGTTGTTTTAGGAAAGGGTACGGACGGGGAACGGCTATCCCTGGCTAAATCCCTGGGAGCCGATGTAACGATCGATGTAGACGCCCAGGATCCAATCGATCTCATCCATCGTATGACCAACGGAAAAGGGGCAGATCGGGTAATAGAAGCTACGGGGAACCCCCAGGCAGTTACCGTAGGAATCGAACTTCTCGCCCCCGGTGGTATCTTCCTGATGGGTGGAAGCGGATTTGGAGGGCAATCAGTATCCTTCCAACCCTGGAACTTCGTTCGGGACGAAAAGCAGATCCGGGGGTTACAAGGTTTCGGATGGGAGGATTACCTTCTTCTTTTGGATCTGTACGAGAAGGGAAAGGTGAAGATCAAACCCCTCATGAGTCATATTCTCCCCTTGAATAGAATCAATGAAGCCTGTGAACTATCGGAGAAAAAGCTGGCATTAAAGATCGTGCTCCGTCCGTAGTTAGGAGCAGCTACCTTCCCCGTGCGAGGGAAGCGAACATCCCTAAAAGATTCAAGACAGAAAAAACCCCGAATAGGATCTTCAATCCACGGAGGAAGTCGGGATATACTTCCGGGGTGATGGGAGAGTCTCCCAATAGCAAAAAGAATACCAGTAGGGTGATCCCCATACTCAGCATCTGACCTAACAATCTCATGGTTGCAAGAGTAGCTGACGCGACACTGTAATCCTTTCGCTCCACAGAACCCATGATGGCATTCGAATTGGGAGAAGAGAAAAGGCCAAACCCTAGTCCTAAAAGGGAAAGACTTCCGAGCACCCAGACCAAGTTCGTGCTGGAATCCAACCGAATGCAAAGGATCAATCCCACAACAGTGAGGCCCATTCCTACGGAAGCAAGGAAACCGGGGCGAACCCTATCCGATGCTTTCCCGGCGAAGGGAGTGCAGAGGGCCTGCAAAAACGGTTGCAAGATCAATACAAGACCGGCTTTCCTAGGGGGGAACCCTTTCAGATACTGGAGATACAGGCTCAGCAAATAGGCCACTGCGTAGGTAGATGCGTAATTGATCAAAGCAGCCAGGTTAGAAAAGGTAAAGACCCGATTGGAATAAAACAATCGGACCTCCAAGAGAGGAGATGCTTGCCTTCTTTCCACCCAGAGGAATCCATATAAAAGCATACTTCCTATTAGAAACAGGATGATTCCCCAGAGGGTAACCACATGAGTCAATCCTAATGTCAGAGTCAGAATCGCACCGGTATATAAGCTGATTCCCTTCAGGTCGATTTGGGAAAGCCCTCCGTTCCAAGTTGCTTGGTTCAACGGGGGAAGAGGATCCATGGAAGGAGAGGATGAACGCAATAAAACCCATAGGGAGACAAGGATAGGTGCGAGGGACAGGAAAAAAATACTCCTCCACCCGAACCCCTGAACTAAAATTCCACCCAAAGCAGGGCCCAATGAAAGGCCCAAATAGATAGCGGCGGTATTGATTCCCAACACTTCTCCCCTGCGATCCGGAGGAAATACTTCTGTCAAAAGAGCCACACTGGTGGCAAAGATCATGGCTCCCCCAATCCCCTGAATTGCCCGAAATATAATCAACAAGACTCCAGAGAATGCAAAACCAGCAAGAGACGTTCCTAAGAGTTGTAATAAGATCCCTAGAACGAACACCCGCTTTCTGCCCCATAGATCAGCCAGTTTTCCTGCTGGCAACAGACTCACTGCAGTAACCAGTAGATATACGGTCACCGTCCATCCTAGGGTGGTAGCTCCCAACCGAAAAGCCTCCGCAATTCTTGGAAGGGCCAAGTTCACGGCCGAAGTCATGAACGCGGTAACAAAGGATGCCAAGGTAGAGGCCCAAAGGGTCTGTTTCTGTTCCTGAGTCAGTAGCATGTTATTTGCGTCTTGCGGCAATCAGCCCACCAGCAATGATACATCCCCCTCCAATTAGTTGAGGCCAGGTGAAAGGTTCTTTTAACAGGAGGATCCCTAGCAGGGATCCATACAGGGGCAACATATTGTAGAACACCATTGCCCCTCCAGCCCCTAGAATTTGCACCCCTTTATTCCAGGCAAAAAATCCTAAAGCGGCAGGCACAATACCTAAGTAAACTAGCACCCCCAAGAGCCGCAAGCTCCATTGGGGTGGGTTTACATTTAGCTCAACGAAAGAGACTACAAGCAGCATAGGTAATCCAATCCACATGGAGATGGCGGTTGCGGATAGTGCGGATCGATTCTTCATCACTCTCCGGCCAAACACAGAGTATAGGGCCCAGAACCCTACTGCTAACAGGATCCACAGATCCCCCACATTCCATTGAGCATTCCGAAGCCTTCCCAGATCGATCCCTCCGATGAGTATCCCTACCCCACCGAATGCAAGGATGGACCCAAGGATTTGCCGGATAGAAAACGGTTCATGAATCAGAATCGCGGCGAATACCGCTGTAAGAAGGGGACCTACACCATTAATCAGTGTCCCGTTCACAGCAGTGGTGAACCGTAACCCATAGTATAAAAGGGGAGCAAAAACTACGACTCCGGTTATCGCCATACCAGTCAAGAGTAAAAAATCCTTTCCTATTTTTCGTTCCTCTGGAGATCGGCGAGCTAACAGAAGGTAGAACACAAATGAAGCTACCAGATACCGACCTACCGTCAGAACCATGGGACCTATTTCATTCCGAACAGTTCGGCCAATGAGAATATTCGTAGCCCAGGCAAAAGTAGCGACGTTCACATAGAGCACACCCTTCCACCGTTCAGCACTTGTAGACATGGTCTGTACTATACTGCGGGGAAAGGTGTTTTGCAACCAAATTCAAGGATGCACAGGGAGATTCTTTATTTTACGAAACCCAATAGATAAAGTACCAGAACGAATAGGGCAATCCAGATCAACCAGGCGAACCCGCCAGAAGATTCTTTTGGAGATTGACTCTTGGTAGGGGAAGACGAGTAGCTTGATGGCATAGAATCGGATGGGGAGAGGGACTCTAGCTTTTTCAGCAACTCTTGATTGGAAGAGATGGGAAAGGCAGGACTAAACGAGGGGGCGTTAGGTTCTTTCAAGGATGGTCGCTTATCTTTTAATTCTTTTGGAGAAGAAAGAACAGGGAACCCCATGGTAGGCGGACCCTGAGAAGAACTGTAAACAATGGATGATGGAACGGAATAGGTGAAGGTAGCAGCGGATTTCAGTCGAGCTTTTGCTTCCTTCACACTCAGGAACCGGAATTGGTGGTCCTGTCGGATCCGGATAGAATAGCGCACCTGTTCGACTCTGCTTCCCCGGAAACTCTTACGAACGTATGGTTCTTCCAGAAGACCTGTTACCTGTATCCACTTTCCTACCCATTCCTCACTGGGAGGATTCTCCAGGTCATCTAGATCTTCGGACCAAGCTACTAGATGAAACACCCTCGGTTCTCTCCAGTCCATGAAGTTTACAAACACATAGGGGTCACCGTACTTTGTCTCCCCTTCATGAAGTTCAGTGACCTTTCCGATCACTTCTACCATTTCCCCAACCTTCTGACTTAAAGACGCTACATCTAATGCAGAAAACAGGGGAAACACGGGTAGGTATTCTGTTTCTTTTTCTTCCCAAGCTTTCTTTTTCCGCCGCTTTGGGGAAACAGGTTTCTCCTCACCAATTTCATGAACAGTTGGTTGTACCCCGTGCTCTGGAACGGATACAGCTCTCAATGGGAGCACTAGGGAACAGAACTCGGCTAAGGTTGGTAAGTTCCTAGGATCGCTTTTACAGAGGGTTTGGAGTGTTGTTACCGCTTGAGCTAGGGATGGGCATTCCTTCAATCGAGTAAACGCTTCAGAATGTTCCGGGTCCAGAAAGTCTGAACGGGAGAAGAATAGCCGATCGGAATCGGAAACAAGGGAAATGAACCAAGATTCTTTGGAAAATAGCACCCAAGCTGCCAGCCCTAGTTCAATGGTAATGGCTGGGAAGCGATCTAGTTGGGAACTAGGTAGATCGTTAGATCTAGCAGGATGCTGGAAATTGGGATGTCCCCCTTGAATAGGAGGAGGAGTATCCTCATCGAAAAAGGATAGACCATCGTAATCTACCAGAATAGGGTGATCCAACCGATTCACCAAGATATTCCCTAACTGCAGATCTCCATGGGCGATTCCCGATTTATCCAAAAGTTCCATCGTTCTACGAAATTGCGCTCGAAACTCCTCTATTTTTTCAGGTTTACCTCTATGCTTTCGTAGCCATTCTCCCAAGGTCTGCCCTTCACTCCAATCCATCACCATGGCAGGAACATCCCCTACCTGGGTATGGACACAGGGATCGATCCACTGGCAATCGAGGAATAGATCCTGTAAAGCAGGATTTCTATCTTTCTCCTCTCGAAGCCGATCCAGTACCCAAGGAATTCTCTTGTCCCGTACCGGATCATCCTGAATAAAGACCCGTACAGCCTTCTTCTTCCCATTCGGAAGGGTGATCCTATAGATGTACGCGAACCCTCCCGACAGCGGGTCGGGACTACCGAATCCATTTCGAGCCACAGTAGCCTGCTTCAATTCGAGAGGAATGAATCCTGTCTCGGGACTATGGAATGCTACGTTATAGTCAGAAAAGCGAGGCCATGTGCTTCTCATTCGCTGGTTCCCTTCAACTGATCATGTTCGTTTTTTTGTCTTGTTGAACGTTTTAACTCGAGCCACACAAAACTAAGATCATCCCTCCCTATCCTCAGGGTTAACATCTCCTCTTCTAGGGTCTTTCGAATCCTACCCCTTGTTTCCCGATGGAGGAGGGGAAGGAAATTCTTTCGCTCTTTTTCCCCTATCTTCACGAGAAAAGCGGCTAGCGCATCCGTTGCAAGGAGTATAGAGGTAATTCTTTCCCTTCTCCAGTGAACTGTGATGGAAGGCATAGGAGGAATAGGATCCTGTAGACGATTGCTGATCAGGATGGGATCTCGATGGAAAAACTCGGCTTCCATGCACGGGAACCCGAACAAGGTCGTATACCCCCTCAGGAAGAACACTACCGTATCCCCTACCCCTTCTACCTGTATCGTTCGATGGAGGATCCGCACTCGAAGTAAGGTCGAATAGGATCCTTTGGCCCTCGCTTGAATGCCAGCCCAATCCAATGCTTCCCATGATAGAATCTGTCTAGATCGGTTACTCCGTGCCACTCGTACTGCTCGTTGTATAGAGGAGAACCGAACTGCGCAACGGCTAAGATCTCTAGCCCATCCGCCTCCATCGTACCCTTCACTCGCCCCATCACAGAGTACCCACACGTTTCGCAAATAGGATCGAGCGACGCGGTCCTGTCCTCTCTCTCCTTCTTTTGGTAGAAAGAAGATCCTTTCTCGGAACACGGGTGAATTGGTGATCTTTAATGGATTTATTCCACTCCTCCTCATAGAAAACCCTACAGGAGTTGAGCGGGTCGAGTCCCTAAATCGAAGAAGTCAGCCATCCGTTCGGGACTTGCTCCATACGCGAAGAAGCGACTTCCCTCCTCTACCCTGTACCCCAACCTTGAAGCCTGCTGCCGAACATGGAGGGGCATAGGGCTGGAAATTTCAAACAGGAACTGTCCATAGGTATCCAGATAAAGGGGTGCACAGGAGGGAAATAGGATTTCGCCTTTTGATCCGGTAGCAATATGGAGGCAAAATAGTAGAGCTTCTCCATCGGAGGTGTGGAGTTGTTTTAGAATCTTCGATTCTTCTTCTGGCGTTCCATCTGTGGACATTCCGTCGGTAATAAGAATGACTGTAGGTGGATAGGAGGAGAAATGCGCATCGCACCAGTCTCCAACTAGGTAGCACACTTCCCGAAACGCTGCTCGAAGAGGAGTATTGCCCTCTGCATGAGGGAGCACCCAGGAAGGATGGGGTAGTTCACTTGCGTCCTGTTGGATTGTACGGGGAGACTGAGCTAATTGAGAAATCGGAAGGATTTTTGGTTCCAAGGGCAATAGGGACCATACCTTCCCATCCCCAAACCCCAAGCATCCTATATGGAAATAATCCCTCACTCCATCCGCTTTACGACACCGAACCACCAACTCCTCTAACGTTCTATCTACCGTATGAGCAAGAAACTCTGCTTTTGTCACTTTCCCCTGGAACGACTCTTCCATGGAGCCAGACATATCTAATAGAAAGAGGACGAGAGTAGGGTTTGCCCGTGATACCGGGGTTCGGTACTTTAAAAGAACCTTCTCCGGTTTATCCTCACCGTTCGCTGCTGGTGGGCTAGGTTTCAGCGATTGTTCAGAAGATAGGGATGTTTCAGAAGAGGCAGAGGGTTGCTCGTTACCAGAGGGAAGCTCTTTTGTTTTCTCCATTGGTTCCTCTTCAGAATGGGCATCGATCGAAGTTTGGGTGGTCCCCTCGATTTCAGCTTCTGCTTCAGACAACTTCCCTTCTTCGATCGCCTCCCTTTCTTTCGGAATAGGGTCGACAGCCAAAGGAATGACTGTCTCTGCCATTCCTGTATTAGTAGGAAGCTTACGAGAACGCACTCGTTTTGAGGAATGTACCTGTTCGGGGGTGACGCGATACAGATCCAACAATCCCCTTTCTACAAGGGAGGTGATATTCTGGGCGAAGATTTGAAAATCAAAAGAGGTTGGGTCCTTTACCTTAGCTTCCGCAATCTTTAGGTCAAACTCAACTTCGTCGAGGGAGCTAGAGGGAGAGGTAATGGATTCGATCAGGGAATCGATTACGTCCCGCTTTAAATGGCTAGCTACCAGAAGATCTAGGATCCGATCCCCGATAGTAAACTCGTCCATAATCTGCGTCTGGTTTTCCAATTCTAAAGAGATCCGTTGGATCTCTGCCAGGCTCTCTGCAACTCTCCGGTCTGTCTTAGAAATTTCCTCGATTAGAAGGGATAGAGGTCCAATGCTTTTGGATAGAAGATCATCAAAGTTTAAGGCGGTTCGGGTGATTTCGCTGATATCCCTTCTAAGGGCTTCCAAATCCCGGTTGAATTCTATAAGGTTCCGGTACGTATCTACATCGTTCTGCAAACTACGAAGAACCTCTTTCTGAGCTTCCTCATCCTCCGCCAGTAAACTCAATGCTTCCAGAGCATGCCGGAGCTTCCGAATAATAAGGATACAAGCTCGAGCCAAGTTTTGCGCCAGGACCCTAAGTTGTTCCTGCTGCAATTCCAGGGTTGCTGCTACTTCTTTCTTTCCTTCCGAACGAAGCCGGTTCAGGATCTTCTGCCTTCGTTCCTCCAATTCCTGTAGTTGCTCGATCTTCTCCTGAAACATCTCCCGAACCCCTTCCCCCACCTCTTGAAAGGCTTCCCTACAGGCTTCGATCTTCTGCTTTAATAACCGGATCAATTCTTGGTAGTGTTCTACTAGCATCTCCATCAAGGACAGCCGTTCCTCTGGACTCAAGCGAGGGGGAAGTTTTTTCAACCCGAAGAAGGCTTTCCGTTCTGTAGAACCTTCTTCGTACAATTTTCGGGTTTGGGCAATTCGCATTTGTAGAGATTCAAATTGACTATCAGTGATAGTGGGAAACAGGAATTTTCGAGAGAATAGTTCAATTTCCATGGGACATCCCTCTATGATTCTAACTGTACAATCAATCGCTCTGCCATGCAACTTCTAATCGATGGGGTCGAATTGAAAGTTTTCCAAAGGACCAGTCAGTGATCAGCCAGATACTTCCATCGGTTCCCGAGTGATACTCGATGGACTTCATCGAGGAACCCAGTACAGTCTTTAAACGATTTAAATTTTGCTGACCTGCAGCCCCTCTTCCTATCCAAACCTCTGTCCACGCATGTCCGCTGGGAGTTGTATACCCATGCATGATTCGAACACGGGCACCGATAGCGGCAAAGAGGCTAGCGAGAAGTATGGCAAAATCATCACAGTCACCTGCCAACCCTACTGCAATCGTGCGCCGGGCAGGGGAGGCGTAGTCGAACCAGTTCACGTTTGGATCGCTTACGTACTTCCATTGACTGCTCACAAACTGATGAATCCGATAGAGCTGTTTAAATCCCACTTCTGTGGGAAATCGAGATCCTTGAGGTTCGTCGAAGGCTCCGGGGTGTTCCTTAGCCAGTTGTACTGCGAAGTCCCTTACCACAGGATCCCGGGGTTGAACCGCTTTCTCATAATCTCGTCCCGGCACTAAAGGTTCTTCCCTCTGTATCCTTTTTCGCGCCTCCTCTAAGGCAATTTGAGCCTCAGTCAGTGCTTTACGGGTAGTTTCCAGTTCCTTTTTTAACCTTTCTATTTCCCGACTTGCCTCTTCGTTTGCCTTTTGATTCTCTGTAGCCTTTTTTATCGTATCCTCCAATTCCTTCAGTCGGGACTCCATCTGTTTCTGTAGACGGATTGCCTCTTCACTCTGTCGGGAAAGGGTAGTACGATCCTCCTCTGCTTTTTTTAACCGAATTTGAAGTTCCTCTAGAGCTTGCTCCTTTTCCTTTACGGTCCGATTCTTTTCTTCTAAAATCCTTCTAACTGCCTCCTCCACCCGTGGATCCTTATACTCTTTACCAAGGGTCTGGTATACCCGCTTTAGGGCTGCTTCTATGGATATTTGGTAGGTTCGCCCACCCCACACCTGGGGAAAAGCGGAGAGTCCAACCAATAGAAGAAAGGATACAATGAATAGTCCTACCGCTTTCTTCCAAGAGTATCCCCATCGGACTCTACCTAGGATCGTACCTGCTACGAGGGAAGTAACTCCTACGAGGAGAGAGGGAGTTGGGTTTTGCAAAAAGGGAAATCGAAAGGTCCACTTCCGTACCAGGGACAAATAGGGGATATCAAAAGCAGTGCCTAAACACAGGACCCCCACCGATAATCCCGCAAGGATGGGGAAGGCTTGTTCGGCCGTACCAAAGAGAGCAGATAGCAGTTGGAGGATTAAGAATAGGAGAAGCAGGAATCCTCCCTCACCGAACTCCCCTAGAGAAGTTTTCACAGCTTGGAGAGGTTTCTCAATTCCAAAGGAATCCAAGACTACAGGGACTACCAGAACAAACCCGATCCAACCTGCCCAATCGAAAAGCCTACTGATACGGACATTCGTTTCGCCATCCATCTTCATATAGAGTATAGCTCAACTCTGGTTCCTTTGCTCGTTCCACTTTCCTTCTAAGGCGAGACGAGCTAGGATTTCAACCCCCTTGATCAAACAAGACTCATCAAAGTCAAAGGTTTTTGTATGGTGATTCCCTGAAAGGTTGCTTCCCAACATGAAGTAGGTAGTTTTCCCACCTTTAGATTGCACCTGACGCATTAAGTGGGTGAAATCTTCACTACCCCCAAAATCAGTCACTTTTCGCTTTAAATGGGTAAAAATCTTGTGCTTCTGGGCTAGAGTAAATACCATATCCACCAGTTCCTCGTCACTGGTAGCATCGACCCCTTCTCCCATCCGTTGGATCTTGCATTCCACCTCATGCATAGAAGCAGCGTGGTACAAGATTCGTTCTGCATACTCCCGCATGTAACGGTCGATCTCCCCGGTCTTTCCTCGCGTTTCAAATGCGAGGTAGGCATCCGCTGGAATCACGTTCCTACCCGAACCAGCGACAAGCCTGCCTACGTTGATCCGGGTTTCACCCTCTCCATGGCGAGGGATAGCATGGAGGTTTAGCACTGCCGTTGCTGCCGCTAATAGGGCGTTCCTTCCATCCTGAGGAGCTAGGCCTGCATGCACCGAATGGCCTTGGAAATGAGCGTCTAGCTTCGAGGTAGCCAGAAATCCATCGGAACCACAGTAAAACTCTCCGTTAGACGTTGCTTTTACTCCTATATGAATCCCGAATAGAAAGTCTACAGTATCCACTACTCCTGCAGCCATCATGGCTTTCGCCCCTCGGGCTCCCTCCTCGGCAGGTTGGAACAGTAGAATTACCCTCCCTTCTAACTGATCTTTCAAGGCCCATAATACATTTGCAAGTCCCAAACCTATAGCCGTATGCCCATCGTGACCGCAGGCATGCATCGCTTCCGGATGGATGGAAGCGAACCCCAATTTCGTTGGAAGGTGCTCTTCCTTAAGGCACTCCCCTATCTCCACCGCATCCATATCAAATCGGAATCCTAGGGTAGGACCCTGACGTTTCCCGATGATTCCCACCACCCCGGTGAAGCCTCCCTTCATCCGTTCCAGATACTTCGGATCAGCCCCCTCTCGAAGAGCCCGCTGGTACGCCTTTTCCAGAGTGTTTGAGTCAGGAACGCCCATACGGGAGGAAGGATCCACCACATCTTGTCCTATCCGAACCTCAATCCCGAGTTTTTCCAACTCCCTAGCTACAAGGGATGCAGTATAGAACTCCATCCAACCAGATTCTGCGTGTTTATGAATGTCCCGTCGGTATTCAATGACTTTTCCCTCTACGGACCGAAGGAGGGTATCAAAACTCTTCTCATTCATTTTCGTCCCTCAAAATTGTTTTCGAGGCAACGCTTCAGCAGGATCCATGATTTGGAATGGAAGACCCCATTCCTTTACCTTCTCCACTCCCTTCGCTGAGGTGATGAGGGTACCTCCTCTCCCAACTACTCGTCCCTCTACCATAATGATTTGACCTCCTGCAATTCCTAAACAGGCCCTTCCTACTTGAGGATCCAGCACTGTCACATCGGCATCCGCTCCTACCGAAAGGGTTCCTTTGGATTTCAATCCCAACATGATCGCTGTGCGTGTAGAAAGCTTCTGAGCCATTTCCAATGGACTTAGAACCCCTAAGCGTACCAAATCGAGAGCATGCCGAACCATCGTGTTCCGGGGAATCCCTCCTCCATCGGTACTGAACGCATCTACAATGAAGGACCCATTAGAATCCTTGGCAGAAGCCAAAACGATCTGCACAGGGAGCAGGTTCACAGGAAAACTCATGGTGACGTCCGTTCCCCGTTCCTTCCAATACCGATACCCCTCTTCTCCCGTCACCAGGACATTCATCCCACCCTTCATCTTGGTGACATGCCCAAACCCATCCCGTATGGCTTTTCCCAGCCCAACCTCGTCTTCGCTATATCCTCCTACCCTGCAGCAGGTACGGGTTACCTGACTCAGGATCTGTCCATTGGTACACTTGCCTGAGGTCCCATTGAAGACGTTCACGTACGATTCGGACCAAATATGGGAAGCACCCTTTAAGAGTTGTAAGGCTTCGTATGTTTCTAAATGAGGATCTTTCACGTATCCTCGGCAGTAGCTATTTATGTGGGCTAAGTGAAGAGGATTCCCATCAGAAAGTTGGATCGCCTCCCGCATTCCCTCTAGGTTGCTACCGGTACGGATGGTGCCTGCATGGAAGGCTACGTAGGATCCCTGCCGCTTCGCTTCTCGAATAATGCGGGCAGTTGTTTCAGGAGTCAACGGATAGTGGCCTCCCAAGATCTTCACTCCCAGGGCTCCCCGTTCGAGGGCTGAAGCGATCCTTCTCCCGATACTCTTTTCTCCAATTCGTCCCTTCGACGGAGACTCCTCCTCTTGATCCCCTTGGGTGATGGCATCCAGACAGGCAATGTGCATACCAGAACCATGTTCTTTCACGTTCTTCCATACGCTTTCGGGAGGACCAGCCATATCCAGAGCAGTGATCACTCCCTCCGAAGCCATCATGCGAAGTCCAGGATACTCCCCAATCCAGGAAGAAATATGCACATGAGGATCAATCACACCCGGAATCACCCACTTTCCCGAAAGGTCTATGGCATCCTCTGCGCGGGAAGTATCCAAGTTCCTACCTATCTCAACGATCTTGCCATCGAAAATCCCAATATCCACTACTTCATCCCGATTCGTTTTAGGGTCTAGGATTCGACCACCCACTAGCACTAGGGAGTAAGCATCTGCCATAGGCTCCTTATCCTTTAGACATGTAGAGGTTCGGTAACCAAGTAGCGATTTCGGGGAACAGGTACAGGAGGACAATCACCGCAACATCTGCCCAGATGAAAGGGACAATCCCTTTAAAAATCTCCTCGAGGGTGGCATCCTTTCCCACCACTCCCTTCAGGGAGTATACGTTCAACCCTACCGGTGGGGTCACTGCCCCAATTTCAGCCATCTTCATACAGATGATGCAAAACCACACGGGATTCACTCCCAACTTCACTACCACAGGATAGAAAATGGGAAAGGAGAAGAGGAAGAATGCGGAAGCGTTCATAAACATTCCCAGAAAGAATAGGACTACGAGAATGAAGATGGTAACAGGGATGGCTCCGATTTTTTTTGCAATAATGAACCCCGCTAAATCGGTGGGTAAACGGGTAATCCCCAGAACCCTTCCGAAGTACAAGGCTCCCACCATGATGGCGAAGATCATGGCCGATGTCCGGGCTGCTTCCTTTAGGGATTCCTTCAATTCCGAGAAATCTCCCAAGCTTCCCCGAAAGATCCCTATGATGAAGGTAAGGAGAGTTCCTGCTGCTGCTGCCTCTTCAGCAGTGAACACACCGGAGTAGATCCCCCCAAGTACTACCGTAGCAAGGAGGGCGATGGGCCAGAGTTTCCCCGTTACCCGGATCTTTTCCCATAGGGTGTAGCGAGGAGCGTCCACCGCAGATGGAGCTAAGGCAGGATTCCGCTTTGACCGGTATATGATAGAAAAGGAGTAAACAGCAGCGGTCACCAATCCAGGTACAACGCCTGCCATAAATAGGGTTCCAATGGATTGGTCGGTAATAATGGCTAAAATGATCAATACACCGCTCGGCGGAATCATGGCGGCAAACGTGCCCGCGGATGCAATGCATCCGAGGGCGAAGGATTTGTCGTAGTTCAGACGTTTCATTTCCGGGTAGGCGACCCGGCCGAATACGGCAGCCGCTGCGAGAGAAGAACCAGAGACTGCACCAAAGGCCGCATTGGCCCAGCACGTAGCTACCCCAATGGAACCCGGCACTCGGCCCATCCACACGTACGCTACATCGAAGGCGTCTTTTGCGAAACCTGCCCGAGCAGCAAAGGATCCCATCAGGATGAAGAGGGGAAGTACCGCATACGTGTGACTGGCCATCCCGTGGTACAGGGTCTGACCGATCATGGCAATGGCAGGCTCCAAACCCATCACTACTGCGGTGACAACGAATCCAGCTACAAAGAACACGATAAAGATGTGAAGGCCAGTAGCCATCAGGATCAAGAAACAAAGGATGGTGATCATTCCAAGCGTCATACGGGTACCCTTTCTATCGGCCTTTGCCTTTTAAGAACTCGTAGGTTTTTACACCTATCACCAAAGTGAACAGGAGTAAGCCGAAGACAATGATAGATTTTACCGGCAGGGTAGGAAGGGGATACGTCCCCGGAAGGGTTTCATTCCCAACGTACGCTTCCCACGCACTCAGGCCAGCGGCGTATACAAGAAGGATTCCCATCCCTAGGGTGATGAGGTAGTTGAATCCCGTCAAGAATCGCTGTAGACCATCGGGAAGTCTACCAAGGATAAAATTTACTTTAATGTGTTCATCCCGCTCTTCTCCATGGGCTAGCCCTAGATAGATCACTGCCACAAACACGAAGGTAGTTAATTCCAAAAGCCAATCAATGCTCACCTCGAATAGACGTAGCATAAAGTTCAACACGAGAAAAAACGTGATGAGGGTCAATAACCATCCGCTCAACTCAGCGAGGAATCGATTCAATAGGGAAAGAACTCGTTTCATAACTTGCCTCCTTTCTCTAAAAGAAAGATCCCCAGCCCCCCAAAAGGGTCTGAGGACCTCCAAAGGAACTTTGAGGCGAGGCCATAGGGAGGCCTCCGAGTCGATCACTTCTTCAACGCCTCATCCATAATTTTGTCGATGTCCGCAAGGAACTGCTGACCATTGGGGATTCCCCCTTTCTCCGCTTTCGCGGCTAGCTCCTTCTTCAACTCCGTTAGGATGGCAAGGTTCTGCCAAGTGGCCACGTCTTCGTCACTCGCCATTACGAGATCCTTCCCCTTCTCTCGGAAGATCTTCACCTCCTGTTCGTACCCTTCGTCATAGAGGGGCTCAAACCGTTGATCCACCCGTTTGATGGCAGCTAAAATCTGGTCCTTCACAGTCTGGGGGAAGCTGTCCCAGCGGTCCTTGTTGATGGTAAAGGTAAAGGGAAGCCAGAGACCTAGTTTCGGTGAGGTGAAGGAATAGGGAGCTACCTCCCAGAATTTCTGGCCCGTCATGGCTTCGATATTGGTGAACACCCCATCGATCGTTCCAGTCTGAAGGGCCATATAGCAGTCGGTAAAGGGGATCGATACGGGAATGGCACCTAACTCTTTCAACATCCGGAGGTAAACTTCGCTGGAGGCCCGGATCTTCATCCCCTTGAAATCTTTTATGCTTTTCACCGGTTTTGTGGAACTGAGGTTCAAGGCCCCTGGAAAGTACTGCCAGAGGAGTTTTTGGTTGTATTTCTCGATTTCGTTCAGTACCTGCGGGTATTTTGCGTAGATTTTTTCCATTACGGCTTTTTTCTCGGAATGCTTGGGAGGGCACTTGGTGTACACAAGGAGACTTGCATGGATGGGTAGCTGCCCAGGATAGTAGGCCGGGTTCACATCCCCAATATCTACTACCTTATTCTTGACTGCATCGAGAACTTCCCGTCCCTTGGCAAGGGATTCGCTGTAATAGATGTCGATCTTCACAAGACCATTGGTAGCCTTCTCCACTTCCTCCTTGATCAGCCGTGAACCCACGCTCCGGGATACGTCCGCAGGGTGGTGAGTGGAAAGCCGTAAGGTCACCGGCTTCATTTCCTGCTTTTTTTCTCCTTGTGCGCCCGCAAACAGGAAAGCGGAAGATACACACATAAGAAGACCTATTAGGAATACAGTTCGACTAGTCATACGCTCCTCCTCTGGATAGAAGACTATTCTCTGGTATTCTACCACCTGGGAATTTCCCATGTCAAACAGAAAGCGGACACGATGCGCCTGAAAACCTTCTACCTCGAAAGAGCACGAGGTAGGAACATGATAATGTCCTCCACATAGGTTACTATGAGTAGATCTACAATCAGAATATAGAGGAAGGGGAGCATAGCGCGAAATACCCGATCGATCGAAATCTTGGTGAAGGCACGAACCTCGAAGAAGTCCAAACCCACTCTTGGTCAGTACCGTGGGGAGTGGAGAGAAAGTCGACGATTCTGCTGTTATGGGCCAGGTAGAGAAGGTGATTCTTCATCACCGACTGATACAGATCCACCTGCTCCGCGATGATTTTCGCATGGAAAGAGAGACTTCTTTCTTCCATAGCCAGCAAGTATTTGGTGCTCTCCTGATACTGGATGTAGGCTAGCAAGAACAGTGGTGGGATGGCCACCAGAAGGAAGCTGAGAAGCAGCTTATTTACCAGTTTCCAGTTACGAACGTTCAACAAGTCCCAACTCATCATACTCTTCAGTATAG
>JAOABU010000131.1 GCA_026418195.1 Spirochaetota bacterium | reverse complement strand
CGCATTCGATCGATCTGGTCCTTCTTACGCTTCTTGATTTCCTGGATCCGCTCTTCCATCGTGGTAGGGTTGCCATCCGGGTCGATCAGGTAATCCGCATAGATCACGATCTTGTTCTCCAGAGAGGAAGGTAAGTATTCGGGCCGATGGGATCCCTTTAGAACCAGGATTTCGTACGGGTAAGAATGGCAAACAATTTTTGCTAGTTCTGGGAAGCCTTCCTTCTGTAGGATTTCCACCGAGTTTATCTCGTGTTCTCCGGGTTGGGCCTTCCCAATATCGTGGAGAAGGGCACCGATCCGGACTTTTTCTGGATCTAATGGTAGGTCTGGATGTTTGGAATGAATCTGAAAAGCCAACTCGTACGCTTTCTCTGCGCAACGCTCCGAGTGATAGATCGTCTTCGCATCCAGATCATACCTACGTAATAGCTCCAGCGCTTCTGAATAGGAAAGAAGGGGGCATGGAGTATCAACTGATTTCTTTTCATGATCCATATTTCTCCGTCCTCCCCATCAGGTCCATCTGGATCATAAAGATATCCCGTGCACTCAGGTTCTGGAGAGACCCGCTTCGGAAGAACCGTTCTCCTACCCGATCAATGCCGTCCTTACGCACATCAACACCGGCAATGCAGGTAGGAACCGGATCTCCGGAATGATCCCCAACTTCACAGGGGGTAGCATGATCGGCGGTGAATCCGATGTAGCATTGGGACAGATCGATTTCATTTAGGATGAGGCCCATGGCTTTATCCCATCGTTCGATGATTTCCACTTTCGCTTCGGGCTTGTCGTCATGACCCGCTAAATCCGGAGCCTTTATATGCACCAGAACCCAGTCGTAGCCAGAATGGAGGAGTTCCAGGGCTTTTCCTATCTTCCCCTCCAACCAGGTATCCGCCTCTCCGGTAAATCGCGGATCGGTGAAGGTATCGAATCCAGCCATCCGGGTGATCCCTAGAATCGTCTTGTCACCCGCGACACAAGCAGGTCTTATGGGGAATCCTTCGCTGAGTTTAGGTAAGGGACCCATCTTTCCAGGTCCCCGTAGAAGGATGAAATTGGCGGGAAGGGAGCCCTCTTCCTTCCGTGCGAGGTTCACTCGATGGTTGGAAAGGATGCGGGAGGCTTTTATCGAAAACTCCCGGACGAGGTTAGCGGTTCGAGCCGCTTCAGGGGTAGAATCGAGGGGAGTAGGATCCTGCCAGGGGTTTCCCTCCGATGTAGCCCCTGGATCCGTGTCCCGGACAGAGGCGGAAAGCCCCGCGCCCCGAAACACGACGGCCAAGCGATGAGAGGTAAGCTCTCTGGCTAGAACGGTTACTCCCCCTTCCAGCGACAGCCCGTTTAGGGCACTGGCTAATTCTGAAGTGCCTTCTGTAATCCTTCCTGCACGCCGATCAATGATTCGTCCATTTCCATCTAGGGTAGCGAAGTTTCCCCGGAAAGCTATATCACCGGGTTGAAGGTCGATCCCTGCACTGGCCGCTTCGATGGGACCTCTGCCATAGTAGTATGTTTCTGTATCGTACCCTAGGATGAGTAGGTGTCCTACGTCTGTTCCTACCCGTACACCCGGTTTATGGGGGTACACATTTCCTACCATCCCTTGGGATGCGAGTCGATCGAGGTTAGGGGTTGAGGCGTGTTCTAGGGGGGTGTCTCCGTTCAAACGCCCGATAGGCCGGTCGCCCAACCCATCGCATACGATCAAAAGGCCTTGTTTTCTACGCATGGAATCGATTTCCCAAATCAGTCCTGTTTGTTCTTTGAAGTCTTCTTAAGCAAATCCTTCCGTTTCACCAGGAAGAATACCGCGACTCCTCCACAAACGATCCAGATGGCCACATTGCGTGATGCGGGTTGCTCACAAACGTCCAGTACGAGTTCATAGGAACTTCCTGCCTTCACGGATGCTGCTTTTGGCAGGATTTGCTTACACCCACCTTTTACGGAGAGCTTGAGATCCTCGAACTTCGCTGGTTTTGTCACCCTGAAAATATCTTTCCCCTCGGGGAGCTGAAGGGAGATAGAGTACTTAGCGATATCCACCGGTGTGGTGTTTAAAAAGGTGCGAGTGTAGTTCGTCACCCTTCCCGGGTAGGTTTCCCCGAGTCTAGATTCCTTCTCCTTCACGATATCCTTGCCTTCAAACACAAGGGAAACCGTGACAGATGTGTTCGGTTTATCCACTTGAATCCGGAAATAGGGAAGATCTTTCAATTTTCCATCCTCACCCATGGGCTTTTTCAATTCAGAGCCTTTCACCATGAGTTCTTTCACAGAAAGTTTTCCCCTACTTGGTAGGTACACGAATCCTTCAGGGTCAGACACACATTCCGCCTGAACCTTCATTGTTTGTGTGTCCTTTGTTAGGGTTATAACTTCTGAATAGGTTTTGATCTTCGGCCCTTCCTCTGCCCAGATGCGGTTATGACAGAGGAGGCCAAGAAGGATTAAGCTGCAGAATAGGGCCGATCGGGTTTTTTGATTTCTCTTCATCGTTCTATCTCCTTTTCCTTTTTTTTCAAGGGGTCATCCCTAAAAGCCGGTAGAGGGTGAAGGAAGCCACGAATAACAGCCCCCACTTTACCAAAAGCACAAGGATCCCGTACCACAACTGGTCCAACACAGTGAAGAATCCTGTACTATAGAAAATCAGGTTTGGTTTGCAGTGGGGGGGCAACGTGATGGAATCGCTGATGGTGAAAGCGGCCGGAAGGGCCAATGCGATAGGATTGATTCCTACCGACTTAGCCAGGGCTACAATGGTGGGGATCAAGATCACAGTCCGCACGGTTTTGCTGGTGAATAGCATGTGGCTGAAGCTAGCGATGAAGATCACTACAGCGAAGAGTACGGGAAAGCTCATTCCCTCCACACCGAGTTTCTGGAACACGCTGTTCAGTGCCCAGGAAGCTACACCGGTCGAGTCCAAAGCCATACCCCCTGCATAGGCTCCGCAACTGAAGATCATGAGGTCCCACGGAATCTTCGTTTCCTTCCAGGTGAGGATCCCAATGTAGGGCATAAAGAATAGGGAAGCGGAAATCACCGCTATAAGTTCCAGGCTGATCTTCATTCCGAAGAGGGACAGGTGCCACTGGTCACTTACCCACAGGATTACGGTGATAAGGAAGATGGTGAGGGCTTTCACTTCAATCGGCTGCATGCGGCCGAGACTCTGGAACTCTTCCTTTAGCTTTGTAAAACCGGTTTCTCCATCCGAACTGTTGCCGCCAGGAACGTTGCGCTCGGGTTTGAATAACCTAAGACCAATGAAGTAGGAAGCTACGAGGGATAGTAGTGCTACCGGGGCAGCTGCGAAGAACCATTGAGTCCATGAAACGCTCTGCCCGGTTAAGTCCTTGATAAACCCGATGGCCATGATCTGGGGAGCTGTGGCGGTCACGATGGAAGAGGTAGAAATGTTGTTTGCCTGGAGGCTCTGGATTGCGAGGAGTTTCCCCATGTTTCGGTTCCCTTCTTTCACCTGGTAGGTTTCTGCGATCAGCAGCACGATGGGGAACAGGATCGCGGCTCGAGCAGTGGTAGAAGGGACCACGAATGCCAGGCCATAGTTCACCAGCATGAGGGAAAAAAGAATCTTACGAGCGGTAGAACCGAACTTGCTTACCATCCAAAGAGCGAGGCGTTTGGCGATTCCGCTCTTTTCCATCCCTGCGGTGATGATAAAGGCCGATACCATCAGCCAGATAACGCTGTATCCGAACACTCCTAACACATTCGCTTCGTCCCATCCGCCTGTGATGGGCAGAAGTACCAGAACCAACAGAGCGGTTAGATAGGTAGGAATCGCCTCCGTAACCCAGAGAATGAGGGCACAGCTGAACACAGCTAAAGACATTTTTCCGCTATAGGTGAGCCCTGGCGGAGTGCTCATGGTAGCCAACAGGGAAAACACCAGGCACGCTACAGGAAAGCCAAAGTAGTACATCAGTTCTTCGAAGCGGCTTCTATTCTTCTCTATGGAAATCATATAGGTTCCTCCGTATACCCCTATTGTACAGGAGGTGGAAGTTATTGTAAAATTAAAT
>JAOABU010000091.1 GCA_026418195.1 Spirochaetota bacterium | reverse complement strand
GCCCAGAAGGAATTGATAAAGGCTTTCAGAAGTTCTTTAGGAGTCCCTTTTTCTTCCGTTCCCCTAAAGTTATGGGTTCGGGCAATCCAGTAGGCAGCAATGATGAGGAAGATCCCTACAATGATACCCGGAATCACCCCTCCTAGGAAAAGGGCGCCAACGGACACATCGGTTAGGTTGCCGTATACGATGAAGGCTATACTGGGTGGGATGATAATGGAAAGTCCTGCGCCTGCTGCAATGGTGGAAGCTGCAAAGTATTTGTCATATCCCTGCTTGATCATGGGAGCGATGAACACAAGACCCAATGCGGCTGCGGTAGCAGGACCGGAGCCCGACACAGCACCCCAGAAGATACAGGTAATGATTCCTGCAATGGCAAGTCCCCCCACGTTCTTACCCGTCAGCAGGATAACGAATCGGGAAATCCCATCTACGATCCGGGATTTTTCCATTAGGTTTCCAGCTAAAATAAAGAAAGGAATGGCTACTAAGGGAAACTTGGCTATATTTGCTTCGAAGTTACGGGAAATCATGGCCGTTCCTAGATCGAAGGTGAGGATGGCACCAATTCCAGCAATGCCCAACGCAGTCCCAATGGGGGTGCCGAATAGGATTAGGAGTAGGAAGAGTCCAAATACAATAAGGGCTGCCATAATCATCCCTCCTTCCCTTCTGTTTGTTTCAGCATTCGGTAGGTACTTTTAATAAGTTCCCGGATCACAACCAAGGAAAACACCGGGGTACCGAGGCTATAGATCCAGGTAGGAATCCCCAATGCTTCAGAGGTTGTTTTGTAAAAGGTAATGTTCTTGTAGATTTCCTTTAGTGAGTTCACGATTAAAAAAAGGAACAGTAGGGTCCCCAGTACCCCTGCTCCAATGATGGCAACTTTCTTCAAGGTAGGAGAAAATAGATCAAACACTGTGGTCATTTTCAGGTTCGTTCCCTTACGAAAAGCCATGGAGATACCTAATAGGGTGATCCAGACGAACATGTTTACGGTAATTTCTTCAGTGAAGGCAATACTGTGTTTGAAAAAGTAACGGTTCATTACATTGACAAAGGTAATGAGGGACATGATTCCTAAAAGAATAGCACTGATCAATTCATCCAGATGAACGTTTTTCTTCATCGGAAGGCTCCTTTACGAAAAGAAAAACCGGCCGTAGAACCGGCCGGTCGGATAGATAAGAAACTTATTTCATGTCTGCCACAGCTAAATCGTACAGTTCTTTCCCAATCTGAGGGATCCACTTGTCGTAGATCGGTTTGGTAGCATCCTTGAACGCCTGTAGCTGCGCGGGGGTTAAATCCGTGATGACCATACCCTTTTCTTTCGCCAGCTTGAAAGGTTCTATGGGAAGTTCCTTTACATTAAACTTGGTTTTTAAGAGGTTGAGAGACTTTTCTCCATCCAGATACGCTCGGGCCAGGGCTTTTTGATACTCTGCTGCCTCTAAAGCAGTATCCTGGATCACTTTCTTGATATCTTGAGGAAACTTTTCCCAGAGCTTCATGTTGAGACCGAAAATTAAGGGATCCAGCACATAGTTCCAGTTAGTCATGTACTTGTGGTACTCCCAAATTTTGACCACTGTGAGCACAGATTTGGGGTTCTCCTGTCCATCCACCACTCCCTGCTGGAACGCAGTAACCGCGTCTGCCCAGTTCATGTTTACGGGGTCTGCCCCTAGTTGTTTGAAGATATCAATAAAGAGAGGAGACCCTACGACGCGAATCTTGAGTCCTGCTACGTCTTGAGGAGTCTTTACTTCCCGCTTGCTATTGGTGAGTTGCCGGAATCCGTTTTCTCCCCACGCGAGGAACTTCACCCCACCTTTTTCCAGATCCTCGATGATTTTTTTCCCGGCTTTTCCGTTCTCGATCTTGTCCACATTCTCATAGGTTCCGAGAAAGAACGGTAGGTTGAACAGGTTCAAAGACTTGATCACAGTAGAGGCATTGATGGTAGATTCCACTACGAAATCGATCGCACCATCTGCCACTGCCTGGTACCAGTTGGTCTGTTTCCCTGCTAAGAGGGCAGAACCGAAGTAAGGTTTTACATTGATTTTTCCCTGGGTTTTCTCCTTGATCAGATCTGCCCAACGCTGTGCACCGATTCCCCAATCGAAAGCGGGCCCCACATTAACTTGCATGGTGTATTCGGTTTTGGGTTTGAACTCTTCCTTCGTGCCCCCACTGAATAGAAGGGTTGGAAGCAGGAAGGCCGTTAATAGAATCGTTAAGATCGTTACCATTCGTGTCATTCTATTACCTCCTGAACTTAAGTTTTAACCTTCCCTTTCCCATACGTCAAGGTAAATCCGGACATAGAGAAGGCTTGGAAATTAAGCTGCAAGAACCGTACCAATATATCAAAATTGATTCATGTTTATTTCTATGAATCTACGATAATTAGTAACTAGGCTATTCCTATGTAAACCAAGTGTTCGGGATTGGAACAGTTCGTTCTAATGGCTGTTAGAAATTGGGGCACTCTGAAGGCATGGTATTCTCTTCTTGTTCCTTGCCCTGAATTGAAAGCTTCGATATTATTGGAGAGTATTGGAAATTCTTAAGAAATAGGGGGTACGCATGCCGCAGTATCAGTATGATGTAGCTATAGTGGGAGCTGGACCAGGTGGGTATGTGGCTGCTATTCGAGCAAGACAGTTGGGTTTATCTACCGCCATCATCGAGATGGACAAACCTGGTGGAGTTTGCTTGAACATTGGGTGTATCCCTTCCAAGGCATTAATCCATCAAGCAGGATTGTATCGATCGATTACATCTTTACAGGAACTGGGGTTGCAGGTGAACGTATCGGGCTTTTCCTATGAGTTGGTTTTCAAGAAATCGAGAGCTGCAGCAGAACGCCTTTCTAAAGGAGTACAGTTTCTTTTAAAAAAGAATGGAGTGGTGTACATTCCGGGAAAGGCTACCTTCGAAGATCCCCATACGTTACGAGTGGAGGGCAAAGAGGGATCTCAAAAGGTAACCGCTTCCCATGTGATCATTGCTACAGGTTCTAGGCCCAAATCCATTCCGGGATTTCAGATCGATGAAGACCGTGTGCTTTCCTCAACAGGGGCTCTAATGCTCAAGGAGTTGCCTAAACGGCTTTTAATTTTAGGAGCTGGAGCAATCGGTATCGAGTTCGCCTATGTGATGAACGCCTTTGGGGTAGAGGTAACGGTGGTTGAAATGCTACCCCAAATTCTTCCGCTAGAAGATGCGGAGGTGGTACAGATTGTGGAGAAAGAGTTCACAAAGCGAGGAGTAAAGTTCCATGTGGGAACCCGAGCGATTGGGATGGATAGGGGGAACACTTCGATCCAAGTTCGTCTTCAAAAGGGAACCGAGTCCCCCTTTATAGTGGAAGCGGATAAGGTTCTCGTTGCCGTGGGTCGGGCACCGAATACTGAAGATCTAGGATTGGAACGGATAGGGGTAGCCCTGGAGAAGGGGTTCATAAAAGTCGGTGATTACTACGAAACCTCGGTTCGGGGTGTCTATGCGGTAGGGGATGTAGTTCCTACACCTCTTCTTGCTCATGTAGCCTCTAAGGAGGGAGAAATAGCCGTAGAACATATCGCCAAGAAGAACCCACCGTCCCGTATCCCACTGGATGAGATTCCACAGGCCGTGTACTGTGAACCCGAGGTGGCTAGTTTTGGTGTAACGGAAAACGAGGCTCAAAAACGGGGATTGAAGTATCAAAAGGCGATTTTTCCCTATCGAGGGGTAGGAAAAGCGGTGGCGGTAGAAAGCGCAGAGGGGCTTGTGAAGCTTCTCTTTGATTCTTCTACGGGAGAGATTCTAGGTGCTCATATCGTGGGGTTCCAGGCAACGGAGCTGATCCACGAGATTCTTCTTGCAAAGAAGACAGAGGCTGGAACCGAGGATATCGCAACCATGATTCATGCGCATCCGACCCTATCGGAAGGGGTAATGGAAGCGGCTCGCGCAGCCGAAGGGTGGGCTATTCATATCTAAGTAATTGCTAGATACCTTTTTGTAGCCTTTCCTCTATCTGGGCCAAAGCTATCGAGGCAGAAAGGGGGAGATATAGGTCCGTGAGAGAAAAAGTAAAAGCGGAAGGTTCTGGATTGATCTCTAGAATAAAGGCGCCATTTGTCTTTGCCAACCTAGGTAGATCCGCTGCAGGATACACTTCCCCTGTGGTACCGATCACAATGAGACAATCGGTACGTTCCATCATTTGAAAAGACTCCCTGAGAGCGTCAGGAGGAATCGCTTCGCCAAAAAACACGAAGTCGGGTTTCAACAGCCCTCCACAGGAAGAACAGGCAGGAGGTAAAGTGACGAGGGAGACCGAGTCAACCGTATAGGTTCTATCGCAGGCAAGACAACGGAGGCAACGGGAATTCCCATGGTATTCGATGACCTTTTGACTACCTGCCCGGTGATGAAGGTTGTCAATGTTCTGAGTAATGAGAGCTTTCACTAACCCCCTTTGTTCCCAAGTCGCGAGAATGGTATGAGCATCGTTGGGTTTCGCTAGCCGAAACTTCTCGAAGAACACATCCCGAATTACTTTCCAACTTTCCTTTGGATGGGCCCGGAAGTAAGAGATTTCCAGTACTTCAGGGTTGTACTGGTTCCAGACTCCCCCTTGCCCACGGAAGGGGGGAATCCCACTTTCTACCGAAATTCCCGCCCCGGTAAATACGGTTAACCAAAGGGATTCACGGATTCTCTTTGTTGCTAGTTCTATCTCCGATTCTAGAAATGCCATGGTAGATTAGGTAGAGTCATGTGCGATGCCTGAATATTAGTTGGAGATGAGTTTCCTGTCTATAATTTTTTCTAATGTATAGCTTGTGAGGATGTCCGATACTCCTTTGGATACTTCTACCCACACTCCATGGATCGGGCATATATCTATCCGTGAGCATCCCACATCCTTTTCCTTTTCAGTCTTTGAACAGTTGGAGCAAGGGGTAAGCTTTACCCCTTCCCCTACTGCGATGAAAATGTCTTGAATCGTAATTTCATTGGGATCTTTGGCAAGAATGAATCCGCCCCCTGGCCCGCGAACCGATCGTATGATACCAGCCTTCTTTAGTTTGAAGAAAATTTGCTCAAGGAATTCCGGGGATATATCCTCCTCCTCGGCAATCTGTTTGATGGATACGGGCTTGTCGGAATGAGAAGCGGCTAAATTCGCCACTGCCCGTAACGCATACCGACCTTTTGTTGTGATCCTCATATTCTTCCCTAATAGATTATTATATCACTCAACGAAGAAAAAGGGAAGAGATTTTATAAAAAATCTCTGATCGATGTAAAATTAAGAATTCACTCGCTCCACGTACTCGTTGGTTTCCGTATTGATCATGATTTTTTCGCCCTGCTTGATAAAGATAGGCACCCGGACGGTAAGCCCCGTTTCTAAAACAACCGGTTTGGTCGCTCCTGTAACCGTGTCCCCCTTTAAGGCTTCATGAGCTTCTTTCACAGTGAGTACGATCTTATACGGGATTTTGATATCGATGGGGTTTCCTTCCCAAAATGTTACATAGTAACTATGTCCTTCCTGAAGGTAGTACTGTTTGTCTTCTAGGCCCTGTTTCGGGATGGTAAACTGTTCATAGCTTTCGTTGTCCATGAAATAATAACCTGTGGCATCAGAATAGAGGAACTGAGCGTTCTTGTCGTATACGTCTGCTTCTTCTACGGAATCGTTGGTCTTGATCGTTTCTCGCAATACTTGACCGGTCTTTAAGTTCTTCAGTTTCAACCGCACAAAGGCTGATCCCTTCCCCGGGTTCACGAATTCTCGCTCTACGACTAGGTATGGATCGTTCTTCAGCAAGAGACACATACCTTTTTCAATAGCACCTGCTCTAATCATACAATCTGCTTGTTTCCCTCTCTATAAATTAGGATATGGTTATGAAAGAACTATATCAGAAATAGGAAATAAAATCACCCCCTCGATAGAAGATTTCCCCGAAAGGCACATCAATAATCTATCTACTCCCAGGGCTACACCGGAACATAGAGGAATGGTTTTCATGGATGGGATTTTATACATGTCCCGAAAGGAGATATCCAGGGTATGAGGTACCCGGGAAAAACGTTTCTTTTCCCCTTCCATAGCGAAGTATGCCTCGATTTCATGGGGGTCTGTTTCCTCGGTAAAGCAGTTGGCCAGTTCCATCCCTCCAATGTACAGTTCCCACCGTTCCCTCCAAGGAGTTCCAGGAATCCGTTTTGCCAAGCATGGGACTTCTGCAGGATAATCAAGAAGTACTAAAGGCCGATCCTGTGGGAGATTCGGTTCTACCAGATGAACGAACACTTGATTGAATGCTTCTTCCCAACTTGCCTCCTCCGACAGGGTAAGTCCTAGGGATTTCGCCTTTTCGAGTAACCCTTCTCGATCTAATGGAACCAGTGAGAATCCAGCGAAACGTTGAAAGGCTTCCTCAACCTGCATTCGCTGGAAAGGGGGTTGAAGGACGCGAAGATCGGAAGCCAGGAAATCCGGGGGTATTTGGTCCAATAGGAATTGGAAGTACTGTTCGGTAATATCGATGGAGGCGATATAGTTAGCTCCTCTTGTGTAGTATTCCAAAAGGGTGAACTCGGGACTGTGGATTCTTCCTATGGACTCCGCATTCCTGAAGGATTTCGTAATTTGAAATAGGGAGGGCCAACCCTGGGCTAAAAGCCGCTTCATCCATACTTCAGGAGAAGGAATCAGGTACAAAGGAAGTGGTTTCCGATCGGGATGGAGAAAAAAGGTTTCGAATACCTCTATCGCTGACTCTGGAATCAGGGCAGGGGAAAGGATCGGTGTATCCACTTCCAGGTATCCCTTTTGAGAAAAGAACTCCCGGGTAATGCGATTGAACTGAGAACGTAAGATAGCTACTTGTGGATCCATATTTCCTAACCATACAGAAATTTAAAGATTTTCGGAATATGGATTGTCACCTGGGGAAATAGGTTGTAGGATACGTTTCTATGAAGACTGTATACCTGTTAAGGCATGCTAAGGCAAAGAAGGATATCCCTGACCTTCCCGACATTGAACGTCCTTTGATGAAGCGAGGAAGGGCAGATGCGGAACAGATGGGATTGTTATTAAAACAGCGAGGAGTGAACTTTGATCGAGTTCTTTGCAGTCCCGCTTTGCGAGCTAGGGAAACCGTTCAAATTCTGTTACCTTTTCTCCATTTTCCCCTCCGATCCATCGAATATGTGGATGACCTTTATTCTGCCTCGGGTGAGGAGATCCTGGAGATCCTTTCTTCGTTACAAGAGGGAGATACAGTTCTAGTTTGCGGGCATAATCCTGCTATCGAGGATCTTTCCGAACACTGGGCTGGCAAATCATTGGAAAAATATCGCACCTGCGGATGTTTTTATGCTCGATTCCCCATCGAAAGGTGGGAAAAACTCTCTTCCAGTTCCCCCTTGGAATGGGAATATTTCGATCCAGAGTATCATTGATACATCTTTAAAAATCGGCCGATGGCCGATAAATCCTATTGACCTTGCAAACAACTCTTTTGTAGGATGGGGCCATGCC
Source organism: Spirochaetota bacterium (assembly GCA_026418195.1). Lineage (GTDB taxonomy): Bacteria > Spirochaetota > Spirochaetia > DTKZ01 > DTKZ01 > DTKZ01. Next base: position 26,948 of record JAOABU010000091.1, on the reverse strand, counting down.
AGGACCCAAACCTATTTTGCAGGATACGGCCCGTATAGGAATCGTGAACCGTGGAGAAGCGGCGATCCGTTTCATCCGAGCTGTTCGGGATTTCAATCGTTTGGAAGGAACCGATTTAAAAACCGTTGCCTTCTATATAGATCGTGAAAAGAATGCTCTCTTCAGTCGAGAGGCGGATTTTGCTTACCCCCTTCATGAGTTTCCCTCGTATAGAAGGGGAAAAGGAAGCCCCTATCTAGATCGCCCGTTACTTCTGGAGGCTCTAACCCTTTCTGGATGTACAGCTGTCTGGGTGGGGTGGGGCTTCGTATCGGAGGACTCCGAATTTGCAGCCCTGGTGGAACAAGCAAATCTTGTGTTTTTAGGACCTGATTCGAGGGCAATGGCCCTTTTAGGTGATAAGATCGCTGCAAAGGAATTAGCTGAAAAAGCTGAAGTTCCCATTTGCCCCTGGAGCCGGGGACCCGTCAATACACTGAAGGAAGCAGAGGAGGTTGCAGAACGCATTGGGTATCCGGTAATTGTTAAAGCTGCCAATGCGGGAGGGGGAAGAGGGATCCGGTTTGTTTTAAAACCGGAGGATCTGAAGTCACAGTTTCAGTCTGCGGTTGAAGAGACGTTCCGGATCACGGGAAACCGGGTGGTGTTCATAGAAAGGCTTGTTCAAAAGGGCAGGCACTTGGAGGTACAGGTTCTGGTAGATCGGTATGGGAATGTGAAGACCTTCGGGGTCAGAGACTGTTCCGTCCAAAGGAAGAACCAGAAAATCATTGAGGAAACCCCTCCACCAGGATTTTCGCAAGAAACGATTCGGAAGATGGAGGATGCAGCTCTACGGTTGGTGAAGGCTGCGGGGTATGAAAGTGCAGGGACTGTAGAGTTCCTCTACGATCTGATCCGTGAGGAGTTCTACTTTATGGAGGTGAATACCCGCCTCCAAGTGGAACATCCTATCACCGAGCAACTTTATGGGATAGATCTCGTGCAGGGGCAGATCCGGGTAGCCCGAGGGGAGAGCATAGCGAATTGGAAGGTGGAACCCAGGGGAAGCGTCATCGAAGTTCGGCTGAATGCGGAAGATCCGCAGAGAGACTTCCGTCCCTCTCCAGGATTGGTATCTACCTTCAGACCTCCAGCGGGTCCAGGAATTCGAATCGACTCTGGAATCGACCAGGGAAGTGAGATTCCTCCTGATTTCGATTCCATGGTAGCCAAGGTGATTGCTTCAGGTCCCAATCGACCCGCAACTCTGGCAAGACTGGAACGAGCATTGATGGAACTGCGGATTCGGATAGAGGGAGGCACTACGAATAGGGCGTTCCTATTAGGACTACTCCGTAATCCCGACATACGAAAGGGTGGTGTGCATACTCGGTTCGTGGAGGAGCTCCTTTCCGCTGGCAAAGAGATATTTCCAACTCCAGATTGGGATGTCGCCCTGGTTGTAGGCGCTATTGAGCGGTACCTAGGAAGAGAACAGGAAGAGTTGACGAACTTCACCCAGCAAATGCTTACCTTTGGCTCTCCAAGGGATCTGAGGCCTGGCACAGGATATGAAGTGGAGGTGTCGGCAAAGGGAAATCGCTACTCTTTTCTCGTGAAAGCCTTGGATGAGGAGACTTTCCTAATCAAAGACGAACAGGACCTTACAGTGCGGTATCAAAAAAAGTCGGAAGAATCCCAACTTTGGGTCGCTGGGAATCGGTATGGAATCCAGATTGTAGAACGAGGGGATGTGCTGCAGGTAGAGGTGAATGGTATCCCTTACGAGTTGGAGTTCACCATCGGGGGTGTTATTAAATCTCCCTCTCCGGGAGTGGTTCTCTCCATTCCAGTACGTGGGGGCGACAAGGTAGAAAAAGGGGATGTACTCCTGACCCTCGAAGCGATGAAGATGGAGGTTGTGGTACCTGCCTCAGCGGATGGTATTGTTCGGGAAGTGAGAGTTCGTCCGGGTGAACAGGTTGGAGCAGGACAGGTCCTCGTTTTGCTGGAGGCGATGGAACAGGGAGGGGAATCGAAGGAACAACCCAAAGGAGAACGCGTTACAATTCAACGACTTCGGCAAGCAGATGTAGAGTATCAGTGGAACGCTCTCAAGGGAATGGTAAAAGCGGTTCTCTTAGGGTATGACGGCAGCCTCCAAGTAACAGAACTGTATCGGGAGATTAAGACCTTTCAGCAAGCCCATCCCTCTTATTCGTCGAGGGTTAAATCTCTGTGGATGGAAGGGTTGAACATTTTTGCCACCATTGAGCGCCTCTTTTCTACTCATCAGGTAGATCCCGAAGGGGAACTCGCGCCGGTTTCATCTTTGGAACTCCTCTCCCACTTTTTCAAACGAACGGTAGATCGCAAGAAAGGATTTCCGCCCTCCTTTTTGAGCGCCCTCGAACATGCCCTTAAGTTGTATGGGATAGATATGGAAGAGGATACGGAGCGGGCACGGAAAGTGTTATACCGGTTGTTCAAATCTAGAGCAGCTCTATCGGCCAAACAGGACTTGCTTCTGAGTATACTCGCGACCCCTCAGGATCTTGAGGGGAGCGGAGAGAACCTCTCCGACCTTCTGGATGAAATTGCCTTAATCTCACAGCCCTCCCGACAGACCCTTGCGGATGCTGCTATCAATGCCCGGTACCATCTTTTTGACCGGTTCATTTTGCAGAGTATCCGGGAACAGAAGAGTGCTCGAGTAGGTAGGATTCTCTCCCTACTATTGAAAGGAGAATCCATTGGAAGAACATCGGAATCCCTCATGGATCGTCTCTTGGACTTGGGAGAACAGGCGGTGCCCGAATTCATTCGGATCATTCAGCAGGGGGCTCCTTCTTTGAGGAGTTTGGCTCTGGAAGCCCTGGCTCGGAGGTTGAATAGGGATCGCAAGGTAGAATCAGTCACGGTAGTAGAACGAAAAGGAAAATGGATTGCCGAGGTGAGGAGTTTTGACGGGGAGGAGGAATCCATCACATTGGTAACCTACCTAGATCCATCTGATCCAACCTCGGTGTTGAACGCTCTTGGGGAACTGAGCATGAATCCCTCCCGAACAGGAAACCCTACCACAATGGAATGGGTAGCCTACACAGAGAATGACGATCCTGCTGAGGTGTTCGATACCTTTTCTAAGAGTTTACAGCGGGCAACAATGACTTCCCAGCAGCCTTGGCTCTGTGATTGGGTTTCATTAGGGATATCCGAAAAAGGTGGAAAGGTTACGTATAGAACCTGGACATTGGTGGGGGATGATGGGACAGGGAAGCGATTCGTTGAGGATGGAGGTCGCTTGCAGTTTGGTCCCTTGCAGTACCGGGAGTTACGCCTCTATCGGCTTACCAATTTTCAGCTGGAGTACCTTACGGGAGGGGAGGAGTACCATCTGGTCCGGGGAGTGGCCAAAGAAAATCCCAGGGACGAACGGATTTTTGCCTTTGTGGAAGTTTCGACTACCCGGCCCGAGTTCACTTCGGATGGAAGAATAGGAAGAATGGTCGCCTTCGAACATGTATTTATGGAGGCGATCTATGCGTTCAGGAACGAGCAGATCAAACGGAAACATCGGTTATTCTGGAACCGGATTGTGATTCATATCCGACCTGTATTGGATATTTCTGTGCACTTAATTCAGGAATACGCAGAACGTATGGCTGCCCGAACATTGGGCTTAGGGATGGAACGACTCACTCTTTACTGTAGGTTCATAAACGAGGATCGACAGGTCCAGGAAAAGGAACTCCTATTCGACAATATCGTGGGGACGAACTTCACTATTCGAGTGCGAGAACCTTCGAGGAAACCGATGGTGCCGATGGATGAGTACGTTGCCAAGGTGGTGCGTGCTCGGCAGCGAGGAACCGTATATCCATATGAGATCATTCGCATGTTGACTTCCCGATCGAACGATTCCTCCTTCGAAGAGTATGATCTTGCTTTATTTGAGGGAGCATCCTCACCCAAACCAGCTTATCGGAGCGTAAAGGGACGTCCCTATGGAATGAATACTGCCAATATCGTGTTTGGTATCATTGAAAATCCATTATCCGATGGGCGTAGGATAAAAAGGGTGATTATCCTTTCGGATCCTACTACGGACCTTGGTTCGTTAGCGGAAGGAGAATGTAGAAGGGTTAATGCAGCCATCGATTTAGCAGAGGATCTGGGGCTGCCTGTGGAGTTTTTGCCAATCTCGGCAGGAGCTCGGATCGACATGGATTCCGGAACAGAGAACTTGGATTGGACAGCAGCTACGTTGAAACGAATTATTGAATTCACACAACGAGGAGGAGTGATCCATATCATCGTAGCAGGTACGAATGTGGGGGCCCAATCGTATTGGAACGCCGAAGCTACCATGTTGATGCATACGAAGGGTCTTCTAATCATGACAGAAACCGCATCGATGCTTCTCACTGGAAAGAAAGCTTTGGATTTTTCTGGAAGTGTCAGTGCCGAGGACAATCTAGGAATTGGAGGCGCTGAAAAGATCATGGAACCCAATGGGCAGGCCCAGATCAGGGTGAAAGATCTTCAGGAAGCTTACGAAGTCCTCTTCCACCATTACTCTCTCACCTATATGGGTCCAGGAGAAACCCATCCTGTACGGGTTCCCACAAAGGATCCTCTAGACCGGGATGTAGGAGCCTTCCCCTATAGAGACACCAATGGGCAAGGTTTTTCTACCATAGGGGATATTTTCAGTGCGCAGTTGAATCCCGAGCGGAAGAAACCTTTCGATATCCGGCAAGTCATGGCAGCGTTAATCGATCAGGACACGAAACCGCTAGAACGGTGGGCAGGGATGCGAGATGCAGAAACATCCGTTGTCTGGGAAGCTAGGATAGGAGGGTTTGCGGTAGGACTCATTGGGATCGAAAGTAAGCCTCTCCCTAGAAAAGGAGAAATTCCCTACGACGGGCCGGAGAGTTGGAGTGGAGGTACTCTTTTCCCTCTGAGTTCCAAGAAAACCGCTCGAGCTATCAATAGTTGGAGTGGAAGGCTTCCAGTAGTGTTCCTTGCGAACCTGAGCGGATTCGATGGATCTCCAGAGTCGCTTAGGAAATTGCAACTGGAATATGGAGCGGAGATCGGAAGGGCGGTGGTGAATTTTAAGGGACCCTTCATTTTTGTAGTCATTGCCCGGTACCATGGAGGGGCGTACGTAGTATTCTCCAAGTACTTAAATCCAAACCTCCATGTGGTAGCCTTGGAAGGAGCCTACGCTTCGGTGATTGGGGGTGCTCCTGCGGCAGCAGTCGTGTTCCCTTCCCAGGTGTTAAAGGAGACCTATGCGGATCCGGAAGTACAAAAGGCTCAGGAACGGCTCCGGACAGACAAGAGTTTCAACCAGAAAGACTTCGATGAAATCTTTAGAAGGGTACATAGTGAGAAACAGAGCGCCCTTGCCGCACGTTTCGATCGGATTCACTCGGTTGAACGGGCTCTCAAAGTTGGGTCCATCGATGCCATTATTCCAGTTTCACGATTGAGGCCCTATGTAGTGGAACGTATCGAGCGGGAACTTACTTCTTCTTCGGCTCGATAAAACTGACGTTTACGAGGAATGGTCCATAGTTGGTGCTGAAGGGAATTCCAACGATCGGGGCTCGCTCGGGCCACATGACGGAATGGTTCTCCCCCTGCACCACAAAGGGAACAGATACCTTTATATTGTAATCGGTAAGCTTACCGGAGGCATTACCTGCAATTACATTCACTAATTCCCCGATCATCCCATTGATCACCTCTTCCCGTTCCTCTTCGTCTTTGCAAACGATCCCTGTTTTTTCTAAAAGCTTTTCCGTAAGGTACCGAGTCAAGCGGATTACCACCACACCGATCACGGGACCCGTAAGGACCATCACCCCGGAAACATCCCACCGATGGGTGTTGGATCTCTCCATCAAAAAGGCTTTTCCCGGAATAGGTTCGATCCCAAACGTTTGCCGAAAGAGTTGGAGAGTAGCTTCGAGAAATGGATTGATGTATTCCGCTTTCATAACCTTATAAAAACCTTATGGTAATGAACTAATTTTCTGCATGGATAGTGTAACGGGTTTTTCAAGAATTGTCAGTAGGAATCATCCCTATGTAAAAAGAAACGGGCTGTCTATTTGGACAGCCCTTCAAAGAGAGAACGGTTAAAACCTGTTCCGACTCATCAATCTGCCGAAAGGGCTCGCTCGGTAGCTGGATCAAAGAAAATCGCTTTTTCCATATTTGGAATAAGGTCGATCCGTTGCCCCACCTTGAAGGTATGGTGAGGAGGAACCCGGGCAATCATTTGATGTTTCCCGGTATTCACGTAGAGATGGATTTCTGCCCCCAAGGGTTCCACTACTTCGATAGTCGATTGGATACTCTTACCAGGAACCTCCTTCTCTGAATACACTAGATCTTCTGGGCGTATACCAAAGGTTAGTTCTTTCCCTATGAACGGTCTCACCAATTCGATATTTCTTCCCACAATTTGCACCTTGAACGTTCCCTCATCCACGATGAGGGTTCCTGCGGATTCTTGGATGCGCACGTTCAGGAAGTTCATGGGTGGAGATCCGATGAACCCAGCCACGAATCTATTCACTGGATAATTGTAGAGGTGAAGAGGATCCCCTATTTGTTGGATATAGCCGTCTTTCATCACTACGATCTTATCCCCCATGGTCATGGCTTCTACCTGGTCGTGGGTTACATAGATCATGGTTGCCTGAAGTCGGTTGTGGAGGGCAGAAATCTCAGCTCTCATCTGTACTCGAAGTTTGGCGTCCAGGTTAGAAAGCGGCTCGTCGAAGAGAAACACCTTTGGATGCCGGACGATGGCTCTTCCTACGGCTACACGCTGGCGTTGTCCTCCGGACAGTGCCTTTGGTTTTCGGTCCAAAAGCATTTCGATGTCGAGAATTTTGGCGGCTTCTTTTACCCGACGATCTATTTCGTCCTTGGGAAACTTACGGATCTTTAAACCAAATGCCATGTTATCGTACACCGTCATGTGGGGATAGAGAGCATAATTCTGAAACACCATGGCGATATCCCGATCCTTTGGGGGAACATCATTCATCAGTTTCCCATCGATGTATAGTTCCCCTTCCGTGATGTCTTCCAAACCCGCGATCATCCTGAGAGTGGTTGTCTTACCACAACCGGAAGGGCCGACGAGTACCACGAATTCCTTGTCCTGGATGGTAATATTCGCATTGTTTACCGCTCGGACCCCACCCTCATACACTTTGCTTATGCCTTTAAGTTCTACAGTAGCCATATGGCCTCCTAAAAATTATTCTATAGGTCCTATGGTAGGGGACTTTTCCGCCCTTGTCAATGAAAAATCCGATGCTACCGAATGGGTTTAGACAGTATCCAAGTTTTCAATCGATCCTCCAAGGTTCCCTGAGGTTTCTCGGTTTGTAGTTGATCGATTAGATAGGGTAGGAGGATCCTCTTCTTTAACTCTACCCAAGCGTAGGGTACAGGGGGGGGGAAGTCCAATAGTTCAGCAGGAGGAATATGCCCCATAAGATACGGATACAGGCGAGGATACTCTTTTTCATTGATTTCAGTTAGGGAACTGAATCCTCCAAAGATACCAAAGGAGTAAGTAAACTTCATTTGTGATGCCTCTAATAGTCTTTTTTGGGTGGAAAGTTGGAAGAACCAGCTTAGAAAAGCCTCTGCTCCCTTCGGATTCGAAGCTTTCTCAGGAATACCGATATATAAAATACTATCCAGTGCTAAGATTTTTCCTTTATGGCCGATCCAGCGAAAGTTCAGACTCAAGCGTCTGTTTTCAGGGAGGAGGAAAAAGCTCGAAGCAGAGGAATATGCGTAATGTGCCCAACCCAGGGAAACCTGGCGATACGGGGGGGTAGTAAGGTATTTTTCCTTGTACCGAAGCTCGTTGGTTGGGCCTCCATTATCCTGCTGTGACCATTCTTTTAGAAAATCTATCGCTTGATTTAGATTCTTGGAATTGTACCTCAACACTTGTACAGGGTCTTCGGTATAATCAGCCCCGAAGAGTTGGGTGGTAAGCAGAATGAAGTCTCCATACCAGAGTGGTGAAAAACCTATCTGAACGATTTTACCGGATTCAATTTTTAAGAAAGACTTGGCGATAGCTCTGACTTCCTCGAGGTTAAGTAGAAATAGTTCGTTCTCTTTTCCAGGGAATCGATTGTCATAGATAAGGATCGGAAGGTCGAAGGATACGGGTAATAGGTACTGTCGATTATCCCGTTTCCCCAATTTTAAAAGTCCTGTATAGAAGTCCCGTAAAGGGATCTTTCGTTCGAAAAAAAGACCGTCCAGAGGACGGAACTTTTTAATTGTATCATTGCCGGCGAGGTATTCAGAGATAATGATGTCTGAGGAGGATCCTTCACTGGGAATAGAAACAGGAGAATCTGGGGTAAATCGTAGTTCTATTCGATAATCGTTCTGATCGGTGTTGAAAGTTTCGATATAGGCAGCTACTTCTTTCCTACTCGTAGTAAGCACTACGGTTTTAGGGGTATAACTCGAACATCCCTGAAAGAATGCAAAAAGAATGATCCATGTAGATAGGATAAAAGAATCGTGTTTTTTCATTCCTTTGGAACCTTACGAGGGGCTCTGCATCTTGTCAATCCTCGTTGCCTACGTTCTATAATCTGAGTACTATACTTGAGTATGGTGAGGACAGAGCGGTACAACTCTTACTCTCGCTACCTGCAGGGAAAGTACGGGGGGAAAACCTACAGGATCGGGGTAGATGCGGGGTTCTCTTGTCCGAATCGAGGCCCCAACCGTAGTGAAAGGGGATGTTCTTTCTGCGATGTAAATGGATCTCGGTCTCCCTACTTGGGATCTCTCTCAGATGTGGGGGAACAGATACGGAAAGGATTGGGATTCCTCAGAACTCGATATGGTGCAACTCGATTTATTCTGTATTTTCAGGCCTACACAAATACATACGCTAAAGCGGAACAATTACGCACTCTATATTCCTATGGGTTATCTCTGGGCGAGTTCAAAGAATTAATTGTTTCTACCCGACCCGATTGCATTGATCCACAAATTGTCGATGTCTTGGCCTCCTTCAAGACAAAAGTTGAGGATGTATGGGTGGAGTTGGGGCTTCAATCTTCTAACGAAAGTACGCTACAACGAATCCAAAGGGGCCATGGTAGGGATGCATTCGAGAAAGCCTTTTTTCTTTTACGGTCCCACCATATCAAGGTTGCGGTGCATCTCATTTTTGGGTTACCAGGAGAAGGCTGGGAGGAGATCCTACAAACTATCCGGTATGTGGCAGCCTTTCGGCCAGATGGTATCAAGATCCATAACCTACATATTCCCTACCAGGCTCCGTTGTTCCAGGAGTTCTTATTGGGAGAGCTTTCCCTTCCCTGTGCAGAGCGGCACTTAGAGTATGTAGTGAAAGCGTTGGAACTGCTCCCCCCAGAAACCCTCATCATGCGGCTTACCTGTGATACCCCGAAAGAGAGGCTCGCCTTCCCTCGTGCCTTTCCAGACAAGGCATCCTTCCTTACTCGCCTAGCTCGCCGGCTAGAGGAACAGGACACCTGGCAGGGAAGACGATTTACTGGTTGAAGGCCATTTCACTTCTGGTTGGACAGTTCATCTGCGGTACGAAAGATCTCCTCGTAGAGATCCTCCAACTGGGACACATCCACACTGGCAAAAGCCACTCGGAGGAACTGATCCTGGAGATTGATAGTCCCAATTCCTTTTTCCAAGAGACGTTTTCGTAAGGCTTCAGTGGATATCCCGTTACAGCGGAAACTCATGAAGTACCCTGAGTTGAAGGGGACTTCTTCCAGCGCCTTTCCGTTCTTTCTTTTTTTAAGGATTTCTTTTACTTTCAGGTATCGTTCTCGAAGGATCTGAAATTTGGCTTGCTTTTCTTGTCCATAGGAAGGAGTTTTCATCACTCGGATCATGATACTCTGCGCAAGACGAGAGGAGTTTGAAATGGTAGCGCGGAGGACTGCAGAAGCTTTCACCATAAGGGCATCGAACTGTTCTTGTGTTAAGCCTTTTCCCCCAAACGTAAGGAAGGCTACCCGAAAGCCCCATACGAAATCCTCTTTAGTTGAACCATCTACTTTCACAGCCAGTACTCGGGGGTGAAGATCGGCAAGGTAGGCAAAACTGGATTGTGTTTCAGTTCCCTCTTCATAGAACAGTCCATAGTAGGCATCGTCCGATATAGTGAGAATATCGATCCCTTCCTCAGCACATTGGTACACCAGGTCGGCCAATTGTTTTGCTTCCTGCATGGTAGGAGAGTATCCCGCTGGATTGTTGGGAAAGTTTAAAAGGAGTACCACTTTCCCTTTGGATTTGTGGTTCAGTATCTCTTTCTTTAAACCTTCCAAATTGTAAGAGCCTTGGGCATTGAAAAAGGGATAGGTTACGATCTGTGCTTGGTTTCGATCCTTAAAGATCAGTTCATAGTTGTCCCAGAACATGTCGGGAATGATCACTATATCGTCTTTTTCTACAAACAGATCCGCCGCAGTGGAGATCCCCGGGGTAAGGCCGGGCACGACCATGGGGAGAGAGATCCGATCTTCCTTCAAGAGGGGGTTCTTCCGAAGGAGCTCTTTTTTCCAAAGTTGGCGGAGTTCCTCCACTCCCGTAACAGGAGCATACGCAACCGATTCGGAAGGAGAAAAGGGAGCTGTTAGGGCCTGAACCGTAGGAAGGATCATAGGTTTTCCTTGCTCGTATGCCATCCCTATGGTTGCATTATGTCGGGTAGCTTTCTTTGTCGCTTCCGCTGATTGTGCAACGATCCCTTTAGGGAAATACATTCGTTTCCCCGTTTCGGAGAGTAACCGATAAGCAACGGAGGTCTTTAACAGTTCATTTAATTCTTTTGCCAGAGGATTCATAAGGTATCCATACTATGGTAAAATCTTCTTGTCAAGGAGAATACTTCAAAGGTAGGACTCTGTATGCAACATGCCATCGCCAAATTACTGATACCTACTGCCCCTACTCTCTTAAGCATTCTGGGTCTCTCAGTGTTGGAAATTTTCTTACGCTTACGGGGAGTTGGATACGATACACTAGGCCCCCTCCTACTCTTTGGAATCGTATTTAGTACTGTGTTCGTTGAAGGGATTCAGGGATACTATACAGCTATTGGAATTTCTCTAGTGAGTGCGTTGATAGCTGGGAGTGAGGAGCAGGGAGCGATAAAGATCTTCGGGTTGACCACTTTGGGGGTTACCTTCTGTATCGCCCGACTGAAATACCTCCGATACAAGGCAATCCTTCAATCGGAGCGGGCTGAGGTACTCTATCGATTGAGCCGTGATTTAACGCGGAAGAATGGGAAACTCGCGCTTCTCGCTTCCGCAGCTTCCATCCTGAAACGAGAAGTCCCTGATACATTGGAGTTTTATTTAGTGGAAGGGAACCAGATCCTGAAGTTAAAGGGTACTGAACTGGACCCGGTAGATGAACACCTACGCACCCTCCCCGATTGGGTATTCCGTACAGGGGAGCCAGCGGGAAAAGGAACGGAAACGCTTCCGGGAGCCGATGCACTGTTCCTTCCTTTGGGAACGGATCAGAAACGTTTTGGCGCTTTGAGTGTTCAGTTCAGAGACCCGGCGGACTATTATGACGAGGACAAGCGTAGCGTGTATGAAACCATCGCAAAGCAGATCGGGGAAGCCCTGGAACGGGACCAAGAAGTGGTAAACGGTTTTCAGACGAATCTAGTTCAAGAAGGGGAAAAACTCAGGAACTCTTTGTTACGATCCCTCTCCCATGACTTACGCACTCCATTGACAGGTATCCAAGGGTCTATTGAACTATTGAAGATGAAATTAAACGAGGGAGACACGCCGGAAAACCGCGAACTCCTCGAAAGTGTTTCGGAAGAATTAGCCTGGTTGGCAAGAATGATGGACAATATTTTAAGTTTAACAAGGTTTGAATCGGAACGGGTGGTGTTGAGAAAGGAATCGGAATCCGTGGAGGATGTGGTAGGTTCGGCTGTGCGGGTGTTGTCCAAACGGCTGGCTTCGCATCCCTTGCACATCAAACTTCCCGATTCGATCCTTATGGTTCCGATGGAGAGTGCTCTGATAGAACAGGTGTTGGTGAATCTTCTAGACAATGCAGCCAAATATTCGAATCCTAACGCTCCCATTGAAATCGAAGTTGGGGTAGAGGGGGATATGGCTGTATTCAAAGTAGCCGATCGGGGAATTGGAATTGCGTTGGAGGATCTAACGAGAGTGTTCGAAAAGTTCCAACGAGGTAAGCCTGAGGAGATTCGAGGGATTCGAGGAACAGGGCTAGGTCTTTCCATCTGTAAAGCCATCATTGAGGCTCATGGGGGAACCATACAGGCCATTCCTAGGGAAGGAGGAGGAACTATATTCCGATTCACCCTACCGTTGGAGGTGGAGACGAATGGGTAATGAACCGTTGATCCTAGTGATAGAAGATGAACGTCCTATTCGTAACTTTCTCAAGTCTGCCCTTCAGACACAATCGTATCGGGTACTGGAAGCAGGAAAGGGAAAGGAGGGGGTATCTTTAGCTGCATCCCATGTGCCAGACATAATCCTCCTAGACTTAGGACTTCCGGATATGGATGGTATTGAGGTGATCAAAGAACTAAGAGCTTGGTATACCGCTCCCATCCTAATCCTTTCTGCCCGAGGACAGGAACGGGATAAGATCGCAGCTCTTGATGCAGGTGCGGATGACTATCTGACCAAACCCTTTGGTGTGGGAGAACTTTTAGCAAGGATACGGGTGGCTTTGCGCAACCGGGTCCGTCGAGAGATGGAGGAGGGGGGAGGAACCGTCTTTTCTGTAGGAGGGCTAAAAGTGGATCTAGAGGCCCGAAGAGTGTTTATAGATGGAGAGGAAGTGCACCTCACTCCTATAGAGTTCAAGCTTCTTTCGGTTTTGGTGAAGAACGCTGGAAAAGTGGTAACCCACATGCATCTACTTCGGGAGGTTTGGGGGCCTGCTAGTACTGATCAGCTCCATTACGTCCGGATCTACATGGCAGGTCTACGAAAGAAGTTAGAGAAGGATCCGGCTAGACCTAGGTATCTTCTCACCGAAGTTGGTGTGGGGTATCGATTGGTCGATGAATAAAACGATTCGTTCTGTTAGGTTATGGATCCTTTCCATGAGGTTCTTTCTCATGGGGAATCTGATACTGCTCGAGGAAAATATCCAAAGCGGCAAAGAAGAAGATGAGGATCAGGGGACCTAAAATGACACCCTGGAATCCGAAATATTGAATTGCACCAAGGATGGAAAAGAAAATCAAGAGAGGATGAATTTTTATTCGATCCTTTAGGATCAAGGGGCGCAAGAAATTGTCTACCGTAGAAACGAAAAAGGTACATAGGGCAGCTAACAGCAATGCTCCCGAAGTGTCCCCGGATAGAAGCTTCAGCACAGTCACGGGTATCCAGATTCCCGCAGCGCCAAACATGGGGATAAAGGCAAAGAAGAGAATCAGGAGGGAGAGGAGGAGAAAGGCAGGGACATGGAACAGATAGAACAGAAAACCTGCTGCTGTAGCTTGATATAAGGCTACCAGGAAGTATCCAGTGACCAAATGCTGAGTGGTTTCTTTGAACCGGTGTACGAAGACCAGTAATAGCTCCTTGTTTAAGGGAACGGCCCGAATGAATAGGTTTAGGAGATACTTCCCATCCAACAGAAGAAAGAACAGAGTAAAGACCATGAACAGAAGGGTAATAAAGAAATTCGTAACATTTCGAACCATCTGAGTGGAAGCCTTGAAGAGGAGATCCGTGCTTTGACGTAAAAAGGCGATAATGGTTTTCGGTAAATCAATTTTAGAAAGGTCTACTGCGTTGAATGTAATCTCTCGGATCGTGTGGACTAAAGGATCATCGGGATGGAAAGCCAAACCCTTTGCCCCTCGCTTGACGAATCCTTCCACTAGTTGGAGGAGTTGGAAGGATTGTTTGAAAGCGCCCTGTAGGATGAAAATGATGGGTAGGATGATGAGAGCGACCATGAGAAGGGAGAAGATTGCGGCTAGCACATTCTGATAGATGGAGAAACCCTTGCTCGTACTCGGGATCCATTTCAAGCATCGCTGATACAGAGGATTGATCAAGATATAAAAGAGAAGAGACCACAGTAGGGTTGAGAAGAAGGGGCTAAAGATCACCAATAGGAGTATGGTGAGCCCCAGGAAAAAGGTAAGAAAGATCAATTTTTGAATATCGAACTTTTCCATAACGATCGGATCTATAGTATCTTGTTTCTGATTTTTTTCATAGTGTATTCTGCAGCAAAGCGAAGGATCGGATCTGAACAAGTTCGATACTTCTCCAACAAATCCTTCCTTGGGGTTATCCAATCTGACGAAACAGGTTGATGGGAAAGAGCGAGCAAGGCATTCCGCTTAAGGGTTTGGGGAGTGATCCAGGCGATATCCAGAACGGAATGTCGAAAAATGCCTTTTCGGAGTTGCTCATCCGGTGTTTCTAGGACGGTGCCCAGATCTATCCCTCCTCCCAAGTAGCCCTTCGGTTCTAGGACCTGAGTATCGAAGAGTGGGATTCTCAAGGTAGAGTTGGGAGCGTAGCGTACAGTGTTGTGGGGACAGACGACTTGGCATACATCGCAACCATAGAAAAGAGTACCCCACCTCGCTGCAATTTTTTCAGGAACGATATAGGGATGGGATGCGTAGGCCTGAAGACATCGGCTTGGATCAACGATTCCAGGTTGTTCCAACGCACCGGTAGGACACGCTTCTTGGCAGGCCTTGCAATTCTCGCAGAGGGGGAATCCTTTCGATACGAGCCTTGAATGTAATCCTTGTCGTTTTTCCATCTCTGCCCATCCCCTAGGGAACAACGAAGCCGGGAACAGCACGCCTCCTAATACCAGAAAGGTGCCAAGAGAGGGCACGATCACTAAAGAGTTCTTTCCTCTCACTCCAAAGCCACTGGCAAGGGCGAAGGATTTTTCCGGAAACCGGGAATTGCAATAGATTCGTCCTGCTCCCTTGGGAAAGAATCCATTGAGTTGGAGAGTATGAAGGAGGGCTTTTACTTTATTCACTAGAATCCGATAGTAGTTCCTCTGTGCAAAGGCCCCAATAGAACCCTTTGGGTTGATAGGATCCTTTTCTAAGGGATTTCCTTTCCCATGATAGAGACCCGTGATGAACCCGATCATCCCATTATATCGAAGAAAGCAGGGAGGAAGGATTCCAAGTTTCTCTGACTCTTCTTCTAAGATTTCGATTAAATCTTTCATTGACAAAATTCTCCAATTTTCATACCATGAAAACCAATGGATGCGAAAGGGCTCGATCCTATCCAGAAGGATGCACCTATAGTGCCTCAAACTTCGAAAGAGAGCTTCTGGGAACGGTTACTAGCGATCCTGCTAGGCGCCAACGATCCTGAAAAAGAGAAAAAGCGTTTGCTAAAAACCATAGCGAAGGAACTCAAACGGAACAAGTACAAGTTCTACAACCCCAAGGGGCGCCTTGCCCTTCCTGCTATGGCAAAATTCTTCCACGAGATCTTCAAAGTGGTAGGACCCGCTCAGGTTTTACTCCAGAATGCCGCTTCCTCCGGTGCGTTACGGACTCTGTTGATCGAATCGAGTCTCAGTAAACAGGAACTCGATTTAGTGGAGTCTCTCTCGGAGGACAAACTTCGGGAACGGGCTAGAACGAAAGATTTAAAAACTCTGGTGGAAGAAGTAAAGGAGCAGATCGTAACTCTCTATGCGGTGTTCGATCACGATAAGATCAAACAGATCAACCTGGTGAATAGGGCGTTGCATCAGTTTCTCAAGTTTATATTCTTCGACTACTATTTTCTTTTGAAGAAGTTTGATCCCAATCTTCCGGACAAGGATTATAACTATATTCCAAAGTTCGAAGCCATCCATGGGGACTATGTTTCGGACGATCTGAAAGACTTTCTCGAAATTCTTCTTCCCTTGGATCCTGCCTACTCATGGGATGAGCTGTTCGATGTACTGAAGGTGTACCGAAATGTGGATGTTGTGTCTCGCCCCGCGTGGAAGAAACTTCTTTCTTCCTTGGAAGAAGTAAGGAAGAGTGGGGTTTTGGAATTGATCATCCGACACCTAGATGGGAATCCTTTCTATAAGCCTACGTTAGATGTTAGTAGCGAGCGGATCGTGGAACCGTACCTGAACAAGATAAAAACTCAAACAGAGCTTTTGATCCAGAAGATCCTGCAGGAAAAGAAAAATCAGCAGATTGATCAATTGGTACACAAGATCTTTGGGGGGCCAACGATCCTACGCATGCGATACTATACAGACAAGGCAAATGTCACGTTCTCGAAGAAGATGGTGAGTGGGTTTACCCTTACCGAACCCGCTAACTATTTGAAGGCGTTCATGCTGGACTATGTGAAGAAGGACATTCGGGAACTTAGGGATCTTCTCATTGTGCGGGGAAAGTGGGCTACCAACCTTCTTTCCCAACAACTATCCGAATCTTTCCATACCTTGGTAGAGTTGAGCGAGGAACTGGTGAAGTTCGACGATGCTTGCGGCGACGAAGGGGAGTATGGAACAAAGATTCGGAAAGTGATCAATCGGGTCGAGAGGGATCAGGGAGCCATGAAGACCCTACGGGATACCATCCGAGGGATCAATGAACGAATGTCCAAGATCCTCACCGAATCGGGACGGCAGTTGATCGTTTTTGGAAAGAATCTGAAAAACCTGATCGATGACTACGATAAGAGCCCTCAAAGTGAAATCCTTATCAACTGGAAAGAGGTAGATCAGGCAGCGGAGGGGAAGGTGAGGGAACGGATGGTAGAGGTATACAAGAAGGTATATACCTTCATTCAACTTCTCCAATTGTTCGTGAAGGAGGAAGGGAAATAGGATCTAGAGATCTTCTAGGCGCACCCCGCTCCGCACGTCTCTGGTAATTTTTCTATAAAACTCCCTATCCTCCAATCTCACCAGAGGAGGTAAATTCCCTTGGAAGCCTACTTTTCCATCTACCTCAATCCAAGCCGCCTCGATCCCTGGGATTTGGCATAACTGTACCAACGTGGATTCGATATCCCTCTCGCTCTGCACCAGATTCCCGCCTAACGTAGCTGCGGCGTCCGCCAAAGCTCCGTCTTTGGAAAATATGGTTACCAGATCCGCTTTACCGAAACTCAACGAATGTCCCATCTTGCCAGAGGAGGAACATACTGCCATGGGCATCCGTTCCGGATCGATGCGAAATCCTATCCGGTTGGACAGAGGTGTTTTTCCCCCATACAATCCGATCACCACAGGAGTTTCAGAGATGAGAAAGATATCCCCACCGTTTTCTACTACCCCACCTCCTCCAGCGCGGGCAGCATACTCTGCAATGGCTCCTGCTACAGCAGCCATGGGACCTACCCCCGTGAGTTCCGAAGCGCTATGCATTGCCAAAGCGATGGGCGGTGCGTTAGGTAAGGGGGGGATCGGAACGAGGGAGGTAAGGAACTGTGGATACCTACGGATATACCCTTCTATAAGCCTGCGCTGGAGAAGGATTTCCTTGATCATCTTTTCGGGATATTGTACCCGAAACCGTAAATTCGTTTCTTTGTAACTGAAACTCCGGTAGTGCATTAAAACTGAGACGAACAGGCCCCGAAAGGACAGAGGGTGATGCAATTCATGCATTCGATGCATTTATCCGCGTCAAACAAAACCCGCATCGTACGTCGATTCGGGATGTGAAGCGCCGCTGTAGGGCATTGGGTGATGCAGGCTCCGCAACTGGTGCATCGGTTTTCATCCCATCGCATCCCTTTTACATCTTCACGGATCTGCACTCCCAAGGAGCGGATCCACTGGTATGCCCGATCAATGTCGGAAGAATCTCCTGTTATGTCCAGTAGGAGATACCCTTCTTCGTCCGGGGTAACCTTGGCACGGAAAATATTTACCATAAGATTGTAGTCTTTCACGAGTTGATACACGATGGGTTTCTCGGTTTCGCTTTTAGGAAAGTAAAACAGGACTTTCTTTGTTGTATTCATTGGGAACGACCTCGAATGGGTAAGGGTTTCATTGATTTTCCGAGGGGTAATCTCTCCAATGGGGGAGACAGTAGAAACTCCCCTCGACGGATTTCATCCTTTAGGATTTCGGCAATCTCCAGTGCGTAGGCATAGGAAGACATCGAGCTAGTGGGGACTCTTTTCCCCTGGACAATGATCTCGCCGGATTTCAGTTCCGCATAACTAACCCTACCTAGGATTTTCCCCGTTCGGTTCGGATAATCTTGGGAGTAATCCACTACGGGCGCATAGATCTCACTGTCCTTTACCGTGGTGCGTTTAAGGATTTGGGGATTCAGGATAGGAATCGGAATCCCAACTCCTAATGCAAGAGACACTCCATACCCTACGAGGCTCACTCCTCGAACCCATTTTGGATTCATCTTTTTCATGTCTGCTGTTAAGGCTAGTGTCCCTGCACCCTCCATCGGTACATCATTGGCACCTCGCTCACAGAGAGAAGAGAATTGGGTTCCCTCTGCGTACACATGCCCACGAGCTCCTGCAAGCCAAACCGCTGTACCAATACCGATGGTTTCATAGTACGGATCATTCAAGAGGGGTGAAAGTTGCCCTGCCGAACTGTAGGATGCGTTCTTCAACTCGGGTTTCAACAAACCCAGATAGGTGTAGATGGGGCGTTCCCCTGCATTCACTGCAACGTTGTAATTCTGATAGCAGTTACGGGGATTTACCATGATCGCCTGGTTCAAATCGTGGATGGTGATATAGGTGCGAAGCTCTCTTCTTGGATAATCATCCGTTCCATAGGACAGGGCAAAGAGCTGTACCGGTTTGCCGGCTACCAACTTTTCGATCACATGTCCACCCCCGAACTTAAACGTTCCTGGGTAATCCATATTGGCAGGATCGTTGTGACGAAGTTGGGTAGCACCAAGATACGCGTCTACCGCAGCGATCCCTGAATAGAGGAGCACATCATCCAACCATGCCTCTGTGATCCGAATACGGGGAGCACTATGCCCGAAATTAAGAAAGCAACCCGATGAACACATGGCTCCAAAGGTTGCCGTGGTAACCACATCTACTTCCTTTGCCGCTTCTTCCAAGCCCTTTTTTTCTACGTATTCAATCACTTCTTCCGCTGTAAGGACAACCGCTTTTTTGGATTCTATCTTTCGATTGATCTCCTCGTAGCTCTTCATGATTGGGAACTATAGCACCGAGGGCTGCTTTACACAACAGGATTCCTTATGGCATAGTTTTAGCAAGTGAAAAACCAGACGGAAACACTAAAAAAGGCCGGGGGAACGAAACGTAACCTATCCATTGGGAAAGCGTTCCATGTGATCGAGGTAATGGCTTCCCAGGGAGGTCCCATGCGTCTCCAGGAAATCGCCCAGGGAACGGGAATGCCGGCCAGTACGGTTTTGCGCTTCCTTTCTACCCTAAAAGAATACGGGTATGTAGATCAGGTTCGAGAAACATCCCAGTATTTCCTGACCATGAAGTTTTGCCGAATTGGGAATCAGGTGAGCAAGCAGGTTCGGATCCGTGATATCGTGCGGCCGTATCTGGAACGACTTTCCCGAGAGTTCGAGGAGTCCGTGTCCTTGGCCATAGAACAGAATTTTCATGTAGTTTATGTGGATGTGGTGGATGGACCGGATCACATGCTCCAAACTCTCCAGCGGATTGGCAAGATCGCTCCCCTCCATGGGACTGGGGTAGGGAAGTGTCTTTTATTAGGATTCGATGAGTTCCGACTCGAAGAGCTGGTTCGTAGACAAGGACTTCCTGCCCTCACCCCCAATACGATTCATTCCCTGGAAGCTCTAAAAGCAGAACTAGAAACCGTGAAAAGACAGGGATGGGCCATCGATAATGAAGAATGCGAGATCGGTGCACGTTGTGTGGCCGCTCCCATTCGGGACTATTCGGGAAGGATCGTAGCTGCGATTAGCACTTCCGGACCTGTATTCCGGATGACGAGGGAAAAGATGGAATACATGAAGATTCGAATCACTCAAGCGGCAGAAGAAATTTCACAGCTCTTGGGATACGAGAAGGAAACTCCATGAGTAACGAACATACCAACCCAATCCTTTCCCCTACGGACGAACTGATACGACTTTCCTTCTTTGCCGAAATGGCCAAATCCATAGCCTCTGCTACCACGTTGAAGGAAACGTTACGAGCGGTGATGAAACAAATAGGAGACATCTTTGCTCCTTTGAATTGGTCCCTCATGCTCCGCGATTTTAAGACGGGGAACTTGCGATTTGCCATAGTAGTGGGTAGCGGTAGGGATCAGTTGGAAGGGAAAGTGATTCCCCGAGGCAAAGGTATTGCAGGGTGGATCGCAGAGCACAAGCAATCCGTCATTATCGAGGATGTTCGGAAAGACAAGCGGTTTTACGATGAAATGGATGAAATTACCGGCTTTGTTACTAAGTCCATAATCGGAGTCCCTTTAGTATCCAAGGACAAGGTCTTTGGAGTGATCGAACTGGTCAACAAGCTGAATGGAGATTCCTTCACTCCCCTGGATCTCAAGATCCTCACGACCATTGCCGATTTTGCCGCAATAGCGATCGAGAAAGCCTACTACCTTTCCTCTCTAAAGCGATTAGCCTCGACAGATGAACTAACAGGACTTCCCAACCGACGGAGCTTTCTTAAGGCTTTGGAACGAGAACAACAGCGGTGTAGCAGGTACCATACGGTGTACACTGTGCTTTTACTGGATATTGATGATTTCAAACGGATCAACGATAACTTTGGTCATGCCGTAGGAGACATCGTATTGAAGCAGTTGGCCACTGTGCTGCAACGGAATATTCGTAAAGTAGACATTCCCTGTCGATACGGCGGAGATGAGTTCCTTGTTCTGATGCCCGATACGAAAATTGGAGCAGGCGAAGAAGTAAAGAAGAGAATTGAGAAAGCCCTATCAGAATGCATGGAGGAAGGAATTCCTCCTTTTACGGTCAGTATGGGTCTTACGGAAGGAAACGAAGGAAATTTTGAGGATATTCTCAAGAAGCTAGATCTGAGTATGTATAGGGAAAAATTGAACAAACCAGAACCGATCTACACGAATTTCACGGAAAACTTGGAAGAGTTGATCGACGAGGAGTAATCTCCCCGCCGATCCCTTTCCTCATGGAGGACACAACATCCGAATACGTTCACTGGAACTCTTTAATGGAGTCGATCGAAATTCCCATGGAACAATCGGTACATTCTTCCACCAACACCTCGATCACTGTTGGACCCTGCTGTTGATTAGCCCACGCGAGAGCAGGCTTTATTTCTTCAGGTTTCACCACTCGTTTTGCTTTGCATCCAAATCCTTCTGAAACTTTGATATAGTCGATGAATTCTTTGTTTTCTTTCATTTCAATAGCGTACTCGAACCCATAGGCATACTTCTGGTTCTGCCGAATTAAACTGAGGTTCGCATTGTTCAGTACGAGGACGGTAATGGGTACTTGGTACTTAGCTGCTACGGCAAGCTCTTCAACGAGGAAGGTGAACCCAAAGTCTCCCATTACAGCAACTGCTCGTTTCTTCCCTGTCGCGATAGAGGCTCCTATGGCAGCTGGTATATCGAACCCTAGGGTCCCTGCTCCCCCTGTGGGAAGATAGTGTCGAGGTTTGTTGATTTCTTGGAACTGACCGCTCCAAATCTGATTTAAACCGCATCCGGTAGTGAAGAGGGTTTCGTCGTCGTAGAATTCGTTGATTTCCTTGTAGACTCGTTGGGGTTTGATGGGAATCTGGTCGTAGTCAGTTTTTCGTTTCAATTGTTCCCGAAGAACCGGTAAGTTCTTTACCCGTTCCGATGGTTGTCTTTTAGGCCCTCGTTTCTTTGCTTCTGCTAGGAGCGCTTGTAAGGCGAGCTTTGCATCCGAGACAATCCCTAGTTCAGGAGGAAAGATTCGACCGATCTGGGTAGGTTCGATATCGATATGAATGAATTTTCTGTTTCCCTTGTACACATCGATCTTACCGGTATGCCGGTCAGTGAACCTGCATCCTATAGCCAGGACTACATCCGAGTCCAGCAGGATCCGATTCCCAAGGGGGATTCCCACTTGGATCCCTGCATGACCTGCACAGAGGGGGTGTTTAGCAGGGATTCCACCTTTTGCCATGTAAGTCATGATAACGGGAAGCTGCAGGTACTCGGCAAGCTCCACGCATTCCCGGGTGGCATCTGCGAGAATTACCCCTCCACCCATGATCATACAAGGGGATTGAGCGGCGTCGAGAAGATCCAACGCTTTCCGAATCTTTTCAGGATCCGGAGCGGGTTTTTCCACTGGCAAGGATCTGTATGCCTCGGGGTCGAACGGGATATCGGCTTGCTGTACATCTAAGGGAAGATCGATCAGCACAGGACCGGGACGTCCCGAACGAGCCGTGTGGAAGGCTTTCTGGAGAATCTCTGGTAGGTCCTTTGGATTAGTGACACACCAGGTAGCTTTGGAGATCGGCCGTGCAATGGATGCGATGTCCACGCACTGGAAAGCGTCTTTACCCAATAAGGAAGTAATGTTCTGTCCTGTGATTGCGATCAAGGGGATACTATCGATCCAGGCAGTGTATAATCCGGTAACGAAGTTGGTAGCTCCTGGTCCAGACGTACAGATGGCCATAGCTAACCTTCCACTAGCCCGGAAGTAGGCATCCGCTGCATGAACAGCCGCTTCCTCGTGCCTCATGGTGTAGTGTTTGATCTTCTGGGAATCCTTTAGGTACTTATATACGGGATTGATCCCAGCTCCTGGAATCCCAAATGCATCGGTGATCCCTTCCCGTTCAAGGATACGGACCAATACTTCTGCCGCTTGCATACCCCGCCTCCATTTCACTAATTAAAATATCATAATCATTTTTTAAAATTATAGCATGTTTCTTTCGAAAACGTCAACTTGCATCAATGAGAATGACAGGTTAGAATACCCCCATGGAAAAAAAACAGTATGACTTTACCGTCCCTACTCTAGGGGAATGTAAGATACCCTCACCCATAAAACTTTCCAATGTATTGGGAGACTATATTGCCAATTACGTTTCCGATGAAGAGTGCATTCTAGCCGATATTCAGGTAAATCCCTCCCTCTCTAGTATTCCCCTCGACCCAAAACAGATGCTACAGGTCGCAGGCCCTCGAAAGATGATCTACTTTAATCCCGGACATGTGCATGCAGGGATCGTTACCTGTGGAGGCTTGTGTCCTGGGATCAACGATGTTATTCGTTCCATCGTTCGATGTCTGTGGAACAGCTACGGGGTTCGTAGAATTTCTGGCATTCGCTACGGGTACAAGGGGTTGCTTCCCGAATACCAATTCCCTACCATCGACCTTAATGTGGATGTAGTGGACGATATCCATCGAATGGGGGGATCTATGCTAGGTTCATCCCGCGGAGGAGGGGAACGGACAGAGGATATTGTTGATTCCCTGGAACGATTGAACTTGAACATGCTTTTTGTGATTGGCGGGGATGGTACACAGAAAGGAGCCATCCGGATTGCCAATGAGATAGCTAAACGGGGATTAAAGATAGCAATTATTGGAATCCCCAAAACCATAGACAATGACCTTTCCTTCATTCAGAAATCCTTTGGATTTGAAACCGCTGTAAGCTATGCGTCCAAGGCTGTGTATGCTGCCCATACGGAGGCTCACTCGGCCATCAACGGTATTGGATTGGTGAAACTCATGGGACGCGAGAGCGGATTCATTGCTGCAGCAACAGCGTTGGCATCCCATGAAGCGAATTTCGTACTGATACCCGAAGTGCCTTTTGAATTAGAAGGCCCCAATGGCCTTTTAGAGCACTTGAAACGGAGGCTATTAAGGCGGAACCATGCGGTTATCATCGTGGCCGAAGGGGCAGGACAGGATCTAGTGGGAAGCGCAAACGGTACGGACCCTTCAGGGAACCGGAAGCTTGGCGATATTGGAGTTTTCCTGCGCGATCGTATCGCGAGTTATTTTGAAGCAGAAAAAATGGAAATCAATCTGAAATACATCGATCCTAGCTATATCATTCGCAGTGCTCCCGCAGATCCCGAAGACTCCGCGTACTGTTCTCGGTTGGGAAGCAATGCCGTTCATGCAGCAATGGCTGGTAAAACAAAGATTCTCATCAGCCAGGTGAACAACACCTTTGTCCATCTTCCCATCGAGGTAGCTGTCTCTGTTCGGAATCGAGTGGACCCTGAATCGAGTCTGTGGAGAGACGTGCTAGAAGCCACCAATCAGCCTCCTTTAATGATCAATGGTAGGAGCTGATGACTTCCAACTTGGGGGTCCTATGCAACGGATTGAACTTACCCTAACCGCGGAAGACAAAGTTCGTCTTCTCGGTTGGAGATGTCTACCAGACCTTAAACCTCCTAGAGCTTGCATTCTCATTTTGCATGGGATGGCCGAACATATCCAACGGTATGAAGCGTTTTCAGAGTTCCTTAGTGAAAAAGGGTATGCTGTCTATGGCTTTGACCTTCGAGGACATGGGCGTACGGGGGATATGTCTGCTTCTAGTGGGATCCTTGCTGCCGAGAATGGATGGGAGCGGGTACTATCCGATATAGATCTTTGGGTTGAGAAGATACGGCAGGAATACCCAGAATCCCCTATCGTGCTTTTTGGTCATTCCATGGGTTCACTCCTAGCTAAATGCTACGCGGCAATACATGGAGATAAACTTAGAGGATTGATCCTCTCTGGGCCTGTAGCGAATCCGGGTTTCCTTCGGATCCTAGCTTCCCTCATTGCATGGGGTAATGGATTGATCAACGGCCGGAACGCACCGGCGAGATTATTGGACCGGCTGATTTTCAAAGGGTATGGAAGGAGCATAAAGGATAGGCGTACCGACTTTGATTGGCTTTCTCGGGATGAACGGCAGGTAGACGCATACATCCGGGATCCTCATTGTGGACGAATCATGTCTATTGGGTTTTACCAGGATCTATTAAAGGGGCTTCAACTGGCGTATAAGCAGAGTACCTATAGAAACACGCCAAAGGAGCTGCAAATTTATATCTTTGGTGGAAGTAAGGATCCTGTAGGTAAATTCTCAAAGGGAATCACTTCGCTATACAAAGAGTATCGTAGAGCGGGTGTTTCTAATGTTACCATGAAGTTCTATTCCGATGGTCGCCATGAAATGCTGAACGAGACCAATCGAGACGAGGTATACAAGGATATCCTCTCCTGGCTGAATGACAGATTCCCTCCTCTACCGGATCCGACCAAGGGGTAGGGATTCGTTCCTCTTATTTCCCCCCAAGGATTTCCGAGTAGGCAGAAAGGACAGAATCTTCCTTACTACCCGCTAGAGCTGCCGAAGCTAAGGTTTTTCCCAACTGGACTCCTTCCTGATCGAAACTATTGATATTCCAGATGAATCCCTGAAACATGACTTTATTTTCATAATGAGCCAGTAGGGCTCCCAAAGCCCTTGCTGTTAACTGGTCTCCATAGATAAGACTGGAAGGCCGATTCCCGGGGAACTCACGATTGTGATCTGCACTTTCTTTTCCCCTTGCGAAAGCGGTGATTTGGGCTGCCAAATTCGCATTGAGTTTTTGTTGACTAGTGGAACCCTGATAGTCTATATCCTCTCCCCGTTGGGAACGGAGGAATCCAATGAACTGTAAGGGGACAATATCTGTTCCCTGATGGAGGAGTTGGTAGAAACTATGCTGCCCATTCGTTCCTGGTTCGCCAAACACGACCGGACCGGTTGGGTAATCGATAGGATCTCCAAATCGATTCACTCGTTTGCCATTGGATTCCATGTCCAGTTGCTGTAGATGGGCAGGGAACCGGAATAGGGCCTGGCTGTAGGGTAAGATGGCCGTACAAGGGTATCCTAATACGTTCCGCTCATACACTCCTAACAGGGCATCCAACAGGGAAGCATTCTGAAGGATATTGGGTTCTAAAGCCCGTACATCTTCCTCATGGGCTCCCTCCAACAATTCCTCGAACGTCTCTTTTCCAAATGCCAAAGATAGCACTACACCTCCTACAGCGCTGGTAGAGGAGTACCGTCCACCGATGAAATCGTCGATAAAGAAGGCCTCAAGGTATTCGGAGGATTTTGCCATGGGACTCGTTTCGGAAGTAACTGCTACGATGTGTTTTTTAGGAACCATCCCTCGATCTTTCAATCCTTCTAATCGTTTAAGAACAAAGGCTTCGTTGGTTAAGGTTTCCTGAGTCGTTCCGCTTTTCGACACCAAGATAAAGAGGGTGGTTTCAGGATCCACCTGAGACAAGACCTCCGATGCATCATCCGGATCTACATTGGAGAGGAAGAAGGCTTTCATCCAGAGTTGCCCCTCTACCTCCTTCAGATTTTTTAAAGCGAGGTAAAGGGCTCTTGGCCCTAGATCTGAACCGCCGATACCAATCTGCACGATTTGGGTGAAAGGTTTCCCTGTGGATCCCCGGATTTTTCCCTGATGTACACCTTCCGCAAAGGAGTAGAATCGTTCCTGTTCTTTTCGATAGAACTCACGCAGATTTTTTCCTTGATAGTAAATGTCCTTTCCCAATTGCCCCCGCAGAAGGTGATGCAGGACCATCCGTTTCTCACCCGTGTTCATGATCTCTCCATTCAGAAGAGATCGGTACTTTTCAATCACCTGCTGTTCATCCGCCAATTTCTGGAGAGCATCTAACACTCGGGAATCAAACCGTTTAGCTGCGTAGTTATAGGTAAGGCCTCCCCCCATTGGGATCGAACAACTGCGAATCCGTTCGGGAGTTAGCAGGGTGGAAAGATGCGGTGTGGGTTCTAACTGTTTCAAAGTGGCGAATGCTCGGGTAGCGGTTAAGTTTTTATAGGATACATTCATGGAGATCCTCCTTCCTAAAAA
>JAOABU010000066.1 GCA_026418195.1 Spirochaetota bacterium | reverse complement strand
TCGAATCGAGGGGTTTAAACGTCACCAATCAAAAACTCGATCCGTACATAAATGTGGATCCGGGAACGATGAGCCCTTACCAGCATGGAGAAGTATACGTTACCGATGATGGAGCAGAAACGGATCTGGATCTAGGTAACTATGCCCGGTTTACCAATTCACCCCTTTCGAGGGCAAACTCGATTACGACGGGTCAGATCTATCAGGAAGTAATCCAAAAGGAGCGAGAAGGAAGATACCTTGGGCGTACTGTACAGGTGATTCCTCATATAACGGACCGAATCAAACAGCGGATCTGGGCAGTGGGGGAGGAGACAGATGTAGATGTCACCATCGTGGAGATAGGGGGCACGGTAGGAGACATTGAATCCATCCCCTTTCTGGAAGCCTGTCGACAGATGATCCACGAATATGGAAAGAAAAACGTGCTGGCCGTACATCTTACTCTGATCCCTGAGGTGTTTGGAAACGAACTGAAAACAAAGCCTACCCAACATTCGGTGAAAGAATTACGGGAAATTGGGATACAACCTGACATTCTCCTTTGCAGAGCTCCCCGGCCCTTGAGTGAGGACCTTCGTAGAAAGATAGCCCTCTTTACCAATGTGGAGTACGAGGCCGTCATCTCTGCCCATGACATAAAAACCACTATCTATGAGATTCCCCTAATCTATCAACAACAGAATTTGGATATCATCGCTCTTCAGAAATTGGATCTCCCTATACGGGATCTCGATATGGAGGAGTGGAAGAGAATCGTGCAGTCCTTCATTACTTCTACAGACATCGTTCGGATAGGGGTAGTGGGAAAGTACATCGATCTGCATGATTCGTATAAGTCTGTGGACGAAGCCCTGTACCATGGAGGATTCGCCAATGGTGTGAAGGTACAGTTGACCAAGATCGATTCGGAAAAATTGGAAAAGGTACGGAATCTGGATGAAGTGTTCGAAGGGCTTCACGGAATCCTGGTACCGGGGGGATTCGGTCAGCGGGGCATTCTGGGAATGATAAAGGCGGCTAAATGGGCGCGGGAGCACAAGGTACCGTACTTCGGAATCTGTTTGGGGTTACAGATCATGGTGATCGAGTTCGCCAGGTCTGTGCTGAAATTGGAGGATGCGGATTCCACGGAGTTCTCTCCTTCCTGCAAGAATCCCGTAGTGGTGCTTCTGGAAGAGCAGTTGGATGTGAAAAACTACGGGGGCACCATGCGATTAGGTCGCTGGGACACTCAATTGAAGGCGGGTTCCAAGTTGGTGGAAATTTATGGGACCGATGTGATTCATGAACGGCATCGACACCGGTATGAGGTATCCAACCGGTACCGCTCTCAGTTGGAGGATGCCGGACTTCGGGTAGCAGGAACTACGATCGATGGAACCCTGGTGGAGATCATGCAGTGGGAGAAACATCCCTGGGGAATCGGCGTCCAGTTCCATCCGGAGTTTCAATCTAAACCAACCCAGGCTCATCCTTTGTTTAAAAGTTTTGTTCGGGCTTGTAAGGAATATCGGGATACTCGATCAGCAGAACGGAGGCAAACTCAGGAACCGTGAAAAAGAGAGGAATGATAATCCTACTCTTGGTGTTCTTCCTTTTCTCCTGTAGTTTCGATTACCGAGAAGCTCAGGTACCAGAGGACTTGGAGGACACAATCCCCAATATTGTTCTAACGGGATTCCGACAAACGGTAGTCTCGAAAGGGAACGTGGTGTTACGGATTCAGGTGGCTAAAGCAGAGGGGTTCGAACGAAAGAAGCGAACGATCTTCCATCAGGTGAAATTTTCCGAGTTTGACGAGGAGGGCAAACTACTCACGGAGGGCAGGGCCGATACTGTGGTGTACGAGTCGGAAACCAAGAATGCTAGGGTATCTGGAAATGTGTTGATTCATTCCTTGCGGGAAGAGGGGAAGATACGAGCGGAAACCCTGTCCTGGAATGACAAGGATCGGATCCTCACGAGCCCTGAAGGGGACCGAGTGCGCCTAGAGGACGAAAAGGGATCCTGGATTGAGGGAGCGGGGTTTACAGCCGATTTGAAACGCCTATTGGTTACCTTTAGTGGGCCAGTGCGGGGTGAATATGTGGTGGAGAAAAAATAAAGCTTTTTTCGTCTCCCTTCTTCTCCTGATTCTTCTAAGACCGATGCATTCTGATGTGTTCAGATTTTCCGGTGATCAGGTAAGTACCATCCTTGCGAAAGGGAAAGAACGGACTCTTCTAAGAGGAAATGCGGTGATACAATCCGACAATACCCGAATCACTGCAAAGGAAATAGAGATCTATGGAAAGGATTTTCAGTTTGCCAAGTGTTCCGGGGAAGTTACTGCATGGGACTCAGAAAAGAAAATCCTCATTACCTGTGAATCCCTCACCTATGATCGGGTAGAGAAGGTGATCGTGGCCTCTGGGAATGCCTATATGGAGGATCGCAAGAACGAGATGATTGTCCGGGGTGAACGGTTGGAAAACAGGGATAAGGAAGATCTCGCGATCATACAGATCGGAGTTCGAATCTTAAAGAAGGACCTATCGGCAAGAGCCGAGTATGTCCGCTACAAACGAGATGTGGACATCCTGGAACTTTCGGGACTCCCTCAGGTATTCTGGAAAAAGGACCAGTATCGAGCGGCTCGGATTACCCTGAATTTAAAAACCGATGAGATAACTCTTGCTGGAGATGTGGAAGGCTCCATCGTGTCAAAGCCGGAGAAGAAGACGGATGGAGAATAGAGATACTTCTGTGCTGAAGGTCGAAGGACTACGGAAGACCTTTGGTAAAAAAGAGGTTGTCCGGAACGTCACCTTTACGATGGAAAGTGGGGAGATTGTCGGTTTTCTAGGATTGAACGGAGCGGGAAAGACAACCACCTTCTACATGATCGTAGGGTTTATTCGGCCTACAGGTGGGGATATCTATCTAAATGAACGATGCCTCACCCAGGAACCTATGTATAAGAGGGCTTTAGCAGGAATCACCTACCTTCCACAGGAAACCTCCGTGTTTACCAAGCTTTCCGTAGAAGACAATATTATGGCTATTCTCGAAACTCGAAATGATTTAAATAAATCAGAAAAAAGGGAACGGTTGGAACAGTTGCTGGAAGAGTTTGGACTGAAGGACAAGAGGAAACAGAAAGCCATTACCCTTTCTGGCGGCGAGCGCAGAAGAACAGAGATTGCCCGTGCCCTGGCTATTCGTCCGAAGTTCCTTCTCCTGGATGAGCCTTTTGCAGGAATCGATTTGAAGACTGTAGCAGAGCTCAAACGGATCATTCTATCCCTCGCAAAGGGTGGTGTCGGAATCCTCATCACGGATCACAATATCTATGATACGTTCGATATTACCCAGCGAGCCTTCATCATGGATAAAGGAGAGATCGCCTTTCACGGAACCCCGAAAGAGCTGAGCGAGAACGAGGATGTGCGCAGGATCTTTTTAGGGGAAGACTTCCGTATGCATCGATGAACTGTAACTGAATCGTGAAGGTGCAGCAGAAGGAAGTGTCGAATTCTGTGGGATTCTTGGTAAATTTTACCACCATCTTCAAGCAATCCTTACTTTCCTTCCGTCCAATATACCGGAGGTTGAAAGATGGGTGGGTTTTGGGTGCAGAGCTGGAGGGGCGAAGGGATGAAGGGCGGAGTGTGTAAAGGTTTGTTGCCTGG
Organism: Spirochaetota bacterium; assembly: GCA_026418195.1. GTDB lineage: Bacteria > Spirochaetota > Spirochaetia > DTKZ01 > DTKZ01 > DTKZ01. The sequence goes on along the minus strand of JAOABU010000066.1, from coordinate 27,839 downwards.
TTACCTTCTGGGCTCCCTTTTAGGGTTCGCTTGCGGCTTCCTTGGGTTTTTTGCATCCCTTTCCAGCTGTGCCCGGCCTCCCCATATTGAACCTATTTTAATCGATCCCGCTACCCTGAGGCCCCCACAGTTGGTGGCAATTCAAGCTGGGGAGGGGAATATGGTGGAACTCAGGTTCGATAAGTCTGCATGGATCGATCCGGATTCCATTCGCATCCAACCTGCCCTTCTGGTACGGAGTCTAGAGGATGGTAATACGGTTTGCCGACTCTATCTGGATGGGAAGGGTATACCTGGGAAAAAGTATACTCTGGAAGCTCGCACCCGGGATGAAAAAGGAAACACATCGGAGTTCCTCTATGGATTCTATGGGTTTAACGATCGAATCCCTCGGTTATTGATCAACGAGTTCATCACTATTTCAGCCACTACGGTTTTAACTCAGGTAGAGATCGCAGTGCTATCTGATGGAAATATGGGTGGAGTGACTTTCTACGAAGGGACGAAGAATGTGCCCGACAAAACATTCCTATTCCCCCCATTTGAAGTAAAAGCAGGGGAATATATTCTCCTTCACTTCAAACCCGAAGGAACTCCTGGTGAGATTGATGAAACCACAGACAAGAAGGTAGCTACCGGCAAAGGAGCTTCTCCTACAGCGTATGATTTTTGGGCACAGGGTACGGGAAACCTTTCGGAGGATAACGATGTGCTGAGTCTCTATTCGAACCCTGAAGGGAAACTATTGGATGCGGTACTGTACTCTTCCAAGGTATTCGAAACAGGAATGAGGTACAATGGGTTTGGCACGAGTGCAATGTTGGAAAAGGTCCTGGCATTGAAAGAGGAAGAAGGGTGGACCTTTGCGGGGACAGATCCCTACCCTTCGGATGCGGTGAATCCCAAGGGAGCTACCTCTCGCCGATCCATTTGTCGGGATAGTCGATTCACGGATACCAACAGTAAGTCTGACTGGCACATCGTACCTTCGGGTTCTGCTACCTTTGGAGCCGTCAACTCGGATGCCATATACATACCGTAGGATAGGAATATGTGTAGAAGGGGAATGAACTTTTACTTTCTTAACGGTGTGTGCGGTAGGTAGAATTCCGGTTTTTAGGAGACGTAGGGTTTCAAAAGATTTTCCAACGTTTGTCTAGGCGCTAGTCCTATGTGCTGGGCCACGGGTTGCCCTTTATGGAATAGGATCAACGTTGGGATACTGACGATCCCATACTGGGAAGCTACATCGGGTTCGTCATCCACATTCAATTTAGCGATTTTCAGTTTCCCGTTATAGATCTTAGAGAACTCTTCCAGTGTAGGGGCCAGCATACGGCAAGGCATGCACCACTCTGCCCAAAAATCCACAAGGACAGGTAGTTCAGACTTGAGGACTTCCGTTTCGAAGTTTTGCGCAGTTAACGTGACTTCATTTGCCATGGAATGCAGTATGCCATGAGACAGGGGAGCCGTCAAGGAAGGTACGTTTCACTACTTGACATTTCTATTCATTGACAGTACTGTGTAGCTATGGTCGTTTCTATAAATAGAAACAGTAGGGCAATGATAGGGTCTTCATCCATCGATGTAAAAGCAGGATGGTGGTGGCACACTTTTCCGATACCTCGTTCGGCTCCCAATAGGATGTAATGGGACAGGCCGCCGGTATCGGAAAGGAACATCACCGGCGGCGGCAAGGAACTATCGAACCGCACCGGGAAGGTGCGGTTTTTTTATGCCTAGCAGATAGGTGCATATAAGCATGAGCATGGTTTCTAGGAGGTAACAGGATGGAAAAACAGGAAAGTATCGTGAAAATTATCCCTGGGGAACGGTTTACCCCCGTGACTTTGGCTAAAAAGTTAGGGGCATTGGCTTTATTGGAATCTTCCTCCTTTGTGAAGGGGAAAGAACGGTACTCCCTTCTTTTGGTTCGGAAGGGGTTTCATCTAGAACAGAGGGATGGAAGAATCTACTACGTAGACGAAACAAAACGTGCGAGAATGTCCGCCCACTATAAGGATATCCTCGATGCCTGCGAATACTTCGCGGAGCAGCACCATCCTCCTGCTCAGGATTTCCCCTTTCCCTCTGGAGGAGTGGGATTCCTGAGTTATGAGTTTGCGAAATACTGTGACAAGATCCGATTTCGGGATCGACCCGATCCCCTGGGACTACCAGAAGCCTCCTTTATCTTTGGACATGTGTTCCTCATATTCGATCACTACACGGATCTCCTCTACCTGATCGGATTGAACTATGCAGAACATAGAATCGATCTGGAACGAGCATTGTTAGAAATTGAAGAAACGATTCGGGATTTCAACTTCAACTATTTGCAGGAACCGAAACAAGAGCAACCGGCACGGATCGAAGAGGATCCTTTTGATCGGGAACGTTTTCTTCAGGGTGTGGAAACGTTGCAACAGGAGATCATCATGGGGAATCTTTTACAGGCAGTCCTCTCCCGCCGGATCATTGTCTCTACCCCTCTTCCAGCTTTTGAAGCTTACCGGAATCTTCGGAGGGTCAATCCATCGCCCTACCAGTTCTATTTAGATTTCGGAGACTACCAGCTATTTGGTGCCTCACCGGAGATGCATGTGAAGGTAAAGGATGGTAAAGCGATCATCCATCCGATTGCAGGAACTCGTAGGAGAGGTAAATCAGAGAAGGAAGACCGAGCGCTGGAGGCGGAACTTCGGGAGGATCCCAAGGAGAAGGCAGAACATTTGATGCTGGTCGACCTGGCTCGGAACGATTTAGGGAGGATCTGTGAACCTGGTTCTGTGCGAGTGACTACTTTTATGGGGGTGGAACGGTATTCCCACGTGATGCACCTGGTTTCGGAAGTAGAGGGGGTGCTCAAGCAGGAAAACAATACAATTCCCATGAAAACAGTGCGAGCGTCCGATGTAATTAGAGCAACCTTTCCCGCGGGTACCGTGTCGGGTGCTCCTAAAATCCGGGCGGTGGAAACGCTGGATCGGATAGAACCGGTGCCAAGAAGTTTCTATGCAGGTTTAGTGGGATATTTTGAGGCAGGGGGAGGATTCGATTCCTGCATCACCATTCGGAGCGCTTTAAAGAAGGGGAATCGGATAGTACTACAGGCTGGAGCCGGAGTGGTATACGATTCTACACCGGAGAGGGAGTACGAAGAAACTCAGGAGAAGCTCGGAGCCTTAAAAGCGGCTTTGGGATTAGTGGAGGACATTGACCTTGGGAAAAGCATAGCTTTAGGCGCTGATAAATTAAAAATTCGAACATAGGGGGCATAGGGGGAAACCATGTACGTGCTAATAGATAATTATGATTCTTTCACTTACAACCTGTACCAGTACTTACGGGAAATGACCGAAGAACCTGTGAGAGTGGTGAGGAACGACGAGATTTCCGTAAAAGAACTGGAAGAAGTGAACCCGAAGGGAATTATCCTTTCCCCAGGCCCGGGAAGACCCGAGGAAGCTGGTATTACGGTGGAAGTGGTAAAGAGGTTCTCGGGAAAAGTGCCCATTCTTGGAGTGTGCCTTGGACATCAGGCCATCGGATATGCTTTTGGGGCAAAGATCGTTCAGGCCAAGCGAATCATGCATGGAAAGGTAGAACCCATCCTGACGGATGGAAGAGGATTGTTTCGTTCCATACCGAATCCGGCCCCTTTTGTGCGGTATCATTCTTTGGTAGTAGAAGAGGAAACCCTTCCTCCAGTCCTGGAAGTCTCTGCCCGGAGTGCGGATGGGGACGTGATGGGAATCCGTCATAAAGAACATCCAGTAGAAGGGGTTCAGTTCCATCCAGAATCAATCGGTAGTGAAGCGGGCAGGTTGGTGTTGAAAAACTTTCTCCGGTATCGGCGAGAGGCTTTCAATCCCAAGCAAGCGCTGAACTGGATCATGGCTCGTCGAGATCTATCGAAAAGTGAAGCGGAAAACTTCATGGAGGAATTAACCGAAGGAACGTTGACTCCTGCGCAGATTGCCGCTTTCCTCGTAGCTCTCAACGCGAAAGGGGTGACGGGAGAAGAAATTGCTGGTTGTGCTGCTGTTTTACACAGGAAACGTCGGAAGGTGGAGATTGGGATTCCGGTTCTGGATACCTGTGGCACCGGAGGAGACGGGGTTGGTACATTCAACATCTCATCCTTTGCAGCCCTGATCGCTGCCAGCGCAGGGGTTCCAGTAGCCAAGCACGGAAATCGTGCGATCAGTTCCAAGAGTGGAAGTGCCGACTTTTTTAGTGCTTTAGGCATTCCTATTGAACTGAATAGCGAAGAAGCAGCCGAATCCTTATCCAAACATAACTTTGCTTTTCTCTTTGCTCCCCTCTATCACCAAGCAATGCGATTTGCGGCACCCGTTCGTAGAGACATTGGAATCAAAACAATCATGAACTTGTTAGGTCCCCTGGTGAATCCAGCCGGTGCTCAGTATCAGTTGATTGGAGTGTACGATGGATCCCTTTGTCGGCCTATTGCAAAGGCTGCCAGCCTGCTAGGGATCCGGCGGGCTCTGGTTGTTCATGGAGAGGATGGATTGGACGAAATCTCTGTAGCTGCTCCTTCCTTACTTATCTGGCTAGAGGAGGATGGATCATTACGGGAAGAGACGTTCGATCCTGTGTCCATAGGGATTCCTCGATTCTCGAGTGAGGAGCTTCTGGGAAGCGATGCAGAGGGGAATGCGAAACTAGCCCTTCAGTTGGCAGAAGGAACAGGGCCAGAAGCCCTTAAACAGGCGGTTCTAATTAATGCAGGTGCCGCTTTGACCGTGTATGGGAAGACCCATACATTAGAAGAAGGGTATAGGTTGGCGAAGGAGACGTTGGAGTCTGGTGCTGTGCGAACAAAGATCCATAGCTTACAGAAACAGGTATAAGGAGGTGATGGATGAGGTTCTCTAGTTCGCCATCTAGCGCCAGCGAGGTGAACATTCGGGATTCCATCGTAGCCAGACGAAGGATTCGACTTCGTTCCCAGGGATATGTCCAGGGGCTGCCCTTGCCTGAGAGGCGGACTGTTCCCCTTGTTCCCTTCTCGAACCCTCCCTTATTGATCTGCGAGATCAAGCGAAGATCCCCATCCCGGGGTGAAATCGATTCGGGTTTGAATCCTGTTCAAAGGGCTGATGCGTATTCTAAGGGTGGGGTAAACACCTTCTCGGTACTGACAGAAGAAGAGTTCTTTGGGGGGAGTCTTTCCGATCTTGTAGCGGTAAAGTCGGCCTATCCTAACGCGACGGTTCTTCGAAAAGATTTCCTTCTGGATCCGGAAGATATCGACGTATCGTATCGACTGGGAGCGGATGCGATTCTTCTGATTGCATCCATATTAGATCGAGAGAGGTTGGAAGAATTGTATCATCGGGCAAACCATCGGGGTCTTTCGGTTCTGGTAGAAGTACACACAGAAGAAGATGTAGAGAAAGTTCGATCCATACGACCCGGGTGGATGGGGATCAATGCGCGGAACCTGGAAACCTTTCAAACCGACCTTCTTCATCCCCTACATGTTAGGGGATGGATCGATTGGGAAGCAAAGGTGGTCTTTGAATCAGGGGTGCGAACTCCAGAGGATGGGTGGTTTGTAGGAAGTGCTGGGTTTGAAGGATTGTTAGTGGGAGAAGCGGTAGTACGGGATCCTTCTACAGTTCCGAAGTTGCGTGCTGCCTATGAAGGAGCCTTCAGGAAGGATCCGGCTCCCTTGATTCGAAAATCCAGGATACGTGCTAACCAGAACCGACAGTTTTGGAACCGGATAGCCGAGGCTTTAAGAAGAAACCGATCCTCTATACCCTCGAAGCATGAAGACCACGGTTTAAAAACTTCTCCAGTACCGAAGGAATTCCTTAGAAGGAGGCCTCTTGTAAAGGTGTGCGGCATCACGAACCCCTCTGATGCTTACCTCGCTGTGGAAGCAGGAGCGGACCTTTTAGGATTCATCTTCGCTCATTCCCCTCGGCAGGCCCCACCTTCCGTGGTTCGCGAGTTGAAAGGTCTTGAGGTATTGAAGGTTGGTGTGGTAGTGGCTAGAGAAAAAGAAACCAGAGCCCTTCTGGTAGAAGTATCCCATCTGGTTCAGGAAGGATACCTTGATGCCTTGCAAGTACATGGGATGGAGGACGCTGAAGATTTCTTGGCCCAATTGAGGGTCATGCACATTCCGTACTATCCTGTGTGGAATCCTAAAACCTCGAAAGATGTCCGGCTCGCTCTGGAAAAACCCCTGGGTGTACGCTTCCTCGTGGATGCTTCGAAGGAGGGGATGTATGGGGGTACCGGGATTCGGGTGCCGGATGAAGTGCTTCAGGTGTTGCAGGAGCAGGGAGTCCCCCTCTGGCTTGCAGGAGGATTACGAGGGGAATCGATCCGGGAAGTGGTGGAAAAGTGGAATCCGGAACTGGTGGATGTTTCCAGTGGGGTAGAACTGTATCCGGGAAAGAAGGATCCAGAAAAATTGCGCAACTTTTTCAAGGAGATTCAGGATGCGTGCACGATCATTGGTTGATGGGTATTCGAAACAGGAAGTTGGGAATAATCCTCCTATCCTTACAGGGTTCTTTGGCTCCTTTGGTGGGCGGTATGTGGCAGAAGTATTGAGGAAACCTTTGCATGAGCTGGAAGAAGCCTTCCTATCCATTGTTCCTTCAAAGGAGTTTCAGGAAGAGTACCAAGCAAAATTGAAATCCTTCGTGGGAAGACCTACTCCCCTCTACTATGCCGAGAACACCACCCGCCTTCTCGGTGGAGGACGGTTGTATATAAAGCTGGAAGGCTTGGCTGCTACCGGAGCACATAAGATCAATAATGCCTTAGGTCAAGGTCTGCTAGCTAAACGAATGGGAAAGAAGCGAGTGATTGCAGAAACCGGTGCGGGTCAACATGGAGTGGCGGTGGCAGCGGTTTGCGCCCATCTGGGAATTCCCTGCAGGGTATACATGGGCGAAGTGGATATGATGAGACAAAAGCCCAACGTATTCTGGATGGAACGGTATGGTGCGGAGGTAGTAGGAGTATCTTCAGGTTCCCGAACCCTAAAGGATGCGGTGAATGAAGCCCTCCGGGATTGGGCCTCTCATCCGGAGGATACCTTCTATATTTTAGGTAGCGCACTAGGCCCATCCCCGTATCCCGATATGGTGCGCACCTTTCAGTCCATCATCGGAGTTGAAACAAAGGAACAACTGGCATCTCTCGGCCTTAAGCCTACTGCCCTTATCGCTTGTGTGGGTGGGGGATCCAATGCGATCGGGTTCTTTTCACCCTATCTGTATCCTATCGATGAGTCGGAGGAACGGATCAAGGGTACAGAAACCTCCAATATGCCCCGGCTCATCGGTGTGGAAGCCGGAGGAAGGGGCCCTGGGAAAGGACAGCATGCTGCACGAATGAGCGGTGAAGGAAAGGTGGGAATCGTACAGGGATACAAGAGTCGATTCCTGTTGGATGAAGATGGTCAGGTGCTTCCAACCCATTCTGTCTCTGCAGGTCTGGATTATCCAGGTATCGGACCGGAGCTTGCCTATCTAGGGGATAGGGGGAGGATTGAGTTCATTACAGCAACGGATAGGCAAGCCATCGAAGCGATGGATTTCTTTGCCCGTACCGAAGGGATTCTTTTTGCCTTGGAATCTGCCCATGGAGGAGCCGCAGCTCTTCGGTTGCTCCCTTCCTTCTCGAAAGAGGCTGTGGTGGTGGTAAATATGTCCGGAAGAGGTGACAAGGATCTCTTCATCACTGCTCGAGAACTGGATCGGGAACGATGGAGGGAATTTCTTCAAAGAGAGGTGGATTCTCTGGGAGACGCACTATGAAAAAACTCATGTGTCATTTGGTAGCGGGGTATCCTACGATGAACCTCTCGTTCCAGGCAGCTCTGGGCATGGTAGAAGGGGGAGCTTCGTACTTAGAGGTGCAGTTTCCCTTTTCAGATCCTACAGCGGATGGTCCACGGATCCAGGAAGCCTGCGTACAGGCTCTCGATGGGGGATTTACCCTTCGGGAAGGATTTCTGATGGTTAGGCGCCTTTCCCGGACGATTCCAGAGATTCCCCTCTTCCTCATGAGTTACGCTTCATTAGTGGTCCGTCGAGGTATATCCTGGTTCCTGGATCAGGCCAAGGAAGCGGGAGTGCAAGGATTGATCGTTCCAGATCTTCCCTTTGATCAGGACGAAGGCTACTATGAGGCTGCGTGGGAAAGGGGTCTACACCCGATCTCGGTAGTAGTTCCTACGATGGATTCCAAGCGACTGGATCAACTTTTGGGGTTGTTGCAGTCCCACGGGGAGCGGTATATATATGTGGCTCTTCGCACCGGGATCACGGGAGATCCTACGAATCTTTCTGATGAAAATCTTTCTTTTCTGAACATGTTGGCAGCCAAGGAATTAAAAGTATTGGCGGGTTTTGGGATTTCATCGTATGGGCAGGTAGAAGCGTTGAGCCCCTATGTGGAAGCAGTTGTAGTGGGTAGTTACCTAGTAGGAATCATTCGGGAATCCACAACCAGATTTGGAGGTTCCTCTCCTGACCAAGGTGAATCGTTGAAGAGGGCAGTAGCCAAAGCAGTGTCCACGTTGATTCATCCAGTGTAATTCTATCTAAGGTTATTCTTTCTTTTTGATGGTAGCTTTTACTGAGGAACCTAGCTGCCGAAGACCAGTGGTATCCCCTTTGATTTTTCCTAGGGGAACACCTGGGGATGCCATCCGTGGGCGAGAATCAGAACTAGCGGGTGTAGGACCAAAGAAAATGCAGAAGGCGTTTCCCGGCGGCCAGAAGGCGATTTCTCCCACCTCGTACAGATCCCGGAGGGTATTATCTTCCTTCACTGGAGCGCTACAAGAACCGTAGAACTCGTCTCCCCACCGGGACATCCGAATCTCCTGAGGAAGACTATTGTAAAAGGCCATCGGGCCCTTTCCATTGTAAAGATCAGCCTCGTATGTTTGGTTACCTATTTGAATCGTGATGGTCGGCATGGGCTTCCTCCTATTCAGAATGCCGACGATCGGACTCGAACCGATACACCCTTGCGGGCGGCAGATTTTGAGTCTGCTGCGTCTACCAATTTCGCCACGTCGGCATGATTTCGACGGAAGTAAAGAATACCTAGCTTTCCGTAGACTGTCAATAAACTTGTCGATATATTACAATAGATAGAGAAGGGATGAGAAGGGAAGAACCATGAGGATTGGGCTTTTATTCCTCTCGATTTTTACCTGCATGGTATTTGGGGGATTTGGGGGAGAAGTCTACTCCGAAGTACGGATAGTAAACCGAACGGGGTATTCCCTAGTAAAACTATACCTAGCCCCTACCTCTCGGCCTTCTTGGGGAAGGAACCTCCTCAAGGAGGGGATGCTTCTGAATACCGAGTCTGTTCAGGTAGCCCTTTCTCCAATAGCCAAAAAAGAACGGTACTTTGATGTAATGGGAGTGGACACGGATGGGGATCGGTACCTTCAATCCGGGTTGGATCTTTCAAAGATCCCAATCATCGTGCTCACCTTCAGAGATTTTTTAGAACCACACACAGAAGGCTGGGATTGGGAAGAGTATTTCGAGGAGGATGAAAATGAAGTCGTTGCACGTTCGGGATAAGGGTAACCCACTATCCCATGTACCGATTGGGGAGTTCCTCCAACAGGTGGAAGCTATCGACCCAACAACCACAAAAAGGATCCTGAAACTACAGAAAAAGTATCCATCCAAAACGTTTGGACAGATCGCGTTAGAAAAAGGCTATGTTAAAGATGAGTTAGCCCGGAACTATCTATCCTCGAAGGGATTCTTTTAATTCCCGGAACTCGGAAGTTATGCTACTCATGTGCACAATGGATCCATATAATCGATGTCTGCTTTGTAACCGCGGCTGTGGGGTGGATAGGAAAAAGGGAGGCAGGGGATTCTGCGGAGAAGGAGCTTCTTTACGAATTGCTTGGGCAGGGATTCATCGAGGAGAAGAACCCGTACTTTGCGGCTCCGGAGGATCGGGCACCATCTTCTTCACCGGATGCACTTTGAAGTGTTTCTTCTGCCAGAACTGTCAACTCAGTAGGGGAGGGATGGGTGCAGAAATAACGGTAGAAACTTTTGCTGCCCTCTGTTTAAAGCTCCAGGATGCAGGAGTCGAGAACATAAACCTAGTGACGGGCACTCACTGGATTCCTTCTATCGTAGAGGGGATTCGAAGGGCAAAGGAGTACGGTTTACAGATTCCGGTACTATGGAACTCTTCGGGATTCGAAAACGACCTTGCTCTCTCTCTTCTTGAGCCTTGGATCGATGTGTATCTACCCGATCTAAAAACCTTGGATCCATCTTTTTCCAAGGAACTTTTTGGAACACCCCGCTATCCTGAAACCGCCACGAAAGCGATCCAGCGGATGGTGGAGATACGCGCCCCTCAGTTCGATGAGGATCGAATGGTACAGGGAGTTATCGTAAGGCATCTGGTCCTACCTGGTTTCCTGGAAAACACGAGAGAAGTGCTCCAGTGGTTTTCTCAGAATCTAAGGTACCGAGCGATCCTTTCTCTCATGTTTCAGTACACCCCCCTTCCGCGTGATCTACTTCCCCCTGAACAGGTGAAGGCTGCTTCCTGGGTAGAATGGGAGCGGGGGATCACTGAGGAGGAGTATCAAAGGGTATTGGACTATCTAGAAGAGTTTAGAATCCGGGATGGGTTCGTCCAGGAATATACTCCCCTAGACAATCTATTGCCCGATTTTTCCCGGCCCAACGCGTTCCCTGCGAATCTAGCCTCCCCCATCTGGTCTTGGGTGGAATGGAATAATCCTACTCTACCCCCAGAAAGTCTCTCCAACCCATCTGCGGTACCACCGCATTGAATCCTCCTTTCTACTAACCCCTCTCTGTTACTTTGGACCAATAACTGTGCCTCTGAAGGGCTTATCCTCCAAGAGGTTCATTAGGTTGGGCAGATCGGTTCCCGATGCAACGATCACCTTTAAGTGCAATTCCTGAGCTTTTCGAGCGGCGATGGGATCGAAGGGAGCGTGGAACCCTGGAACCCAGGTGTCCCCGACGAGGGCTCTAAACTCGGACCAGCTTAGCCTAGGGATAGGGCGAGCAGAAGGGTCTTTTTTAGGGTCTACTGAATACACTTGGTCGATATTGGAAAGATTGATTACGGTATTCGACTGAAAAGCCTCTGCCAGAAGAACTGCATCGTAGTCAGAGGAACAACCTGGTTTCCATCCTGCGGCAATTAAAATGGATCCTCCAAAGGAATGAACGGAAGTGGGATCTGTTACGAGGGGATCGGGGCATTCGTCTCGAAAGATCGCCCGGAGAAGCTCTCCGTTCAACCGGGTGGCAGCGATCCCGATCCAGTCTTGAGATTCATTGTTTGGGAAGGGTACGATGGCCCGATACGCTTCTTGGTATTCCCGGGCAGGTCTACCTCCTCCTACAATGAAAACAAGTTTCCTACCGGGTTGGGCTTGAAGGTACGAACGCACTGTGGCAGCCAACTGTTTTAAATACTCTATATTTATAGAATTGGGAACTACGATAGAGCCCCCTAAAGAGATGATTTTTATCATGAGGCGGAGTATACCAGAAGCACCAAGAATAGGGAACGGTATCTTGTTACCATCCTACGTTTTTCTTAGTATATTAAGAGCATGAATCCCGATATCACTGAACTGTTGGAGGAATGGCCGTACGATCCAGAGTCTGCGGTACGGATCATTTCGGCCAACGATGGGAGGAATGTTCTACAGGTGCGACTCCCTTTGGGGATCGAACAGTATGAACTGGATGGCCGTCCTGACGGAATTAAACCCCATGGACATCAAACGTACCTTGATTTCCTCGAATCAAGGCTACAGGAGTTCGTGCGGGAGTATCGATCCGATGCAGGATTCGTCGTTTCCCATGAGGAATTCCAGAAACTACATGAAGAAGGCACTCTATTCTACTACCGGTACCTGTTGCTTTTTCAGATCAATGATTTTGAGCGAGTCCTTCGAGATACCTCCCATAACTTACGGATCTGTGCTCTGGTAGAGAAGTATGTGCAGAACCAGGAGGATAAAAATACCCTCCTCCAGTATAAACCATACATCCTCCGTATGAATGCACTGGCTCGCTCCATGCTCCTTATCCAGCGCCGGGAAGAAGAACGAGCCAAGGAGGTCCTCTCGGATACGATTGAGCAGATTCGTTCTCTTCCAGAGGTAGACTCTCCTACCTTCCAATTTGAGAAAATCCGTTCCATCAACTATCTGACCTCAACCTTGAAACAATTGATGGGAGACAGGGAAGACACGTTGGAGCGTCTTAAACAGGAACTGGAAAAAGCTGTGAAAGAGGAAAATTACGAACTGGCGGCCAAGTTAAGGGATCAGATCCGGGAGTTGGAATAGCGATTCGATCGATGAACTTGACAAATACTTCCCTATCAGTATGATGCTCTTAGAAGTAGGCAAGCGGTGAAGGTAAATAACAAATTTATCCTTATTTTGTTCTTAATTACACAAATAGGTATTCTCGCCACGAGTCAGGAAATTCTCACAGCAGAAAATTTCTTTGACCGCATCTCTACCAAATATGGAGAGGTGAAGGATTATATAGCGCAGGTAAGCATTACCGCAGAAAAAGAGGTAATGGAGGGTACCCTGTTTTACAAGATTCCCAACCTGCTACGGATCGATTTCTCCAATCCCGATGAGCAAGTCCTAGTTACGGATGGTAGAAAGTTGACCCTTTACATTCCTCAGTATCGGGTAGTGATGTCCCAGACTCTGAAGCGCCGTTCCTCGGCAGCTATCGCAGCGATGGCCAGTCGGCAGGGTTTATTACTGTTGAAGAGGAACTACAGTATTGCATATTTGAATAACCCAGCCCCTGTCCCCTTGGATGAGAAATCCAAGGAGATGGTCACCAAGCTGAAACTTTCCTGGAAGTCCAGCGATGAAGGATTTCGAGAGTTGATTCTTTCCATAAATACCGACGGTCTCATCCGTCGGATCGAAGGGATCACGGTGGGATACCAAAAAATCGTATTCGATTTCAAGAACATTCGTATAAACCAGAATATTCCCGAGAGCCGTTTTCGATACGATCCGCCGGCTTCTGCCAATGTAATAGAAAACTTTCTCTTCGATCCGGAAAGTTGAAGCAGGAAGGAATACATCGATGGAGTCTGTAGGAGAGAAACTTAGGAAAGCTCGAGAAGCAAAGAATGTTTCCCTGGATCAAGTATCTAGGGAAACGAATATTGCCAAACGGTATCTCCAGGCGCTGGAAGAAGAGGATGTGTCCCTGTTCCCTGGGGATACCTACGCGATAGGGTTTCTTCGTAATTATGCCGAATACCTGGGGTTGAATCCGGCAGAATTGATCACCCTTTATAAGAACATGCGTTTGCAGGAACAACCTGTTCCTATCGAAGTCCTCTTGGAAAAAAAGCGTTCTTTCCATCCTTTCCTCGTTGCAGGGATAGGGGCTATCATCCTCCTTGCAGTCGGACTATTCCTTTTTCTTCGCCCCATGGAGGCAAAGAAGGAAAAAGCGGAAGTTGTCTCTCGAGCCGCTACAAAGATACAATACAAGGGACTTCCTATAGAACAGAGCTTTATCGAGGGAGACGAGATCGTTTTTTCTGAAGAGATTGGTTCCGTACGAGTGGCAAAAGTTAGTTCTACAGTGGAATTAGTGGGTAATTTTGGACGTCTGGTGATGAAGCAAGGTCAGGAATCCCTTCTGGATCTCCCTGGTGCAAAACAGTTGGTCAAGGTAACATGCAACACCCTCCAAAGGGAAGGGAAAACATCCAAAGCCGTACTCAAGTTCGAGATGGTGCAGAGAACGGGTGGAGCTGTTGCAACCGAGGGAGGTAGAGCGGGAACCGAAGGATCCGGTTCGGCTGTTCCTGTCGGTAGTGTGGGTGAAGGGTCGCGATTGCAACGCCCCCGACTCGTTCTTGAGTCTCCTTCCAAGGCTCCTTTCACCCTGGAAATCGAATTTACCGGGTACTGCTTTTTCCGATACCGGGTAGACAATAGCGAACGGGAAGAAAGGTACTTTCGTAAGGGAGAAACCTTCAAGATAGACATCCAGAAAGAAATCGTTCTAGGATTTTCCAATGCGGGAGCCCTACGGGGAAGGATTCAGGGAAAGGAGATCGAGTTCGGTAGACCTGGCCAGGTAGGAGTAGGGATCCTCAAATGGGTGGAAAATCCTGGAGGGGGCTCTTTCCGCTTAGAGTTTGTTCCCGTATACTAGTTAACGCACTGTGGGAACAGGAAACAGAAAAAGAAAAAAATTCTATATCGAAAATCTCGGTTGTGCGAAGAACCTCGTAGATGGGGAATCTCTGGTAGGGATGCTCCTCAAGGAGGGTTGGGAGGTAGCCCATACTCCCGAAGAAGCAGAGTACCTTCTAGTGAATACCTGTGGATTTATCGAACCCGCAAAGGAAGAGTCCATCGATGTCACTCTGGAGTTTCGAAAGCGATTCCCCTCGAAAAAAATTCTGCTTACCGGGTGTCTGTCCCAACGGTATGGGGAAGAGTTATTTCACCAGCTTCCGGAAGTAGATGGAGTGTTCGGGAATCGGGATCTATCGAAAATCGTAGAAGTTGTTCAACGAATCGAAGAGGGAAAAAGGGAACTTCTAATTCCACAACAGTTCGGCCCCTCACCAATCCGTCCTGCTCGAGCTACCTCACCAGGCTCTACGTATATCAAAATAGCGGAGGGTTGTCGGAATCGTTGTTCGTACTGTGCAATCCCCCTGATTCGGGGGGATCTTCGTAGCCGACCTGCAGGAGAGATTCTAGAGGAAATCCGCACCTTTCTCCAGATTGGAATCCAAGAATTTAACTTGATCGCACAGGATCTGGGTTCCTATGGAAGGGATAGGGGTGAGGGGGACGGATTGATGTCATTATTGCGGCACCTTCAAACGCTTCCGGATCCTTTTTGGATCCGTCTCCTCTATATTCATCCGGAACAGTTTCCGTTGGATGTACTGAGGCTTTGTAAAGAGGATCCTCGGTTTCTTCCCTATTTTGATCTGCCCTTCCAGCATGCCTCGATAAAGATCCTGCAAGCGATGGGGCGAAAAAAAAATAGTAGAGAAAACCTAGAATTGATCGAAACGATTCGATCTATGCTCCCCGATGCAATCTTACGCTCCACGGTTCTCGTCGGATTCCCGGGGGAGACCGAGGAAGATTTTGAGGAACTCCTTAGATTTCTGGAGGCTGCTGCTTTCGATTGGTTGGGAGCTTTTGTTTATTCCCGAGAAGATGGGACTCCAGCGGCCACTATGGATCGAAAGAGAACTCTCCATGTAAAACGGTCAGTTGCTCAATTGCGAAAGCGGAAGATCGAAGAAATCCAGCAGCGGATCACTACCCAGAGACTTGATCGTTTCGTAGGCAAAAAATTGGAAGTACTGGTAGAAGAATGGGTAGAAGGAGAGGGGCTTGCCCTTGGAAGAGGGTACCTCCATGCACCAGAGGTAGATGGAATGATCGTGATCCACAGCTCAGAGGGTATGACAGGGAAAATCATTCCCGTTCAAGTAATCCGGAGGAATGGGATTGATCTGGAAGCGGTCCCTTTAGGGAAAGAGGCCTTTCATGGGTAAAGACAACCTCTGGTATTTAGATGGACTAAATCCTCCACAGAGAGAGGCAGTCCTGCATAAGGGAGAACCTCTTTTAATCCTTGCAGGAGCAGGATCGGGGAAAACCCGAGTCATCACAGTGAAGATTGCCCACCTGATCCTGCATGAAGGGGTCAATCCTCGATCCATTCTGGCAGTGACCTTTACAAATAAAGCCGCACAGGAAATGAAGGAACGAGCCATCCAGATCTGTCCGCAGGCAGAGGGTGTCCTGATTAAAACCTTTCACTCCTTCTGCGCCTGGTTCCTTCGACGAAATGCCACATTGGCTGGATTAGATCCCCATTTTTCCATCTACGACGAGGAAGATTCCCTTGCTCTCCTTCAGTCCCTCTACCCAGATCGAGAAAGAAGGATGCTTTCCTCCTTTGCCTTTGCCATAGGAAGGGCAAAGGACTATGGACTTTCTCCCTCAGATCCCCTCGATCGAATCTCCCTGCATCCAGATTTCGGGGAAATTTACCAGCGGTACTCCGAAAGGCTCCGACAGATAGGAAGTCTGGATTTTGGGGATCTCATTCTCCGGAGCCTCGAGATTCTCCGTCAATTTCCCGAGGTGAAACGGCGTACTCAGGATCGATTCCGAATCCTTCTCGTGGACGAGTACCAGGATTCCAATGTGGCGCAGCATCAATTGTTGAAGGAATTGTATTCCCCCGAAGCCTATATCTGTGTGGTGGGGGACGATGATCAATCCATCTATCGCTTTCGTGGAGCAGAGGTGGGGAACCTGCTGACGTTCGCCGATGAGTTTCCTGGTACTCGGATCATTCGGTTGGAACAGAACTACCGTTCTACTGAAAAAATCCTTCAAGCTGCTTCCGAAGTGGTCCGGAACAATCGGGGAAGACTGGGGAAAACTCTTTGGACAAATCGGAAAGGGGGGAAAGAACCCCTGATCTTTTCCTGTATGGATCAGGATGAGGAAGCTAGAATCTGTGCAGACCTGATTCAGAAACATCCGAACCTAGAGACCGCGATCCTTTACCGGATCAATGCCCAGAGTCGCGTCTTCGAGACCTTGTTCCTGCGAGAAGGAATCCCCTATCGGTTAGTGGGCACAGTTCGGTTTTACGAACGGGAGGAAGTGAAAGATGCCCTTGCCTTCTTGCGATTCCTCCAGAATCCTAAGGACGAAGTCTCCTTTCGTCGGATCGTGAACAAACCCAGCCGGGGAATTGGCCTAGCCACCGTGGATGCGATCCTTTCCCATCAAGAAGCGGTGACGGAAGGACTCCTCCGAGCAATGGAAGTGGAAGCATCCCTACGAAAAGGGAAAACTCTGGAGAACCTGAATGGGTTCCTTACTCTCTGTCATCGCTTTTGGGAAGAACTGGAAACGTTAGAACTTTCTCGTTTCGTGGAGTTGGTGATTCGCGAATCTGGATTAGAGGAGTATCACCGGACGCAGGATCAAATTGCGGGCTCCCAAAAGCTTAGGAATTTGGAAGAATTGGTCAATGCAGCAGCGGGGTATCCGAGAGGACGGGATGGCCTGGCTCAATTCCTTGAGGATATCGAGCTAGATGCTGCCGCAGTTACCGATGAGGAACACCGAACCGAGAGGCCTATGGTCACCCTCATCACCATGCATAACACGAAGGGGTTAGAGTTCGATCGGGTAATCGTTACAGGGATGGAAGAGGGGTTATTTCCCAGAGGAGGAGATGAGTCAGAGGAGGACCTGGAAGAGGAGCGGAGGCTATTCTACGTGGCCATAACCCGGGCAAAGGAAGAATTGTATTTCACCTTTTGCAGGACCCGAAGACTCCATGGACGGATTCAGGAAGTGGAACCCTCTAGATTCTTGAGAGAGTTACCGGACTCTGTATGGGAACAGTCCAAACCGTTCGTAAATCGGGTTGCCTCTACCTCATTCGGAAAGAATGGTTTTGAACCCGGCACCCTCGTATACCATGAGGAGTATGGACAGGGAATGGTAATTCGGCAATGGGAAAAGGATGGGATCCTGGTTGTTCTTGTGAGATTCGAGAATGGCAGGGTAGCTCAATTCATCCCGCGGTATGAAAAACGGTTGGAGAAGGTTACAAGGGATGGATGATTCAAAGGGAATCTTTACTCTACCAGAGATACACCGAGCTAGGGACTGCCGATTGTACGATAGAAAGGGGAACCGGTATTTGGATCTTTGGCGGAATGGAGGGCGAGCCCTTCTTGGGCATCGGCCGGATAAGGTATACCGGGAACTGAAAAACGTTCTACAGAAAGGTGTAGTGGCTGAGTATCCTTCCCTCTATACAGGTCGATTGAAGAAGGCGCTTCGTAGTTTGATCCCCGGGAACTGGGAAATCCGGATCTTTGCCTCCCTTGATCGGGCCCTTACAGTAGGGAAGGAAATCCTCCACCGACTCGGATCTTCAAATGCGCAGGTACTGGAGCCATTTCGTCTTCCTGACCCAGAACAGGCTGAACAGGAACAGAATAGGGGAGTGTTCTATCGACCCTTCTACTCTTTCCCATACCCTCAGTTTCCCCTGGTTATTCCTATTTTGCCTTTTCCAGGAGCCTTTGCACCCCAACCACTCTTGATCGGAGATTCCTTTCCGAGGGAAGAACTCCCTTCGGATGATCCTGTATCCCCTGTGCTGGCAGCTACCCTTGTTCGTACAGTTTGGCACCTCATCCGAGTGAGCCGAATCGCCCTACCCAAGTGGGAAGAATGGGAAGTATATGGTTGGAATCTAATTTCCTGTTATGGAATTCCGCAGTTCAAACATTCCCAATACCAAAAGATATTCACAGCGTTCCTTGAACGGAAAATTCTTATACCCCCGACACCTGAGGATCCTTTAATTTTACCAATGGACTGGTCCAAAGGAGAAAAGGCATTGGTAGAAAGTACTGCAAGAGAGCTCATAGAGAAAGGAGACCTGTATGGAATTGGATAGTATGGTACTCTTGCTGAGTCGTCTCTTCATTGGGGGAGGGGCTAGCTTTTGTGCTATTCTTCTCTGGACGAAGACGAGGGACACAGGATGGATGTTGGTAGGACTAGGGGTTATCGCAGGGTATGTGGAGACAATTTACACCACGTTGAAAAGTTTCGGAGTGATTCCTTCTTTATTGGTGGTAAAAAACATTTCGCTATTGGAAGTGCTGCTAGTGAATTTACCCTTCCTTTTCATTATGATCGGACTCATCGTAACTATTTCTCACCGTTCCCCTCGTTAAGGAGGGGACTGCATCCTCCTCGAATAGAAACGCTTCGGAGGGACAGTCTTCAGCGATTTGAGCAACTAAGGGTTCCTCATGATGGGTAAGGGTTCCACGTCGAACTTGAGCGTGGAAAGGACCCATAAAAAATAACTCGGGCAGGGTTTCTGCACATAACCCACAACCCACGCATTTAAAAGGATCTATCTTTACGTTCATACGATTCTTTGAGTTAAAAGTACTTACAAGGGAGCTTGAAATCAAGTACAGAACTTTCTATAATGTCTCCATGACTGCACTATTGGTTGGTATCGGTCTCGTTCTAGTGGCAGTGTATCTGGTGCTGCCTGTATCCTGGTCCCCCCAGTGGCTGAACTCGGTGTTGGAGTTCTTGAAAGGTGGGATTCCGATCGGAGCCTTGATGATAGGGTTATTAGCCATCTTTATAGGCATTACCGACATCAAGGATCGCATAGAGGCAAAAAAAGAAGAAGAGAAAGAAAAGTCCGAAGAGTCTTCTACCGAAGAAAAGGAGAAAACAGAGTAATCAGTCGGTGTCCTGCACCTTTCAGTGGTGTGTATCCCACAACCTTCTGAAGTCCCTACTAGCCCCGGGGGATCTTCGGTGGGTTAGGGGGTTAAATCAGACCAAAAGGGTAGGATGCTGTTAAAGATGAAATTCGAATTGCCAAATAGAGGATAGGTATGAAAACGATCTTTGTAAAACCACACGAGGTGGAACGGAAGTGGTATATTGTCGATGCAGCTGGAAAACGGTTGGGTAGGGTAGCCGCAAAAGTGGCCTCTATTCTCCGGGGTAAGCATAAACCCATCTACACCCCTCACCAGGAGGTAGGGGACTATGTTATTGTCATCAATGCGGATAAGGTGGTAGTAACCGGGAATAAACGGAAGGATAAACTTTACTACCATCACTCGGGTCAACCGGGTGGTCTTAGGGTAGAATCCTTTGAGAAGGTGATTCAGCGAAAACCTACCTATCCGTTGGAGGTAGCGATCAAGGGGATGCTTCCCAAGAACCGGTTAGGTCGGAAACTGTTCAAAAATGTAAAGATCTATGCTGGAGAGGCCCATCCACATGGGGCTCAAAAGCCAGAACCTCTACAGATCCCATAAGCTAGGAGTAGTACTGTGAGCACGAAAGGAAATACGAAAGTAGGCACAGGGCGAAGAAAAACTTCGGTGGCCCGGGTATTCATTCAACCGGGCACAGGAAAGATTCAAGTCAATGGGAAACCGTTGGAAGAGTATTTTGTCCATAAAGAACACGTCTACATGGTTATGCAACCTTTAGTAGCTACGGCCAACGAGGATAAGGTGGACATTTCTGTCAATGTAAAAGGGGGGGGCCTGACCGGGCAAGCAGGAGCTATTCGGCATGGTATAGCTCGAGCTCTCGTGTTGTTGGACGAAACAAATCGGTCTGCCTTGAGAGCAAACGGGTTCCTGACCCGAGACTCCCGAATGGTGGAACGGAAAAAGTACGGACAGCGAAAAGCTCGGAGACGGTTCCAATTCTCCAAACGATAGCCGTTCTCAAGGTTTTTTCAAAGCCCTTCGCCAATCATGGGTCGAGGGGCTTTTTTATTTGAAGCCTTGCGATATGATTTCGATAGGGATCTCTGAATGGAACGATGTTATCTCCGTGCCCTCAAACTTCTCTCTCGAGCAGAGCATTCCAGAAAGGGATTGGAACTGAAATTAACCCAACGAGGTTTTCAGATGGAGGAAATTTGTAAGGTTCTCGATCGACTCGAAGAAGAGGGTGCGTTGGATGATCGACGCTTTGGAAAGGAATGGATACGGAGCCGTCTTAGAAAGCATTCCGAAGGAAGATCGTTATTGGAGTTGGAGTTACAGAAACGGGGATTGGATGAGGTTCTAAGTAGGGAGGTGGTAAAAGAGTGCGTTTCCTGGCCTGAGTATCGAGAGGCATTGAGAAGGTTGTATGTAGACTTATGTTCTAAAGGAATCCAAGAACCCCGGGAAATCGCTTCACGTTTACGCAAAAAAGGCTATTCTTCTTACGAGATTCGGCTTCTTTTTGAAGAATTAGGTTGACGTTCTGGATATAATACATATAATCTAGGGTGTTAAGTTTCCGCCCTTATTAAGTAAGAAGGAAAGAGCATATGGCTAAACATGAGAAAAAGGTGAGAATCTTCTCTGCATTGGAAGTAGCGAACATTTGCGGCGTAGTGAATCAAACAGCGATCAATTGGATTAAGAATGGATACCTCAAAGCGTTCACTACTCCGGGTGGGCAGTATCGAGTGTATGCAGAGGATCTGGTAGAGTTCCTATCCTCACGGAATATGCGTATGCCTGCAGAACTCCTTGCTTCTGTAGAAGGAGCGGTGGAAAAACGAAAGATTTTGATTGTGGATGACGATCAATCGTTGAACAACATGATAAAAGGATATTTGGAAAAAAAGTTCCCCGATTTTCCCATCTACCAGGCTTACGATGGCTTCGAAGCGGGTCGCCTTATGGTAGAACAAAAACCTTCCCTTGTGATCCTCGACATTGACCTGCCGGGCATCAATGGGAAGGAGCTTTGCCGAAAAATAAAAAGCGATCCTAGTTTAGGTTCGCCTAAAATCCTCGTGGTCACCGGTCTATCGGGTGAACATCTAGAAGAAACCATGAAAAAAGAAGGAGCGGATGCATATCTACGGAAGCCGTTCGATTTTGACGAATTGACCGGACAAATATTCGATCTACTGAAACGAGTAGGATCGTAAAATGGAACTATCGATATGGGGAATAAAAAAGCGACCATTTTAATTGTAGAGGATGAGGATGCTATTCGCCTCACCTTACGGGACTACCTTCAGGGCAAAGGGTATACGGTCCTTGTATCTTCCGATGGGGTAGGAGCGATCAAGCATCTTCTGGACCATGGGATTGACGTAATTGTATCCGACTATCGGATGGATATCCTCGGGGGGGATTACTGGATTAAATTCTTGAGTACATATTGTAAAGATAAGATCATCTTCATCACTAGCGGCTTTCTGCAACCTAACTTTCCCATACCGTATGAGGTGCTTTACAAACCATACGACTATGCGGAACTGGAAAGCATGATCGCCCATGCGTTATCGAAACGAACCCTCAATGGATGATGGACCTAATGTTCAGAAAAAGGCTACTCGCCTGCGAATCTTCGGAAGGGTACAAGGTGTAGGATTTCGGTATTGGACTAGCCATATCGCGGAACGATGGGGGATAGTGGGTTGGGTGCGGAATGAACGAGATGGAAGTGTGACCGTAGAATGTGAAGGCCCCGAAGAACTAGTAGACCGATTCATCCAACTGGTACGTCAAGGCCCTCCAGGTTCAAGAGTAGATCATGTGGAAATCACACCCCTCGCTCCCAAAGGAACCTATCGACGATTTTCCATAGAGTTTTAATTCCCTGAAAAGAAAAGGACGAGTCCCTTTCGGAACTCGTCCCGCTTTTTCCCATCCGTGTGTGATGTGCGACCGATCCTAAACGAACAACTCTTTGGGGTTACCGTCGGATGGAGTAGAAAGCTGACATACCGGGATACTCAGCAGTTCCTTCCAGTTGGTCTTCGATCCGCATGAGTTGGTTATACTTACAGATCCGGTCGGTCCGACTAAGAGAACCGGTCTTGATCTGTCCCGTCTCCAAAGCAACCGATAGATCGGCAATGAAGTCGTCCTCGGTTTCGCCGGATCGATGAGAGATAACGGTGGTGTACCCTGCTTTCTTCGCCATGTTGATGGCTTCGATCGTTTCTGTCACTGTACCGATCTGGTTCACTTTTATCAGAATAGAATTCGCGCAACCCTTTTTAATTCCTTCTGCCAAGCGCTTAGGATTGGTGACGAAGAAGTCATCCCCGATGATCTGGACCTTATGTCCTAGTTCTTTAGTGATCTTGGCGTAACCATCCCAATCGTTCTGGTCGAGAGGATCTTCGAGCGAAATGATGGGATACTTATCGATCCATTTGCGGTATAACTCAATCATGTCATCGGTAGAAAAGAGCTTGTTTGGATTTGATTTCCAAAATTTGTATCCCTTTTTACCACCTTCCTCGAACAGTTCGCTTGACGCACTGTCGAGGGCAAGCATGAACTCTTCCCCTGGCTTATAGCCAGCTTGTTCGATGGCTTTCATAATGAAATCCAAAGCCTCTTCGTTTTCCAGATTGGGAGCGAATCCTCCTTCATCCCCAACAGCAGTGTTATGGCCAGCTTTTTTCAGGATACCCTTGAGGGTGTGGAATACTTCGGCGCACATTCGCACAGCTTCTCGGATATTTTTAGCACCTACGGGCATAATGAGGAATTCCTGAAAGTCGATCTTGTTGTCTGCATGCTTCCCGCCATTGATGATATTCGCCATGGGAACAGGGAGAAGCGTCGTGTGGACTCCACCTAAGTATTTGTAAAGGGGAATACCAAGACTGTTGGCAACAGCTCGTGCTACAGCCATCGATACTCCAAGGATCGCGTTGGCCCCAAGTTTGGATTTGTTTTCGGTGCCGTCCAATTCGATCATGTACCGGTCCACATCTACCTGATTTAATGCATTCACCCCTTCCAGTTCAGGTCCGATAATTTCGTTCACATTGTTGACAGCCTTCAGTACTCCCTTTCCTAGATACCTCTTCTTGTCCCCGTCCCGAAGCTCTACCGCTTCATGTTCACCGGTGGATGCTCCAGAGGGTACAGCAGCGACACCTATGCTCCCGTCGTCCAATTCGACTTCCACCTCGATGGTGGGATTCCCACGGGAATCTAAGATTTCCCTTGCCTCTACTCGTTCGATAAATATCATTGTTTACTCCTGTTTTTTTAAAAAGGTTCTTTAGAATATGCGTACTATCTACTGTAATGTCAATACAGTTGACCCATTGGATCCTGTTACCTACAATGAATCTGTATGCTTTATAGTCGCCTATTCACTAAGACTCTCCGGGAAGTGCCTCAGGATGTTCGTTCTCCGAGTACCATGTTTCTTTTAAAGGGAGGATACATTCGATCTTTGGGGCAAGGATTGTACGGAATTCTTCCTCTGGGATTGAGGGTGTTACGAAACATTGAAAGGATCATCCGGGAGGAAATGAATGCCCTTGGGGGACAGGAGGTTTCGGTTCCCTTAGTGACACCCCGGGAATTCTGGCGAAAAAGTGGACGGGACCAGTGGATTGATCGGGATATGGTAAGGTTTGAGGATCGAGCTGGAAAAGAACTGGTCATTTCGCCTACCCATGAGGAAGCCTTTGTAGAGATCCTTAAAAGTTCCCTTCATTCATACAGGGATCTTCCTCTCTTTCTGTATCAGTTTCAACTTAAGTTCCGAGATGAAGAAAAGCCTCGGCAAGGGTTGATTCGAGCAAAAGAGTTCCGCATGAAGGATGGATATTCCTTTCATCGTTCCTATACGGACTTGAATAATTTTTTTCCGAAGATCTACGCAGCGTATATGCGGATCTTCAACCGATGTGAAATTCCAGTGCGGGTTGCGGAAGCGGGGGTGGGATATATGGGTGGGGAGAAATCTTTTGAGTTTCTTATGCCTTTAGAGCATGGGGATGATACAGTGGTGGAATGTACGGATTGCGATTACAAAGCCAATAAGGAGATTGCTATTGCCGCGAAGGAGTATGAGGTAGAACCCCTGAAGGAGATGGAAAAGGTCCATACTCCGGGATGTTCGACTATGGAGGCATTGTCGAAGTTTTTAAAGATTCCCAAGTCCCGACTGGCAAAAACCCTCATATACCGGACCCCTCGCGGATTAGCTTTAGTGGTGGTTAGAGGAGATTACGAGGTAAGCCTAGAGAAGCTTCGCAGGATTCTGAAAGAACCGATTCTAGGTCTTGCCTCCCCAGAGGAAGCACGAAAAGAAGAACTCGAACCTGGATATCTATCTCCCTTGGGAATCAATCCCGAGATTCCTCTTGTGATCGATGATCTAGTGGTGAGCTCCTTCAACCTCGTGTATGGTGCCAATGAGGCAAATTACCATTTCGCAAATGTAAACTATGGAAGGGATTACGATGGGGGAATTGTAGGAGATGTGGCCCAGGTAAAGGAGGGGCAACGGTGCCTGTTCTGCGGAAAGCCCTTGAAGTTTACCCGTTGCTTGGAGTTGGGGCATATTTTTAAATTGGGGGATTATTATTGCAGATCCATGGATCTGAGTGTACAGGAAGAGAGGGGAGGACGCGTGTATCCCTTCATGGGAGCGTATGGAATTGGGGTGGAACGATTGATGGCAGCGATCGTGGAGGCAAACCATGATGACCAGGGAATCATCTGGCCCTTGTCCATTGCGCCCTTCCGGATCTACCTGCTTACTATTGGGAAATCAGGAACCGTGCGTCAGACAGCCGAACATATTCACCATACTCTGAGGGACACTGTGCTCTACGATGATCGATCTGAATCGGCTGGAGTGAAATTAAAGGATGCCGATATGCTGGGAATTCCTATCCGGATAGTAGTTTCCACCGGGGGGTTACAGGAAGGGTATGTGGAAGTACGGGAACGACGAACGGGTATGATGGTAAAGGTTTCGAAGGGAAACCTAATGACAATGATTGAAGATTTAGAGAAGGGAAGACTCCCCGTATGAAGTTCGAACTGAGTCCAGAACTGGTGGATCAGATCATTTTCGCCATGGAAGATCAGGAAAATGAGTACTATTTTGATGTGGTGGAAGGAACGTTGGTACCTGCTAAAGACTTGATGGATGAAGACTTCGAGGAGGAAGATCGCTATATTTCGATTCCCGAATGGAGATCGGTAGATGGATTTAATCTGATGGAACGGTTTACCGCTTCTTTGCGGAACCCCATCTATCGGGAACGGTTACGTCAAATCCTTGCCTCAGGCCGAGGAGTATTTCGACACTTCAAGAATGCAGTGAAGGAGAGGCCGGAAATAGAGAAATTATGGTTTCATTTCAAGAACCGAGAAATGAGAAAAGAGGTGTATCGTTGGTACAATGCCTTGAGGGAAAGCTGGGGATTGAAGGAAGTAGAGATCGATTGGGAGGATCCAGAAGATTTGGTTCTCTCGGACTTTTGGTTGGATCGTTGGGACGTTCCAGACGACACCCTCCTACTAAAGTTGGACCGGGATGGGTTTCTAGAGATGGTTGGCCCCTTATCCCTTTCAGAAGGAGAGAAGGAAGGCCTCTATCAGAGCAAGAGGTTTGGTCTTTTCCCATCCCATCCGGATTCGATCGTGTTGCAGGCAAGAAGTCCTTCGGACGAGTTGGTAGCTTTTCTTTGGGCTATTAAGAACAAGTTTCGTACGGATATAGAAGCGTACATGATCCTGCAAATCTATTGTAAACCAGAATACCGGGGGCTCGGTCTGTCCAAAGCCTTGCTAGAGAGGTTTTGTTCCTCTGTGCTCTCAGTTCCAGGAAACCGAGTAACCGTAGAACTGATAGGAACCGCTTTAGAGCTTTCTGAATCCTTTGAGAGTATGGGATTCAGGCCCTTCTCTCAAGTCTTAGAGGTAGACGCATCTACTTGGAAGGAAAATCACCGATCGGTGGAATCTACCTGATGCCCCAATCTCCTATGCTTTCGGTTCCCGGATTCGTTCTATCTCTTCGTGAAGTTTTTCCAACTCCCTCATCACCTCATCGGCTACGAACTGCTTAAGATCTGCATCGGCTGGGGCCTTGGAACGGGCTTCGTTCCGGAAGGTTTCGCATTCCAGAATCGGGCTTACCTTATACACTACCGTATCTTTGAACAGCTGATCTTCTTCCATCTCACCGCTCGGATGGATTCGTAGGATGTTTCCTCCGATTCCTATGAGGACCATATAATCGAACACTTTCAGGTAAGAATCGATCTCCTTGAGACCCCGCTTGGTATCAGGATTGCCTGGCCGGTACCGTGTTCCCGAAGGGAACACAAGAATGATGTGTCCGGAGTGTTTGCACCGAACCATGTGGTGAAGGGCGGCACGGTTGATGACACTACTTTTCCTTCGCGCTTCCTTCTGTTCCTCAGGGTCGGTAATTTTCTCTAAGTAACGGCTAGGATAGATGACGATACGGGAGTAGGCTTCTGAGAAGGCTAGCACCGCTTTACTCTCCACGTTAAGTTTCAATCCTGCCATTGCCACGATCGAATCTGCTAGGGCCTGTCCTTCCGGACTACTGTGGGAGAGAAGATAGATAAACACGGGCAGATCGAAGTTACTATAGTGTTCCATGAGGATAAGGCAGGATTTCCCTTCCTTGCTTCTACGGTGCAGCTCATAGAGAGTCTCGATGTTGATGATCCGACTTCCAGGAAGAAGATGGTCTTCGATTACCTTGTCCACATATTTTCGGTTAACCGGATTGCCCGGCTGGAACACGTTCTTTTCCGTTACCTCCTGGTTCTGAGAGGTATTCTGAATC
This sequence comes from Spirochaetota bacterium, assembly GCA_026418195.1. GTDB lineage: Bacteria > Spirochaetota > Spirochaetia > DTKZ01 > DTKZ01 > DTKZ01. The sequence goes on along the minus strand of JAOABU010000066.1, from coordinate 562 downwards.
ATCGCAGCCAGGTGAGTTCGGTATACTTCGGCAATCGTTGGCATATCTCTCTCCTCTATGTTACAGTAGGGCGAACGGATATGCTTGTCAACTATTATTCTACGGCGATGGCATAGATCTGGGTTCCTCCTGAACCGGCGGGTGAATGAACCGTCAGTTTTGTGGCTCCCTTCCAGATGAACGCTTCAGAACCGATCCCTTCCGGATCTCCATAAAAACCTGCGACATACACGATTCCCTCTTTTATGGTGAGACTTACCACCAACCCTCCTTTCAAGGCTTGGGGGAATGGAACGGGGATAGGAGTTCCGTTCTTCCAGTAGGTAGGCGTCCACCCGTCTTCATTGGGGATTCCGAGTCCACCACCCATATATACAATCGGACCATCAATAAAGGGAGCGAACGCAAAATTTGAGGTGTTGGAAGTATATCCAGAAAGAGGAATGGAAGAACTGCTTCCGCTACTTGTATCATATGTCCAATAACACGGGATCCCACTAGAACCATCAATGTAATGTCCAGCCAGGTATAGGAACCCATTGGCAAAGGTAATACCATAGAC
>JAOABU010000054.1 GCA_026418195.1 Spirochaetota bacterium | reverse complement strand
GTGAATCAACTGATCGATCGGAAGGAGACGATTGGCACTGCGGAATCTTGTACAGGGGGATTGATCGGTTCCCTTATAACGGAGATCTCAGGAAGTTCAAAGACCTACTGGGGAGGGGTAATCACCTACAGCAACGAAGCGAAAGTGAAACTGCTTGGAGTACCCGAGCGCGTGCTTTTAGAAAAAGGTGCTGTTTCAAAGGAAACTGTAACGTTGATGGCACAACGAATGAGGGAGATGGGGAATACCCATTGGGGTATTGGCGTATCAGGAATAGCGGGGCCGATGGGCGGCTCTACAGAAAAACCAGTAGGTACGGTATATATCGCTCTTGCAGGGACTAACGGTTACCTTCGGGTAGAGCGGTTCCATTTTAAAGGGGCAAGACAAGAAATCCGAATCAAAGCATCCTTACTCTCTTTGCTGCTTTTAGAAAGCTGTGTATGCCAGGAGTTCGATATTGACATTGAACGTTTGAATGCCTATATTTGAATTGAACAGTTGTTTTTCCGATATAGGCCTATTTAGATCATTCAATCGGACAATGCTTCATGCATCTAATATTACATAAATCCTAATCTAATCGGAGAAATACATGGCAATTTTCCGTAAAAAACGGAATCCCACCAATGGAGACAATGGGACGAGTGTACCTTCCCCCACACAACAAGGGCAAACTGAGCTAGATCTAGGGGCAAACTTGAACGACAACGGTGAAGAACAGAAATCTTTCCCTTCTAACCTGGAAACCCCCTCACAGAACAATCTGGAGATGGATCAAAGACCCCTAGACATGGAAATGTCTCCTGATGAAAAACAGGAACATGATCCCGCTAAAACTCTTTTACTGGCCCGGAAAGAACACAACAAAAAGAAGAAGATACGGGTAGAGTTGATCAAGGACTCGATGAAGGAGGCTTCCGATAGAGATAATGGGGAAACCGTACCCAATGGAACGGTCGAGATACTGGAACCGATGAAACCTGTGAATGAATATAATAAGGAAATTCCACCCATACCGACTAGTTCTTCCAATGTAGGAACAGTAGAATCCACAATGAGTGAGGGGGAAGACGCAAATCGAAAGGGAAAGTTCTTCGACCGAAAGAAACACTCCCATCGGAACGTAGAAAACAATAACAACCGGGAACTACAGACGAATAGTTCTGTGGAAAGTGGGGCGCCTGTCCTGAGTATCAATGACTTAACTACCATGAGCATGAAAGACTTAAGGGAGTTGGCTTCTAATTTAGGCGTCCCACAGGAAAATCTCCTATCCTTGAAAAAACAAGAAGTGATCTTCTCTATTCTCAAGGCTCATACGGAACGGGGTGGAGCAATCTATGCGTATGGAAGCCTGGAAATCCTTCCCGATGGATACGGGTTCCTCCGATCACCCCAGAATAGTTACCTTCCAGGACCTGACGATATTTACATATCCCCATCGCAGATACGGCTGTTCAACCTGAAAACGGGTGATACAGTGTATGGGCAAATCCGACCTCCGAAGGAAGGGGAACGGTTCTTTGCCATGCTCCGGGTAGAAACGGTAAACTTTGATGACCCTGCGGTAGCTCAACAGAGGATTCCTTTCGACAACTTGACTCCTCTGTATCCCAATGTTCGGCTCAACTTGGAAACCCCTGATGGGGATATTTCTACCCGAATGATCAACCTTTTTTGCCCCATTGGAAAAGGGCAACGAGGATTGATCGTATCACCTCCTCGTACAGGAAAGACGATCCTGCTTCAGAAGATCGCCAATGCCATCACCTTGAACCATCCCGAGGTGTACTTGATCGTGTTACTGATTGACGAGCGACCAGAAGAAGTGACCGACATGCAGCGAAACGTAAAGGCAGAGGTTATCTCCTCCACTTTTGACGAGCAAGCATCCCGGCATGTACAGGTAGCGGAAATGGTATTGGAGAAAGCGAAGAGGCTGGTAGAGCATAGAAGGGATGTGGTGATTCTCCTGGATTCAATCACGCGGTTGGCCCGTGCTTATAACCAGACGGTCCCTACTTCCGGAAAGATTCTCTCCGGTGGTGTGGACTCCAATGCCCTCCATAAACCCAAACGGTTCTTTGGCGCTGCGCGAAATATAGAGGGAGGGGGAAGCCTTACTATTGTAGCCACTGCTCTTATTGAAACTGGAAGCCGGATGGACGAAGTAATCTTCGAAGAGTTCAAGGGAACGGGAAACATGGAGGTGATTCTGGATCGACGTCTGGCAGATCGAAGATTATTCCCGGCCATCAACATCAAGAAATCGGGTACCCGAAAGGAAGAACTCCTCTTGACAGAGGAAGAATTGAACAAGATGTGGATCCTTCGAAAGGTAATAAACCCGATGGATGATGTTGAGATCATAGAGCTCCTGATTGACAGGATGAAGAAAACTAAGAATAATGAGGCATTCCTGCGATCGATGAATACTTCGACCGTAACGGATATGTAATAAATCATACAAAAGCAGAGAGGTGATCATGAAACCGGATATTCATCCGAAGTATGTACCTGCAAAGATAACTTGTGCCTGTGGAAACGTAATTGAAACCCGAACTACCATTGGGGATTTACGAGTGGAAATCTGTTCTCAATGTCATCCCTTTTTCACCGGAAAGCAGAAACTGGTGGATACAGCGGGTCGGGTGGATCGTTTTAAGAAAAAATACAATATCAAGGATTGATTATCCCTACAAAGATTGTATTTCCCCAAAAGTCTTCTTTTCCCGGAGCAGGGTTACCAAAAGAAGGCCAAATAAGAGAAGGGGAAACCAGTCTCCCCATTTGGTATAAAAGGTAGAGGTACTCTCTTTTTGTATCGGTACCTCTATGGAAAGCACCTCTTTCTGGAACATCGGTAATGAGGCGATAACCTCCCCAAAGGGGCCTATCACGCAGGTAACCCCTCCATTTGTGGCACGAATCAGGGTCCGTTTCATTTCAATGGATCGAAATCGGGCAACTACGAAATGTTGCACTTGAGCCGACATTCTTCGAGACCAAGCGTCGTTAGTAATGTTGATCAATAGGTCTGCCCCGGCCAGGATGAATCGTCGACAGAGGTATGGGAAGGCATCCTCGAAACAGATGGGAGCTCCGAATCGAATTTCCTTTCCACCTGCATCTTTGATTCTAAAAATCGTATCTTTATCCCCGAGAGCCCAGATTCCGCCCAATCCGATCACCTTTGTGAAAAAAGCTTGTACCAAGGGTATTTCGTAGAAGGGAACATGTTCTGCCATGGGAACGGGATGACGTTTCCCGTAGGTGTCCAGAATCATTCCGGTGCTATCCAGGAGAACGACACCGTTCTGAACTTCTTTCCGGTCTTGTGTACGGCGTACTACCGGGTTCCCAATGAGAAAATACGACTTCCACTGTTTCAGAAACGAGAGGAAGGATTCTTCTGGGGGTACTCGCTGGTAGTATTGTCGGTTTTCCTGTATAGGGCGGGGCAGACTCGATTCGCTCCACACAACCAGGTCAACCATCCCATTTAACTGTTGGATACCTTTTCGGGAGAGTTCCAACAAGGTTCGAAGGTTTTCAATCTCTTTACCCATTTCCCATGGATCCATGTTCTGCTGGACCAACACTACCCGTATTCGGGATGTCTCGGGTATGGGTGTCCCCATGCGATAGTATCCGTACCCTACATATAGAAGGATAGTGGCTATCAAGCAGATTCCGTACCGCGGTGCCCTTATTAGATCCTGATTGCTGTTCCCGATCATGAGTTCAGCGACGAAGGAGTTTCCAAAGGCAAAGAGGAACGAAAGGGGCCAGATACCACCGAGATCTGCAATCTGAAGGATGGGCAGCAGTTCATTGAAGGGATACACGATTAGTCCCCAGGGGTACGCAAGGTATCCAATGGATTTGAAAAATTCGAACAGGGTCCAAATTGCGGCCATATAGAGGGGACGATAGGGGTGGGGTCTAGAAAACCGCCAGAAAAAGCCGCCCCACACTGCATAGACACCACAGTAGGCCAACGTAACGGAACCAATAGTTAGAAATGCGTAATCTTTGAAATACATGAGCCAGTAGTTGGATAGGAAGGTGGAGATCCCCCCAAAGAGGGCCGTGAGGCCCATTCCTTCTTTTAACGACCTTGTTTGGTATAGAGCGAAAAATACAGGAACTAAACAGATGGTGCCAATCCATGGGTTCCCGTAGAGAAAATAGTCATTGGGTAGGGCTAAAGGAAGAAGAACGCCAGACAGTATAGATAGAACCGCCTTCATAGAACCTACATTTTCATTGAATTGTTTTAGAATTTCCTATAATATAGTACTATTCTATTTTTATAGATAGTAGGGGGTTGTGCATACATGAAAGACCTTGTTTCTGTACACTCCGAAGAATACGGCAACCCACCGAATATTATCGTCAAGGCACCGGGAGTCGTAACTCTCTTGGGAGAGCACACGGAATCAACCGGAGGGTTTGCCCTCCCCTTTGCCATGGACCGAACCATCTCAATGGCTATCTCTACTCGAAAGGATAGTTCCTTACGCTTCTATGCATTGGATCTAGGAGAACGCAAACGCACCAGCCTGATCAATTTGAAATTTAAAAAGGAAGATCGTTGGGCGAATTATCTGAAAGGAGTTATTCAAGCCTTTCTAGAGTCGGGTTTTTCTGGCATTAAGGGGTTGAATGTAACCATCTCGGGAGATATTCCTTCCGGAATCGGATTGGGGGCTTCTACCGCTATGGCGACCGCAATGGCGGTAGGATTACAACACCTGTTCCACTTTTCAGTGACGGATCGGAGACTTATTGATTTTATTCATTATGCGGAAAGCACGTTTCTGGAAAAGAAGGGTGGATATGTGCAGATCGTCGCTTCTCTTCTTGGCAAAGAAAACCATGGAATCATTCTAGATACGAAGTTTCTTGAATGGAGGTATGTTCCCATTCCCATGGAGGCCGTGAAGTTTCTGATAACGAATTCGCAGGTTCCTCGATCGGTAGTGGAAGAAGAGCTATCCCAACGATGGGAGGATTGTGAGAAATGTCTGGAGTTGCTGCAGCGAAAGAAGCCGGGAGCAACGTTGCGCGATTTTTCCCCGAGGGATATTCGTGAAAGTATGGGGTTAATACCCGAGAGCATCCGAAGAAGGTGCCTTCACATTGTAGAAGAAAACTATCGGGTGAAGGAAGCGGAAGAAATCCTTAGGAGAAACGGAAATCTTCTGGGATTAAGTAAATTATTGAATCGTTCTCATGAAAGCCTTCGAGATCTGTTCGAAGTATCCTGCCCCGAGATAGACTGGTTAGTGAAACGTTCGTTGGAAACTGAAGGAGTGTTGGGATCCAAGTTGATTGGATCAGGCTTCGGGGGTTGTATCATTACCTTACTCTATGAACATGCCTTAGAGGAGTTTAAAAAGCATCTGGAAGAGTATGAACGGATCTTCGGATTCAAAGCTGTATCCTTTCTCTGTACCCCTTCCACAGGAGCCCAGATTCTGTAAACTCTATGAACATCCTATTGACCAACGACGACGGTATTAAGAGTCCTGGATTGCAGAGTTTAAAGAATATACTTGGGATCCGTCATACCGTATTTATAGTGGCCCCCGATGGCGAACGGAGTGGAACGTCCCATCGAATTACATTGAAGGGGCCTATACAACTGAAGAAAATTGAAGACGGAGTATTCTCCTGCAGTGGTTCCCCTGCCGATTGTGTCATCGTAGGCTTATTGAGTGGTAAGATCCCTTCACCGGATATCGTGATTTCCGGAATCAATATAGGCCCCAACCTAGGAACAGATCTCATCTATTCAGGGACTGCCGCTGCAGCCAGGCAGGCAGTTCTAATGGGAAAACCTGCCTTAGCCTTATCGGTAGATAGTATGAAAGATCCCTTTCATTTCGATCCATTGAGCCGTTTTATCAGGGAAAATCTAGAAACCTTCCTGCAATTGTGGGATAAAAATCATTTTGCCAATATCAATGCTCCTAATCGACCTACTTATAAAGGGATTCGTACTACCCGTCCCTGTCGAAGAATTTACCATGATAAACTGGTTGAATTTCAAGCTCCAGATCGTCATCTATATTTCTTTATTGAAGGGATGGAAGTGGAAACTCTTTCTATGGATGGTTCTGATTGGGAAGCAGTACGGGAAGGGTACCTTTCCATTTCTCCGATTTTCATTCATCCTGTGACGGAGAAGGAGGATGAACGGTACAGAAAAGCACCGTTCAAACTACATGAAGAGTAAAGATGGTTTTTTAGAGGGAGTCCGGTTGTACCGGAATAAACGGTACGAAGCAGCTTTGAAGGAATTCTTGAGTATCCGATCTGGATCGATGGCCCATCCGGAACTCTCATACTATCTAGGGTTATGTTACACGAAACTGGAAAAATATGATGAGGCTCTCCTGTACCTGGAACAGGTAGTATCTTCTGAATCTGGTTTGATCCATCTGTACCAGAGTCGGATGATCCTTGGCTTCATCTATGCAGTAACTAAACGGTATCGATTATCGGAGTTCGAGTTCCGTAAGCTTTTAGAAGAAGGCTTTGAATCTGCAAAAGTGTACAGTGCTCTCGCTTACGTACTCTATATGCAGGGTAAACCTGAGGAAAGTATTCAACTGTTGGAACGAGCTCTGGAACTAGAACCTGAAAATACGAATGCCATGAACTCCTTAGGGTATATTCTATCAGAACAGAACAAGAGGTTGGGGACTGCATTGAGTCTATGCGAACGAGCAGTTGCAAAAAATGGGAAGAATCCAGCATACTTGGACTCCTTGGGCTGGGTTCATTTTAAACTAGGCAACTTGAAAGAAGCGCGACTTTTTCTCCGAAAAGCATTGGAATACGCTCCCAAAAATAGAGATATCTTACAACATCTCAAAAGCGTGATGGAGGCGGAAAAGTGAACCATACTCCCCTTCTCATTCTCCTCTTAGCCAGTGTGTGCGGCCTGCTTGCCTTCTCCCAACAGATTGACTTAATAACGGTAAAAGCTAATGAGGAGTTCCGATGGGGAGTGGAAGCCTTTCATAAAGGATACCTGAACGAATCGATCCTTTCTTTCAAACGATCCCTCTCGTATCGATCCGATGAATCACTGACCCGTATCTGGTTAGGTAGAGCGTATCTGCAAGCTGGGTTTGAAGATGCAGGGTTGTCGGAATTGAAGGGGGTATTGAATAGTGGATATAAGAATCTATTCCTACAAAATTGGGTAGAACTTCTGGAGTCCAGCAGGGGATTACGTCGAGAACTGCGGCCTCAAGCTAAATGGGTGTTTACTACCGAAATCGAAGGGGTCAGGGGAGAAAATGTATTTTTCAAGGGACCCACAGTGGTGAGGCCCCGTTCAGATGGTTCATACTATGTCGTTTCCTATGTGAAGAACGAAGTGATCCTGTTGGATGTGAACGGTATACCTCTGCGTTCCCTCAGAGGTGGAATCCAGGGACTAGATCATCCGTTTGATGCAGTGGAAGGGCGAGATGGATTGGTATATGTATCGGAGTTTCGTGGAGATCGGATCGCGGTATGCAATGCTTTTGGAAACAAGGTGAGAGTCATAGGTCAAAGAGGAAGAAGTCCAGGTTCACTTTTGGGACCTCAGTACCTGGCCCTAGATGGCGCAGAAAATATCTTCGTGAGTGAGGTAGGAAATCGTCGGGTATCCAAGTTCGATCGGGAAGGGAAGTTCCTTACTACTTTCGGGGAGCGATCCGAATACTTCGAAGGGTTCATAACCCCTACGGGAATACTGGTGAAGGAGGAAAAGGTCTTTGTTGCCGACCGAGATCGAAAACTCATCGCTGTATTCGATTTGAACGGAAACTATCTTACCTCTCTTCTGAAAGGCAAACTTCATGCACCGGAAGGGCTCGAACGGATGGGAAGCTTGATTCTCATCTCCGATGGGAATCGTCTCCTCGGCTACGATGTGGAATCCGATGCCCTGTATACCTTCGTGGAGTATGGATCACAGGCCAAGCGGATTCTGCTGGCCTCTTTAGACATGAATGGGAATCTTGTGGCGGCTGATTTCGATGCTCATTCTATCCATATCCTTACGGAACTTTCCGAATTGTACACAGGCCTGACGGTTCGGGTGCAACGGGTGGATTCTTCCTCCCATCCAGAAGTGTCCCTAGAAGTAAGGGTAACCGATCGATTCGGGAATCCCATTGTAGGATTAAGGGAATCTAACTTCATCGTTACTGAACAGAGGATCAGGGTAGGGAAAACGGATCTTATCTTTGCATCCCACCGTTCGGACCGGTTGGATACGGTACTTCTCGTGGACCGTTCTTTAAAAGCGCGAGAGCTCAGGGAAACCTTCGGAAGAGTGAGTGAAGAATTAATCCGGATTCTTGGAGAAAAGGCAGATATTCGAGTCGTTTCCGCTTCCACAACACCCGCTATAGTCTTTGGCCCTCAGAACCGATTGAATATGCTTCCTCAACGGGTGATGGATGCTCCTAGCGCGTACTCCAATTTGTGGGCTTTCGATCTGGGGTTACGGTTGGCTACTACGGAATTGTTGAATAGTCGATTACGGAAGGCCATCTTGTTCCTCACCCCTGGAGATCTACCTACTTTTGCATTCAGGAACTTTGGTTTGAATGAGTCCCTCATGTACATGAGGAACAATGGGATTGTATTCTATCCCATCTATGTAACCTCCGAGGGTGCAAGCCGAGAATTGGAATACCTAGCTCGGGAGACAGGAGGGAAATCCTACCGTTATACAGATCCTAAAGGTGTTGTAAGTCTCTGGGAAGATCTCGCTCGACAAAAAGAGGGACTGTATGTGTTGAGATACACTTCTCGGGAGGATACCGATTTTGGAAAGCGTTATATCCCAGTGGAGGTGGAAGCTCGGTTGATTCAACGCAGCGGTAAGGATGAAATTGGCTACTTTGGGCCTTTAAAGTACTGAAGGAAAGGAGTAGTTTTGGGTTGGGAAGATTACTGTAATCGTTGTGGTCTTTGCTGCTTCGTTCGTCACCGAGGAAGGAAGGGGGAAGTAATTGTGGAGTTTAGTTCTCCCTGTGAGTACCTGGATTTAGAAACTCATCTCTGCTCGGTGTATGAATCTAGATTAAACGTTTGCCAGGATTGTAGAAAAGTGACTTTATACCAAGCTCTATTTTCACCTTACTTACCTTCCACTTGCGGATACGTTCGCCGATTCAGATTCTGGAGAAATTCTTCCTTTTTCCGAAAGCGTGTGTCCTCCTCCTAAGAATTGGATGACTTGTCTCCCCAACCAAGGGGTATAAATGTAAATCGCTTTATGGGGGCACATTTCATGACAGCAGAAGCAACGAATGCAACGTTTATAAACGTACACAGGATGGTTGGTCTTCCTGTTCGCGAAGGCAAGGGCTTTTCCTGGGACAGGGCATGCTTCGACACAGATTCCGCAACGCTTGCATCGTTCAGGATCGATGCGGGGTTGAGGAAGAACTAAGTTCCGGAAAGGGTGTAGAGCTCGGAAGGTAACATCCTTTACAGGCGGGTTCCGTTTTACGTTAAAACTCGATCGTTTCAATTTTTCTAAGGGATCCCCTAGAAGTTCAATCTTATCCTCCTGAGCTGTTCCTAGACCCAATCGTTCTCCAGCTGGAATCGTAGGGACAAAGAGGGGATCCAGGTCAATGAGTTTACAGAAGGTAGCATCCAACGCCACAGGGTCTTGGGACAAGAGAAGACACTCCATCTGAACAGGATCACCGCTTCCCGGACCTTCTCCCTCCATTGCCATAATCCCGTCCATAATGTAAAGCCTAGGTTTCAGCAGAAGATTGATCTTCACCAGCAGCGATGCAAAGGATTCTGTGTTAGGGAATCGGACGTGGAACTCTGCTTTATGAAAACCTGGAACGCATCCTAGCTGATTTTTTACCGCTCCAGTAATCCGGGTTAGTCCATGGGTTTTCATTTTAGGAAGACTCACGATTCCATCCGCTTCCAAAGAACCGCTGGAAAGGGGGATTCGAATCGTATTGGAACCGAGTTCAATCTCATGCCAGTGAGCGGATTCAAAATCAGCCAATGATACATGGTATTGTTCCGCTATTTGGTGCAGGCCCGCCTTTCTAGCCACTGCAGATAGTTTGCCGTAACCCGGAGAATCTCCAAAGGAAAGGACTACTCCATAATCCTGAAGGATCCGAATGATCCCTTCGAACACGACCGGATGCGTGGTGACGCAACGCTGAGGACTCTGACCGTACAGGAGGTTAGGTTTCAAAAGGATCTTTTCCCCCTTTCGAAAGAGGGTGGAAAGTCCCCCTAATAAATCTATCCCGCGTTGTAAAGTGCTTTGAACCGTTGTGAGATCGTACGTAGGGCAATGGAGAAGAACTACCCGCGATTTCATGGGGTAACAGTATCGGTATGCCAATCCTCGGTCAATACAGTTATAGTTGCCTCCAAGCGCATTTTTGCATACTATATACTCTCAGAAAGGGAGGGAATCAACCGTGGCAGGGAAGGATGATTTTTCCGTTCGGAACGATTCTTATACCCAGGAACTTCTGAAGGACCGGTTGAAGGAACCCGATATGTATCGGGTAGTTCTACACAATGACCATTACACCACACAGGAGTTCGTGGTCAGTGTGATTATGACGGTTTTCAACAAGAGTGCTGCGGAAGCTACCAAGATCATGTTGGATGTGCATCGGAAGGGAAAGGGCACTATCGGGGTCTACCCATACGACATTGCAGCAACGAAAGCGTATCAGGTAAGGCAACTCGCAAAGGCTAAGGAGTTCCCCTTGAAGTGTACAGTAGAAAAGGCGTAAAGAATTATGACCATTAACCAAGAATTGCAGGACATTCTCAATGCGGCATATCAAGAGGCCAAACAGCGGAACCATGAGTATTTAACAGCTGAGCATGTACTGTTTGCGGCTCTTCACTTCGATGGAGCTCGGACGATTCTGTTCGAATGTGGCTTGGAACCGGATGCTATCCGGGAAGAAGTGGATTCCTATCTGAACGACAAGATTCCCAAGACGAAGAAAAAAGAACCTATTCAGTCTCTTGGATTTCAACATGTATTAGAGCGGGCTATACTTCATACGGAGTTTTCCAGCAAAGGGGAAGTTGATATTGGGGATGTCCTCGTATCCCTCTACGATGAAGAACAGTCCTATGGATCCTATTTGTTGAAAAAAGCTGGCCTAGAAAGATTGGTGCTCCTTGAGGTGGTTTCCCACGGTTCCTATCAAAGTAAAGGAAGAACCCTATCTGGGAAGAATCCTATCGATGGGGAGGAGGAAGAATCGTTGGAAGAGGGCAGGAGCGAAGATCGGAGAGAATCGGGTCCCCGTAGCAGTTCATCCCTCAAACGGGACATTCTTAGGGAGTTTACGGTAGAACTCACCGCCTTAGCTGCGCAGGGAAAGTTGGAACCCTTGATTGGAAGGGATGATATCCTTGAACGAACGATCCAGGTGCTGGTTCGACGACTCAAAAACAATCCTATTCTGGTAGGAGAACCGGGAGTAGGGAAAACTGCTATTACTGAAGGGTTAGCTAGTCGAATCGTGGAGGGAAAGGTTCCTGATATTTTAAAGGGTTATCGAATCTTTGCTCTGGATATGGGTGCAATGATTGCAGGAACCCGTTATCGTGGGGACTTCGAGGAGCGGATGAAGGCGGTGATCTCCCGTCTCCAGCAAGAAGAAAAAGTGATCCTTTTCATCGATGAAATCCACACGATCGTGGGAGCAGGAGCTGTTTCGGGTGGGGCAATGGACGCTTCTAACCTGTTAAAACCGGCCCTCCAATCGGGAACTCTTCGCTGTATTGGATCGACCACATACGAGGAATACAGAAAGTTTTTTGAGAAGGATCGTGCCCTAGCTCGAAGATTCCAGAAGATCGAGGTACCCGAACCATCCATAGATGATACGGTCAAGATCCTGGAGGGTTTGCAGGAAAAGTACGAAACCCACCATTCGGTGAAGTATACGAAGGAAGCTCTCCGAGCTGCTGTAGAGTTATCCGCTAAACTGATCAACGACCGGTTCCTTCCTGACAAAGCAATTGATGTGATGGATGAAGCTGGCGCCTGGATGCGGATGAACACGTACCGGGAAGGGCAGGAAACGGTGATCCCCGAAGTAACCGAAGCAGATATCGAAAAAGTGGTGGCAAAGATTGCCAAGGTCCCGGAGCGAAGTGTTTCCTATTCGGAACGGGATCGGTTGAAGAGCCTATTGCCAGAATTGAAGAAGCGGATCTTCGGTCAAGATGAGGCTTTAGTAGCGGTAACGGAAGCGGTGAAACGCTCTAGAGCTGGATTCCGAAATCCCAATAAACCTATTGCCTCCTTTCTCTTCGTGGGTCCTACAGGGGTAGGTAAAACAGAACTCGCCAGAAGTTTGGCAGATATCCTGGGGATTACCCTGATCCGTTTCGATATGAGTGAATACCAGGAACGTCACACCGTTTCTAGGCTGATCGGTTCCCCACCCGGGTATGTGGGATATGAAGAAGGAGGTTTGCTATCCGAAGCGATTCGGAAAACTCCCCATGCAGTACTCCTGTTGGATGAAATCGAAAAGGCCCATCAGGACATTTTCAACGTGTTATTGCAGATCATGGATTATGCCACCCTCACAGATAACAGTGGGAAAAAAGCCGATTTCCGAAACGTGATTCTCATCATGACCTCCAATGCGGGGGCGAGGGATATTGGGAAACCCCTTATTGGGTTTGGAGAGCGGATCATGAACGAAACCGTGGTTTCCGATGCAGTGGAAAAAACCTTCAGTCCTGAGTTCCGAAATCGTCTGGACAAAGTGGTGGTATTTCGGGGACTAGACCGTCCGGTAGTGCGGGAAATCGTATGGAAGGAGCTGAAGATCTTCCAGGAACAATTGGCCGAGAAGAATATCCAGCTGAAAGTAGAGGAGGAGGTGGTGGATTACCTCCTGGATCTTGGCTACTCCAAGGAGTTTGGTGCTCGGAACGTTGCTCGGATCGTGGAAGAAAAGGTAAAGGCTTACTTCATCGACGAGGTCCTCTTCGGGAGTTTGAAGGATGGTGGGGAAGTACAGATCTCTCTCGGGGATGGTAAGCTCCTGTTCCAGCAACTATCTTGATTCTATTCGCTATGAGTCGACGAAAGAAAGAAGTTACGTTTCCATACCTTACGGAGGATGAGGCTTTCCAATTTCCATCCCCTCTCACAGCAACTAAAGAGGGGATTGTGGCGATGGGTGGGAACCTATCTCCCGGTATGCTGATTTCTGCTTATTCTCAAGGGATATTCCCGTGGTATTCAGAAGATTCCCCAATTCTGTGGTGGAGTCCGGACCCCCGGTTCGTCCTTTTCCCAGAAGAACTCCATGTCCCCCAATCCTTGGAAAAAGTCTTCCGAAAAGGGATCTTTACCTTTACATGGGATACTCGGTTCCTTGATGTGATTACTGCTTGTTCCCGTACTCCTCGACCGAATCAGGATGGCACCTGGATTACCGATGAGATGATCGATGCATACACAGAGCTTTATCGATTAGGATATGCGCATTCGTTGGAAGTGTACAAGGGGGGGGAACTAGTCGGCGGTCTATACGGGGTATCTCTTGGCAGTGCCTTTTTCGGAGAGTCTATGTTCAGTTGGGAACCGAATGCTTCGAAATCGGGATTGGTGGTCCTAGTGAGGTTCCTGAACAGAAAAGGATTCCGACTGATCGATAGTCAGGTGTACACCCAACACCTTGCAAGGTTCGGTGCTAGAAATATTTCCCGTCTACAGTATCTTACCCTTCTTAGGGAGGCCTTGAAAAAACCAACACTCAAAGGATCCTGGAATATCCTGTTTCCAGATTTCCCTAATACTTAAACCCACTATCTCCAACGAACTCCCGAAGGATCGAGGTTTCTGGTACAAACTTCACCGGTATAGAAAGAAAGTTGTTCAAAAAGGAAAGGAGTCGAATTGCTTCGGAGTACACTTCATGGTGGGGTTTCACAGCCTTCAAAATGGGCTCTGCAATGGGTTTCAAAACCCCTAGTTCGTAATCCAATGCGGAATTAAAGGCTATATCAGCAGATTCCTGGAAGGGAAAGATGTTTCGATCTTCCCCTCTTCGTACGGAAGGCCACATGGTCAGCGTTTTGTATGCGGAGTGTCCCCGGAACTGGTAGTCCCGCACGATCCTGCGAATGAGACGGTTATCCGTAGTAGGAATTCGGGTGTGTTCATCGATATTTAACTGGGTCAGGGCAGAAACATAGATCTTGAACTTCCAGGTTGGATCGATCTGGGGTGTGAGTCGGTCGTTCAATCCATGGATTCCCTCCATTAGAAGGATTCCATTGGGAGGGATCTTCAAGGTTCGTCCCTTTTCTTTACGACTCCCCGTCTTGAAGTCGAAGATAGGTACTTCTACTTCCTTCCCACGGAAAAGATCAAGGAGATGTTCGTTCAAGAGTGGAATATCGATGGCTTCGAGAGCTTCGAAATCGTAGTTTCCCTCCTCGTCTTTAGGGGTTCGCTCCCGTGGAACGAAGTAGTCATCTAATGATACCATGACAGGGGAAAAACCAAGGACTCGGAGTTCTATGGCGAGTTTCTTCGTGAAGGTAGTTTTCCCAGAGGAAGAAGGACCTGCTATTAGAATTACCTTTACCTGATCTCTTCGTTCCCCAATGCGATCAGCGATTTGAGAGATCTTTTTATTGTGTAGAGCTTCCGCTACTCGGATGAACTCCTGGATTCCATTGGAAGAAATGATCTTATTCAATTGCCCAACGGTGGCAACGTTCAACACTTTCCCCCAGTTCTTGTATTCCCGGTAGATAGAGAATAGAAGGGGGCTATCCTTGAAAGCTTCGAATACTCCTGGGGTTTTCCCTGGCTTGGGAAAGCGTAGAATGAAACCCGTTTCGTAGGGTTGAAGGAGAAAATGTTTTAAGTATCCAGTTGAAGGAACCAACGGACCATGCGCTAGGTCCAAGAAATTTCGGCATTCGTGCACAGGAATCTTCATCTCATTTCTCGTCTCTAGCAGTTCAGCTGTAGCCTCCTGATCATTCTGCGTAAAGTACTGAAGAGCATCGTGATACGACATGACGGTTCGTCGGATAGGTACATCTAGGTCTACGATTTCTCTCATTCTCTTATCCAGCGCGGAAAGTTCTTCTGGAGAAACAACGTCTTGTTCGGGAAAAAAGTAGAAGTAACCATCAGAAATCGAGTTCCCTATGGTTAAGGTTTTGCTCGGAAACAGTTCTCGGGCAGCGACGGTTAATAGAAAACAGAGGGAACGCCTGTACACAATTACCCCTGTAGGTGAATCAAGAGTTACGGGAAGCAAAGTGGCGTTGAACTTTAACTTGTAGGAAAGACTAGTGAGTTCGTTATTCACATAACAGGCTACTACAGGACAGGCTTGGGATTCCTCACAAAAATGTGTCATCAGCGTCCCGACGGGAGTTCCGTAAGGTACTGCAATTTTTTTTCCGTTTTGCAGGGTAACTACAACCTCATGCATGATCTTCTCCTTTTCGGGGTGAACCGATGGCCCGAAGCCAAATTCCTGGCCCTAGGTAAGGGGGGCTGGGTTTCAGGATCTGGGTAAGTTCTGTAAGGGATCCCAGGGGATGGGGAGAAAGAAGCTTCCGTATCTGTTGTTCCAGTTCCTTTTCTACAGGGAGGGAAGTACTTTTTATCCAGTCGATAACCGTATCCGGAAAATCTCGTTCCATCATCTGCTCCTCGTTAGATCCCTCAAGTCGGAAATAGTTCCAACTGCACAATGGAAGATTTCTTTCTACTTGAGTTGGCATGGGTTGTTGGGGTAGAAACAGGGTGAGGGGTACTACAATGATTATGTACACCCCGAGAGTAGATGACATCCTCCAATACCTTCCTGTATGTTTCCTTCACAGAAGGATACTTCTTCTCCAGTACATCGAGGATCCCGTTCAATAATTGAGGATCCCTCTGTTCCTGTATTCCTGCATAAGCCCATATCAGTAGGGAAGCTTCGACCACTTGCACGTTTGTTGTCCCTGCAAGAAGGAGTTTCATCAGAAAAGAGGACCAGGCTTGGAAAGCCCCCCGATGACCCGAGAGAAAAAGAGATACGGCCTTCAATCGGTGGGCCTCTAAGTCTCCAAAAATCATCTTGAGATGCCCATCCAGCAAGATTCCTTCCCATCCTTTTTCCCGTGCTTTTTCCAGTGCCCACAAGGTAAGTTGTTTGGAGGATTCAGGGAACTTTCCGTACAGTTCCCTGATTAAGTAGGCGATGCTATCGGAAAAGGATTCTTCATGGTTCTGTTGGAGAAACAGTTCTGCCTCCTCCAACGCGGTTTCGAGATGACTCTTCCGATTCAGGATGGCTTTTACGATCTCCTTTTCTACTATACCTTCGGGGGGATTTTTTGAAAGCCCAGATAGGAAAGAGAGAAGGGGTTTCAATCGGGCGGGTGGAGTGGAATCAGGAATCGATTTCAGGAATCGGTCTACCGTGTTTGGATCTTTCCTATAATACGCTTGTAAGGCAAATATAAGATCTACGTAGGGGCGCAAGGGGGAATCAATGGAAATCTGTTTGATCTGTTCCAACAATCCAGGGTTTTCCATTCCATTGGTAACAGACTCTAATGCATCTAGGATGGTTACTATTCGCTCCGGATCGGAGGTGTATAGTAAAGGCTGCAATTCTTTGGGAAATACCATACACTCCCTCAGTTCTAGGATCCTTCATGGATAGAGGTAAAAAGTAGCCCGGAATAGAACGCCTGTCAATTGGAAATCTGCACTGAATTGGGATGGATCTGTAAGATTTCTTCCTTCGTGAGAGCACGGGCGATTTTAGTAGCTTCCGTGTCTGTCTTTACTAGGATCGGTTCTTTCAGAGGATCTCCCGTATCGGCGATGTATACCTTCACGAGTGGGAATCTAGGATTCTCGATGTTTGGTTCTACCACAACACCCTTTGAACCATTAGCCAACTGTACGTACGTTCCAATCGGATAGAGGGACACGACAAAGATTAACGCTTTCAGAACATTTTCATCGTATTGGGTTCCCTTCCCGCGTAAAAGGTCTAACAGGCTAGTGTGTCCATCTTTTCCCGGTCTGTACGGTCGTTTGGAAACCAACGCAGCGTAGGAACCCGCAACTGCTAGGATTCTCGCGGGAAGGGAGATCCGGTCACCCGATAATTGTCGGGGGTATCCTGTACCGTCCAGGTGTTCATGGTGTTCTAGCACCGTTAGACAAACGGATACAGGGAAAGAGAAGGTTTTCAGGATCTTATAACCAATGATCGGATGGGCTGTGATGGCTCTTTTCTCTTCGGGAGTCAGGATGCGATTGGACATGTACAGTTGGGGGGGGAGGCGAATCATCCCGATTTCGTGTAGAAGGGCAGCGAGTCCCAATTCTATCAGTTTGTGGGGTGGCAATTTCATCTGCATGCCAATGGCTACGGAAAGGATGGCGGTCTTTGCTGTATGGATCACGATGTAGTTTTTTTCCTGAGATGATAGATCTGCTAATCGAAGGATATAGTTCCTCTGTTCCTTCACCTGAACAATAAGGTCCTTTACCTTTTCTGTGATTCTAGGAATGGACAGTTCATTCTTCGTAATGAAGTCAGTGAAAATCCGTTCGATGAAATCCAACAATTCTTTGAAGAATTGTTGGGCTGTCTTGAACTGGTCCTGATCTTTTACATCATCATCCAAGGTAATAGGTTCTGGCACGCCCGTAATGGTAGGCATTACAGGGGCAGCGGTAGGTTGACCATCAGAAAACACGTACGAATAGCCCCAAGTACGGAGACGTTTCAATAGAGATTCCCGTACAGGAGTGTCTTGAGATAGGAGTATGTACTTATCGTCCAGATAGACAGGAGAGGAGAAATAGGCATTGGGAGGAATAGAGGAAATGAGTATTTTATTCATGAGGACTCCCGTTGACCCAATGATCTGTTTCCATTACACTTCTATCTTAATTATTGGAGTTTTTACAGTGAAATTTAAAACTATTTTCATCTTTTTCAATAGTATACTAATTTTTTCTTTCTTTTTCATCTTTTTCATGCCTTTTTTTATCATTGGTCAGGAATACGCTTTACAGTTCTGGAATCAGAATTGGTACATCGCCCTGCTCTTTCTGATTGTAGTAGGAGGCATGAATGGGTATTTTCTTAGGAACTGGAAGCTTTTTTCTTTAATGGAGGAGGAAAACTGGAAGGGAATCCAGAAATATCTGGAAGAAAAAATAAACGAAGGAAAACGAATCAGCGAACAGGAAGCCAGGATTCTGATGAATACCTACATGGTTCTGGGGCAAGCAGAAAAGCTTCTGGAACTATCGAAGGTTTTACAGACATCTTCTCCTAGGCTTTTCCGGAATCTAGCCGTTGAATTAGGAGTACCGTATTTGCTTCGTAGTGACCCTGAAGGGTTGGCGAACTATTACAAGCCCCTCTATACAGAAAAACAGGTAAAAAAGCAGAATTGGGCTCGATTCTCATGGGCATTAGCGCTTCTCTTTGCTCATCGGTTCTCCGAAGCTCGAGTAGAACTGGAAACGTTTCAAGTTCCCTCGGAAGAACCAATTCTGTTCCTCCTTTCTGCGTATCTGCTTTCTACTCTCAAAGGAGAAGACGCTGCAGAACAGAGAGTTTTGCATGAACAATGCGACTGGTTCCGGTCCAAGTACTCTCCAAAGCAATGGGCTCGATACGTAGATGGGTTCAAAGAAAATCTGATGGTGTTGGTACTTTCA
This sequence comes from Spirochaetota bacterium, assembly GCA_026418195.1. Classification (GTDB taxonomy): domain Bacteria; phylum Spirochaetota; class Spirochaetia; order DTKZ01; family DTKZ01; genus DTKZ01. Next base: position 42,481 of record JAOABU010000054.1, on the reverse strand, counting down.
AAATTCATTCAAGACGCTACTGCATGGATGTATAGTAAGTCGGAGGTTACCCATGGAAGTTAGATTCTTCCGTAAGTCCGAAAAGTTAGAGAATGTTTGCTATGACATTCGTGGACCAGTATTGGAGCAGGCAAAACGGATGGAGGAGGAAGGGTACACGATCCTCAAACTGAATATCGGGAATCCTGCGCCGTTTGGATTCGATGCACCCGATGAGATCATTCACGATATTATCATCAATTTGCACAATGCTCAGGGATACTCTGACAGTAAGGGTATTTTCCCCGCTCGGAAGGCCATCATGCAGTACTGTCAGCAGAAAGGGATTCCTGGTGTAGGGGTAGAAGACATCTATATTGGGAACGGAGTGAGCGAACTGATCGTTATGGTGATGCAGGGGTTGCTGAACAATGGGGATGAGGTTCTAATTCCTTCCCCTGATTACCCCCTTTGGACAGCAGCCGCCAATCTAGCGGGTGGAAGAGCGGTCCACTATCGGTGTGACGAATCACAGGATTGGATTCCCGATATCGAAGATATCCACGGGAAGATCACACCGAATACGAAAGCGATAGTGGTGATCAACCCCAACAACCCTACAGGAAGCGTATATCCTAGAGAAGTTTTACAGAAGATCCATGACATTGCAGCCGAACATCAGCTGATCGTATTTGCCGATGAAATCTACGATAAGATCGTGTACGATGGGGTGGAACATGTTTCCATTGCCTCTTTGTCTTCCGACATCTTCTGTATTACTATGAACGGGTTGTCCAAGGCTTACCGCGCTGCAGGATTCCGGGCAGGTTGGATGGTCCTAAGCGGGAACAAGGCAATTGCAAAAGATTATCGGGAAGGTCTAGATATCCTGAGTAACATGCGGTTGTGCTCTAATGTACCTGCTCAGTATGCCATTCAGACGGCTTTAGGAGGATACCAGAGTATCAATGATCTCGTACTTCCAGGGGGAAGGCTACGAGAACAGCGAGACCTTTGCTATGAGCTTCTAAATAGTATTCCGGGAATTTCCACCACGAAACCTAAAGGGGCACTCTACTGTTTCCCTAAGATCGATGTAAAGAAGTACAACATAAAGAATGATCAACAGTTTATCCTTGATTTACTGTTGGAGAAGAAGATCCTCCTTGTTCAGGGCACCGGATTTAACTGGCCAGAACCGGATCATTTTCGGGTGGTGTTCCTTCCTAACAAGGATTCCCTTCGGGAAGCTATGAATCGTCTGAGAGATTTTCTGAGTACTTACCGCCAGCTTTAGAATTCGAAGATTCCGGAGAGGCAAAGTAACAGGCTACCTGATGCTCCAATCCCTTTTTTTCCAATGGTGGAAATGCTTCCAGACAGTTCGGTTGCCTTCGGGGACAGCGAGGGAAAAAGGTGCAACCGGTAGGGTAATGGATCAAACTAGGTACTTCCCCGGAATCATTTTTGACTAAGGGATCTTTTCGAGCTTCTGAATCAAGAGTCTTAATTAAAAGTTGGGTATACGGATGCAGGGGATTCCGATATAGTTCTTCCGAAGGTCCCATTTCCACAATCTTGCCTGTATACATGACGGCCATCGTATCGCTCATATAGAATACTACGGCCAAATTATGGGCAATGAACAGGTAGGTAATCCCTAATTCCTTTTGTAGATCGATCAGTAGATTCAGGATTTGGGATTGGATGGATACATCGAGGGAGGAAACGGGTTCATCACATACAATGAAAGAGGGTTTGGACGAGAGGGCCCGAGCTATGCTGATTCGTTGACGTTGTCCTCCAGAGAACTCATGGGGATACTTTCTTGAGTCCATAGGAGAGAGCCCCACGTGCTCTAGCAGTTCTGCTGCTTTCCTCTCCAATTCCCTGCGGGTGTAGTTCCCTCGGTACCGAATGGGTTCTGTTACAATATCGCGAACGAGCATCTTAGGGTTCAAAGAATTGTAGGGATCTTGGAAGATGTACTGCATTCGGGATCGTACAGTTTTCAATTCTTCCTCTGGTAGTGAGAAGACGTTTTCCACCTCTTCAAACTTGAATACTCCCGCATCCGGTTCCACCACTCTAAGAAGAAGCCTAGCTGTAGTAGTTTTTCCGCACCCCGACTCACCCACGATTCCTAGGGTCTGCCCTCTAGGAATAGAAAAGGATACTCCGTTAACCGCATGAACCCGGTCTTTACTACGGGCAAATAACCCTGCTTTAAGGGAGTACTGTTTTACCAATCCTGTAACTTCAATGTGCATCGACATACAACCAACACCTTACAAGATGGGATTCGTTTCCAAATAGTTCGGGTTCTTCTTTTCTGCATCGATCAAAAGCTTTGGAGCAGCGGGGGTGGTACTTGCACCCCGTAGGTCGATTCTGGGGGTCGGGTACTTTCCCTTGGATGGAGTAAAGACGTTTTTCCTTCTTGAAGGTTCCTTTTCTAGGAACGGCTTCCAGCAGATCCTGGGTGTACGGATGAAGAGGATGGGTGTGGAGTTCCTTGGCTGTGCAAGCTTCCACCATTCGTCCGGCATAGAGCACGCAGATTCGATCGCTGATTCCTTCTAGGAGGGATAAATCATGAGATACGAAGAAGATCGACATGCCCGTTGCTTCTTTCCGTTCTAACAGAAGATCAAGGATTCCGATCTGGGTTGAGGCATCTAATGCAGTAGTAGGTTCATCGGCAAATAAAATACGGGGAGAGCAGGCTAGAGCAAGGGCGATGAGGGCCCGTTGTAGCATTCCTCCGGAAAATTGAAAGGGGTAATCCTGGATCCTCAGCTCAGGATGTGGGATCCTAACCTGTCGAAAAAGTTCGATAGCCCGTTCCCATGCTTGTTTCACGGGTACCTCAGGTTCATGGGTTCGGATTACCTCCATGATCTGTTTTCCCACAGGAAAGAGAGGATTAAAACTGCCTATGGGTTCCTGGAATACGATAGATAGGTCCTTCCCTCGAAGGGAGTTCATCTCTTTTTCTGAAAGTTGGAGGAGATTTCTCTCTTGGTATAAGATTTTAGACTCCTTGTGGATCGTCCCATTCGGGGGTAATAACCTGAGAACAGAAAGAATCGTGACACTCTTTCCACAGCCTGACTCACCTGCTACTCCGAGGATCTCGTTCTCCTGCAGGGTAAGGTTCAACTTTTCGACCGCAGGAGTTCTGTGCGTAACAGTTTGAAACTCAGTGGTGAGGTTCTCTATCTGTAGGAGCAAAGGGTTCATGGTGCAACCTTACGATCTGGGATCTAACGCATCCTTTAGGGCATACCCAAAGGCAAAAAAAGAAAAAACCGTTACAATGATGATGAGGGCAGGACTCAGTAACCAGGGATACCGAAGTAAGATATTGATGTCCATCGCTGCATTCATCAACATGCCCCAACTCACCGAGGGTTCGGTGATTCCCAAATTAAGGAAACTCAATCCTGCCTCCCCAAGGATGATTCCTGGAACGCTCAAGGTGATGTTCAGAATTAGGATGTGACGGATCTGGGGAATGATATGACGGAGAAGGATCGTTACTTTGGAAGCCCCCGCAATCACGGCAGCGACTACGAAATCGGCATTCTTCAGGGATAGAACCCAGTTTCGTATACCCCGGGCACTTCCTGCCCAACTGGGAATGGCTAGTATAGCTGTAATGTAGAAGAAACGCTGTCCCGGAGAAATATCGGAAGGCATGACAGACCGCAGGAATAGAAAGAAGTAGAAGGTGGGTAGAAGAATAATGATTTCTGCTAACCGCATAATGAGCCAATCAGTGATACCCCCAATGTATCCAGAGAGCCCTCCAATGAGGATTCCTCCAAACAGGGCTAGAAAGATACTGACAAACCCTATCGTGAGAGATATCTTTGCGCCGTAGATCATCCGGGAGAGAAGGTCTCTTCCCAGATTGTCCGTCCCCAAGAGGAAAACTGGAGCGCCATCTGTAGTGCCAAAGAGATGTAGGGTTGAGGGAATAAAAAAGAGTAGTTTATACGGTTCACCGGGTACAAAGAACCGAATTCGATGCACCTTGGAACGGTCTACCTGGTAGGATTTAAAAATGGGATTTACCAGCACGTACTCGTGCACGTACGGACCAATGAACTTTCCCTCTTTGAAAAATCGGACCCGGTGGGGAGGGTGGTACGATTTGTCCCGAAATTTGGTGTTAGGACCGTAGGGTGCTAGGAATCCCTCGAACAAAAGGGCTGTATAGAGTAGTAGCAGTATCCCTAGACTAAATACGCCGAGTTTTTGTTTCTTAAACTTGAGGTAAGGAATTTCTAACGGAGTTCCTACAAAGAGTTTCATTTGATTCTCACCCTCGGATCTGCTACTGCCAGCAGGATATCGGAGAGAAGGATCCCAAAAAGGACAAGGACATCCCCCAAGATCATATTGGTCAAGACGAGATAGTAATCCTGTCTTAACGTAGCCTCGTACATGAGTTTCCCGATGCCTGGATATCCAAAGATGATTTCTACAAAGAGGGAGCCAGAGATAAGACCTGCCAGGATGTCCGACATCCCGGTGATAAAGGGTATGAGAGCATTTCGAAACGCATGTTTGATCACTCCCACGTCGTCGATTCCCCGGGCTCGTACAGCTGTTATGTAAGGTTTGCGGAACTCTTCCTGCAAGAGAACCTTCATGCTCCGAATGCTTCCCGCTAGCCCGCCTAAAAAGCCAATTAGAACGGGTAGAAGAAGATGGTGAATTCGATCCCAAACTTTGCCTATCCACGAGAGAGTATCGTACTCTACACTAGTAGCTCCTCCTAAGGGAAAGATCCCGGTTGCTGCAGCGATGATAAGACCCAAAAGGGCGAGGAAAAAAGAAGGGGTAGAGTAGAGGATCAATGTGACAAAGTTTACTCCCCGTTCGATACCTTTCTTAGGTCTATACGCAAAGTAGAAGGATATCGGATAAGCCAGCAGGAACGTGAAGAGGAGGGAAAAGCTGTTTAAGAGGATCGTGTTCGCCATCCGAGGCCTTATGAGGTCTAAAATCGGTTGTCGGTAGGAAAAGCTCATCCCTAGATCGTGATCGATCAGTACCTTCTTCAACCAGTGAAGGAACTGAATGTAGAACGGTTGATCCAATCCAAATTCCTTGCGGTAATGGTCGATGATTTTAGGATCGATCTCCGGATTCTGATAGTACGTTGAGAAAAAGTCCCCTGGGGCAAGACTCATGAAGAAGAAGAAAAAGAAGATTGTCACCAGCAGGATGGGAATCATTGCGGATACTCGACGCAGAATGAAGGTGAGAAGGGGATGGTCGTTGAAGAATGAAAGAATCCTTTTACTCATTTCCCATCAGAAATACTTTTCGATATCCATCTCCGATCGGATGTCGAATGTCCCAATTTATGTTGCCCCATTTGTTATATACAGCGGTAAAAGTGTACCGTCGGAAGATAGGAATGATCACCATTTCATCCAGGAGTACTTTCTGGAATTGGTAATACAGTTCCCGGACTTTCTCCTCGTCGTAGGTAAAAATAAGTTGCTCGTATAAAGCATCCACCTTCTTTTCCCATTCAGCAGTGGGGGTTTTCTGCTTAGGATGCCAGTAATGTAGATTCCCATCCGAGCGCCACACATTGTACCACTGTTCAGGAAAGGTAGGAAATCCAAAGCTCGCTAACCAGCAATCCCAATCATACGTATTTAACAGTTTTTGAGCCACCACGTTAAAGTCTACAACTTGGAGTTTTGCCCGAATCCCCACTTTTCCTAAGTCGGTGATGATAATGTTGAGGTAATCGTGGAGCACCGTATCCTGACTGTGAGTCATGATTTCGAAGGATACGGTTTTCCCCTCCGAATCCTCTAGCATGCCGTCTCCATTCTGATCTTTGAAACCGGCCTTGTTCAAGAGCTCTCGAGCTTTGTCAGGGTTGTATGTATAGGGGATCGATAGTTCGGGTGCATAGAAACGGTTGTATTCTGAAATGATGTGGTATAGAGGTTCGGCCAATCCATTGATGGTTTGGTTGATAATGGTTTCGCGGTCGATTAGACAACTGATGGCTCTTCTAAAATTGGGATTGGTGAACCATCGGAACTTTTCCGGCGGCAGCGTATTGGGATTCTGGTTAAAGATGAGTGCGGGATACCCTTCTGCGGGTCCCCCATTGTAGATGGTGTATTTCCTGGTTTCAGCACCCGGCAAAAGGGTAGCTAAGTCCTTCCCCCGCAGGGCATATGACTCAATTTCTCCCTTCTGGAACTTAAGGAGCTCGGCATTCGTGTCCGGGGTAAGGGTCAATACAATTCGTTCCAGATAGGGAAGGGGATTTCCCTGCTCATCCTTCATCCAATAGCGAGGATTCCGGCGAAACACTAATCGCTCGCCTGGAACGTACTTCTCTAGCAGGAAAGGTCCATTACCGACCAGTCTCTCTGGAGGAGTGTTCAAGCCCCAGAAGTCCAGGGTGGCCTTTTTCCCTTGTTTTTTCACTGGTTCCCAAATATGCTTGGGTACGATGTTAGAAGCGTTCACCATCAGTACAGGGTTCTGAACAATACGGGGAAATTTGTACTTGTAGGTAAAGGTGTCGACCTTTTCCACCAGGATTCTTTCTTTTCGGCCATCATTCATTTGCACGTACTGTCCCTGTGTTCCAACAGGGTAGATCTCGGGATCCCCCTCCAGTTCGTTGTACCAGAAAATGATATCATCCACTGTCATCTGTACCCCATCACTCCAGTACACATCTTTTCGCAAGGTACAGATCAGTTCCATTTTATCGTGTTCCTTGTCTACTTTTACCTCGAAAGAGTCGATGAGAAAACCCTTCCAAGTGCGGGTATCCGTATCGTAATCGAATAGGTAGTCCAGGAGAAAATTCGTCACGATTGTATGGGTTCCGTCGAGGTTCGAAAATGGATTGTAACTCTTTGGGTCTTCCTTGTAGGTGTCGTACCAAGTGCCTCCTGGTTTACCTATTTTCCACACCAGAGGCTTTTTAATACGGACCGTGCCAGGGATGTCTTTCACAGAAACAGGTTCGATCGTGGAAGACCCTGTCCCTTTCAAAGTTTCGGGCTCAGAACAGGAAAAGAAGACCCATCCCAATACCAAGAGATAGTAAGGGATTTTTCTTACCTGGATCATAAGAATATTGTATCGGAAAAGCCCCTTCGTGGTCTATCTCTCTGCAAACCGCTGTTTCAACGAAGCCAGGGCATTTTTTGCTTCCTCCCTCGTAAGGGGTGATTCCTCGGTGTGAAGAATCAAGAGGTCCGGGGGGATTTCTTCTAGAAAGGGAGAGGGAATCATCTCCTGAATGTCCCGAAGGATTCTTCGTTTCTTACATGCAGTAATGTATAGCTTTTCCTTTGCCCGGGTGAGGGCAACATAGAAAAGCCTCCGCTCTTCTTCAAGGTTTACCTCGTTTTCTTCCAATGAACGTGCATGAGGCAGGATTCCATCCTCTACTCCAGCTAGGAACACGACTCGGAACTCCAACCCCTTTGCAGCGTGGATGGTCATCAGGTTGACCTTTCCTTTCTCTGTCTCCTCCTCGATGTCATCCCGGGTGAGCAAGCTGATTCGATTAAGATAACTGTAGAGGCCTGGGGAGAGGTTCTCGGGATCCTTCTCCCAATCCCCGATGGATTGTACAAGAATCTCCAAATTATGGAATTTCCATTTGGCAATCTGGTCGTTCTTCTGGTATTCTTGTACTAGGTATCCCCAGTAATCGAGTTCTGTAATAAGGGATTGGACTGTAAGTGCCAACTGCCTAGGATGCAAAGCTTTCTCCCGATAAGTCTCGATGAGCGAAAGAAAGGACCCGAGCTCTTCCTTAACCTTTCCTGAAAGAGGTGCATCCGTACTTTGGCACATGAGGGTAGCGATGGAATAGAGCGAGCACTCATGCTGCCGTGCAGCCTCTCCGAGAAGCTCAAGACTTTTCCGCCCAATTCCTCTGCGAGGAGTATTGATAATTCGAAGGAAGCTTACATCGTCATCAGGGTTCCCCATCAGCCTGAGATAGGCCAGGATATCCTTGATCTCTTTGCGTTGGTAGAAAGAGTCTCCGCCCGAGATCCTATAAGGGATGTTTTCAGAAAGAAAAGCTTCTTCCAAGTCTCGTAATAGAGCATTCGTCCGAACGAGAACCCCAATGTCCTCGTAGGTAATCCGGTCGGTGAACAGGAGGGATTTGATCGTTCGGGAAATGAACGCTCCTTCCTCTCGTTCGTTCTCTGGATACTGAACTTCGATCGGTCTACCTCCATCTACTCTGGACCAAAGATTTTTGTGTTTGCGGTTCCTGTTATTGGCGATGACTCGATTGGCAGCTTCAAGAATCGTGTTGGTGGATCGGTAGTTCTGCTCCAGTTTTATTTCCTTTCGTTCTGGGTAATCCTGTTCGAATCGTTCAATGTTCTTATAGTTGGCTCCTCTCCAGGAGTAGATGGACTGATCATCGTCACCTACTACACAGACGTTGCGGCTGCCGTCTGCAATCAGTTTCAGCAGTTCGTACTGCTGCATGGATGTATCCTGGAACTCATCTACCAGGATGTATCGGAATCGTTTTCTGTATTCCTCTAATACTTCCGGGTATCCAGTGAAGATTTCGATAGGGAGAAGGATCAGATCATCGAAATCCACTGCATTGTAGGCTTTCAGATGGGATAGATACTCCTGGTAGAGGGGTCTGAAGTGCTCGTTTGAAGAATCCCAGGATGCTCTATGGGTCTTGATGCTGGAGAATATTCGTAGGGCTTTTCCTAGTTCCAGAGAATCTGGATCGAGTTTCAGTTCACGAGCCGTTTCTTTTACCAGTGCCATCTGGTCTGCGGTATCGTAGATACTGAAATTTTCCCGGTACCCCAATAGAGGTATATGCTTACGAAGGACCATCACCCCAAAAGCATGAAAGGTGGATACAACAAGGTTGGACAATTTGCGTTGAGTGAGGGATTTCAATCGATCCTGCATTTCTCGAGCAGCTTTATTGGTGAAGGTCATGGCAAGGATCGCCTGTTGAGGGATCCCTTTCTGTAACATAAAAGCGATTCGGTAGGTGATGACCCGGGTTTTCCCCGATCCAGCTCCCGCAAGAATTAAAAGAGGACCTTCTAATGTAGTTACCGCTTCCCGTTGAGGTAGATTCAAGGTGGACAGCAGATCCTGATGCATGGTGAATGATACTTACCCGAACCTTTCTTCTTGATCAACCCGGTTGGGTCCCTGTTTGGTAAGGAGACTCAAGTATAAAGGGCCTGCTCCGTGGGACAGATCGGGCAAGATCTGTACCCCGAACTTAGTGGGTTCAACGACCACTTGAGGATCCTGTATCTCTATGGGAAGGATTTTTACTTCCTTCCCCTTTTTCCTCCATACCCGTTCCATCACCCCATCATTTTCCAGGGGAGAAAGGGCGCAGGTGCAGTACAAAAGCTTTCCACCGGGTTTAAGGGCCATGAGGGCAGAAAGAACCATTGCATAGGCCTGTTGAGCCAATTGTCGGGTACGGTTTGTAGACCATTTCTTTAGATGGGAAGGTCTTTCCAATAAGTGGCGTTCAGAGGAACAGGGGACGTCTAATAAGATGAGGTCATACCGATCCTGTTCGTATAATCCCCACCTTCCTGCATCGTGACCCGTGATTTTAATCCGAGACAGTTTCTCTGGAGACAGGTATTCTTCCAGAACCCGCTTCAACCGACTTCTTCGAGCACTGGATCTCTCGTTGGCTACAATGAATCCTTCAGGGCCCAGAGAGCTAGCGAGCACCAGAGTTTTACCTCCTGGAGCAGCACAGAGATCGAGGACTTCTTGGTTCCCTACCTCTCCCAGAGATCGTACGGCAAGGTAAGAGGCGAGGTTCAGGAAGTAGGGTTTCTTCAGTTCTTGCTGAAAGGGTATGAAAAAAACCGGACTTAACATCGAGGCTTTCAATGGGAGCCAACGATCGGAGTAAAAGGACCTGTAAAACTCGTCAAATAGTACGTTCGCTTTCACTTTTTTACAGTAATGAAAAGGGAAAGACCTTGACAAGTAGAGGTGCTCATGGTTGAAGATGGGGCGATGAAGGACGAAACGATTTTCCTCTTCCATCTTCGGATTCAAGACGGTGTGCCGCAGTTCCTCCATCCTCTGGAAGGGACATTGGAATGGATTGAGCGACTTAAAAAAAGTTCCCTAGAGGGGCGGTATGGTGCAGAACCGCGTATCGAATCCATCAATCTTTTTAAGGAAGAGTTGCAAGGAATTCTAAAAAAAGCTATTCAGCGCTGGGTAGCGGACCGATGGTTCCCAGAACGGTTTGTCCTTGCGGCAGTCTCATTTCTCTTAGCGTACTTTTTTTTCTCCTATGTGATTCGAGATCCTGTTCCCGTGATCGATGAAATAGTTCTTTCCTTCCTGGCAGGTATCCTTACCTTTCGGGGATTGGCTAAGCGATACTATGCACGGGAAGAGGTTACTACTCTCACACGAAGCTTGCAGGAAAAACTAGATCATATCCATTTCAAGGAAAGTTCTCTGATACGGAACCTGGAAACCTTATTGGAAGAATGGGAAGAAGTACCCTTTGATGCACTGTTGGATCGATGGAGAAGGGGAGAGAAACTCGCTCTGAATCCGGAGGATGTCGAGGAGGCTCAAGGTCTTTTGTTGGCGCTGGAATGTCGATTTACCGAAAAGAAGCGTAAGCGGTTCTTAAAGGAGTTGGAAAAAGGCAGTATAGGAAAGAAACAGAAGGGACAAGCTAGGGATCGAGTGTATCTTTTTCTCTATCATTTCCTCCTTCGGAGTCTCTCTTAAAAGCTTATTCGATTCTTTGCCTTGCTTCGATTTCCTTTTGCAGCTTCAGAGAGCGCTCTATACTTTGGATCGTTTCTCTTGCGGGGGTAAAGGTGGGATCTATGGCTAGAGCTTGATCACAGAGTTCAAGGGATTTCTGGAACTCCCCTCGGGCAAAAGCTTCTACCGCAGAAAGGTACAGATCCTCTACTTTCTGGGCTTTTGCCTTTCTTCCTTCATCCCCTAGATTGATCTTTAATTGGATGCTGAACCGGTCCAAGTTTGTGAACTGGGTGGTCATATCGAGGGTGTAATTGGCTACGAAAGAGATGGTATCCAGTCCTACCATACTTCCTAAGCTGAATCTAGGATTTCCTCCTTTCAGCAGAAAACCGCTCTGAAGGGAGAAAAAATTCGTGATTGCTACACTAGTCCCCCATGCATAGCTCATCCGCTCAGCTGGATACTTGGAAGGGTCAAAACTGAAAGGAATGTTTAAGTCAAAGGCAATAGCCCAGGGACGAAGTGGCCAATACCCGAAACCTACTGTAACCGAGGTCGGAAGAGGTTCTCCTAACACATAGGGGCCTACATTTTTTACCACAACCCCTAAGGATGCATTTTTACTGCGGGACGGATAGAATTTGAGGAAGTTGAACCGAGTTAGCACACCGATATCGGTCATGACGCCAACAGCGGATTGACCAGAAGCGATGGATTCAGGAATATGTCGGAGGGCTACCTTTAGGTTGGTCCCTACTGCGAGGCCGTTGAATTCGTAACTCCGGAAAAAATTTCGCGAATAGTTGAAAATTCCGATGGTCTCTGAATAGTATCCAGCGGAAGTGCGTTCGCCCCAGATGTTGTACCCTGTAAAGGGAACATAGAGGAACTTTGCTGCGATCGCATACCCCGAAGTATCCGTACGCTTTGTGTATACCAGACCCTCAATGTTGGTATCGGCGATCCAATTGTTGTGTAGGAATCCTAGTTCCGTGTATTCTAGAAAAGATGATGCCGCAGGGTTGGCATCGAAGAAGCTGGAATCTCTGGCAATGGCAGTATAGGCGGTTCCCATCCCTTCATACTCCCCACCCACAGGAATTGTGAGGATTGGGAAGATGGTCAAACCTGTGTTGGGATCCTGAATGAATTCGAAAAACTTGCTGGTATCCCCATAGAGGTCCTGGAACTCGGAAGCCATGAGACCTGGAATTAGGACAAGCCCCCATCCCAGTATCGCGAGAATGAGAGATTCCTTTACAAAAGCGGGTACCTTTTTCATCTTTACCATATAAGAATATACACCTAGAAACACCCAAAATCTATTATCGGCACAGACTGATACAACCTCTTATGTTTCTGCCGATAACTAGATAGAATACTTAGATGATAGGGCAATAAAAAGTTGTTATTATTTAAAGAGGAACTGTTTAGTCGTATGATGGGGGGGATAGTTCGGTTTTTCATCCTCTATACACTCCTATGTTTTTTCCCTTCCTATCTCCTTGTTGCGGGAGGAGTCAAGGAAGACCCGATTGCATTGGCCCGTAGTTTGATCATCGAAAAGCGGTACAACGAAGCCCTGGTGGTACTGGCAGAGGCTGCTAGAAAGGATCCTGAGCGGATCGAAGAAGCAGAGAACCTGATTCGACGAATCCGCGCCATCCGCGGCGAGTACTATGATAAATACGAGGATCTAATCAAGGTCCTGTATGAACAGAAGGATGTTGAGAAAGCTCTTTCTATTATCAGGGAACTGGAATCTCTGGACGCAGCTCCCAATGAAACAACCCGAGTCGCTTTAAAGAAAGCAAAAGAATCTGCCCAGTTCGTCTATAACCAGAATCGGTTCAACGATTTGATGGCCCAAGCAGCGATGGCGTTAGAGCGGAAGGATTACGGTAGCGCTGTTGAACTCTATGTGGGAGGATTCGATATCGGAAGAGAGTTTTTCACAGATGCCAAGTATGGCAACATCGTAGAAACAAGGGTCTATTCCATTCTGGATACCGTACGGCGAACATCGGAACAGTTCCTACGGTTTCGGAATCAGTACATATCTTTAGCAAACAGTCTTCAGGATAGGATCCGTCAAGGGAAGGATGAGGAAGTGAGAGCTGCTCTTGGAGCTTTCCTTGAAACCTTCTCGCGAGCCTCTGTCTTATTCAAGGTTGCCGCCGAATCAGTGGAAGAGTTGAAAGATCAGAATGAAAAACTTATCCAGATAAGAAGAGTGACCAATGAGGATATCTTTCTAGGGTTCCTGCATCGAATCATCGGTGGACGAAGTACATCGAAAACCCCAGAGGGAATTCGGGGGGCAGCAATGCAACTTCTTTGGGATAGATTTTTCCCCATACTCGTTACCCTTTCCGATCGTATCCGGACCGTATACCTGGAAGGAGAAACGTTCTATGATCAGGCCCAATGGGAACAAGCTTCCCTAGCCTTTCAACGCGTACAAACCTTAAAACAGATTGCAGATCGGCTTGAACGGATCTACTTCGAGGCACTTCCCCTCGTTGGAAGCAGACCTGTTTCAGTGTATTGGGACTTGGTAGAGGATTACTTCCCTCTATGGATCGATCAGATGGTACGTACCAAGGGGATCAATCAGTACCAACGATTGGTAGGGGAATACCTTGCATTGAAATCTGATCTGGATTCTATGCCCAATGATCGAGCTGCATTGGAGATCCTGAGGAGTTCACTCCGTACAAGCAAGGAACGAACCCAGGAGGATAGAAGGGAATGGGAACTATTTCAGAAGGAGATACGGGGAAATCCGTTTATTCCCCAGGAGAGTTGGGTAGCGTTGGATCGAATTGCCATAAAACTTTCTGATCGCCTGACTTTTTGGGAACGGAATGAAGTGGAGATAGTGGATAGGTTAGCGATGTTGGATCTATTCCCCCTAGAGGATAAACACCGGGAAATCCTGGCAGCATACCGCAAAGCGACCGAATGGTTCGAAGGGGTGGAGGAGGTGGTGCAGATTGCAGAAGGACAAGAAGAAAAGCTACTGGTAAAGTACCCGGATCGAACGATTGCTCTTCTTCAAAATCTCTCTCCGACTGCTGAGGCTTTGTTAGAAGCGGTAGGTCGATACCTTTCCCAGTATCGGAACGAGATTCCACCGGCCCGTTCCGATCCCCGGATTCGTCAGAAGATAGATCGGGCAGATAGTATCCGAAGTTCATTGCAGGGAACTATCCTACCCGGGGCTGTTACCCTAGGAACAAAGGCTCGAGAAAATATCCTATTGGCCGAAAGGTATCGAAACGAAGGAAACCGCCGAGTTCAAGAGGCCCAGGCAGCTATAGCTCAGAACCGATTTGAGCAGGCGCGAGAAAATTTAGGAGCGGCACGGCAACGGTTTTCTCTTTCTCTGTCCTATCAGGAGGATCCCAGGTTTCGTAGGGAAAGCGATGCTCTGCTTCTAAGTCTGAACGCTGCTATCCAAGATGCAGAGAACAAGCTTGTAGTAGCCGAGGTTCGGCAACTGATCAATGAAGCAAAGAGGCTATACTATCTGAATGCTTTCGATGATTCGGAAAACATCCTCCTTCGGGCACAGACCCGCTGGAGAGCTACCCAACCAGAGGATAACCCGGAAATTACCTACTGGTTGGGTTTCGTTCGAGCTGCTCTATTCGTGAAATCCAGTAGAGAGCTCCTTCCAACCGATCCCCTCTATGTGGAGATGAGCCAATTGTTAAGTTTAGCTCGGAAAGACTTCGAAACAGGACGATCCCTCTTGGAAAGGGGAAATCGAAGGGAAGCTCTCGATGCGTTCACTGCTGCAGAGGAGAAGATTCGAACAGTACTCCTTGCATTCCCCTTCAATCAGCAAGCCAGCGTTCTCTCCCTTCGGATAGCCCAGTTAAAGGATAGGGATGGGTTTGCAACCCTATTCCGTACTAAGTTTCGGGAAGCCCAGGCGAAAATGGCCTCGAACCCCCAGGAAGCCTACATTGATTTAAAGGACTTGGAACAGATCGATCCCAATTTTACAGGACTAAAAGAAGCGATCTACAACGCAGAGATCAGGTTAGGGATTCGTATCCCTCCACCGGATCCAAAAGCTCTGGCTGAGTCTGAAGAGTTGTATCGAGCAGCCTTACGGATCGTTACGGGGAATGTTCGTGCACAGTTCCCTATTGCGTTAGAGCAGTTGAACCGAGCCATCGAACTGAACCCTGAAAACACGAAAGCCATAGAATTGAAGGATAGAATCCAGATCGATACCGGGGGGCAGACCTCCATCGTACTTTCCAGTGTAGCGGAAGAACAGTACCGGTTGGCCGAAAAACGGTACATTGAGGGAAACTATTTCGAAGCCCTTGCCATCGTACAACGTCTTCTTCAGAATAAAGAAAGTAAGAACTATCCCCCATTGCTGGAATTGAAAAGGAGGATCGAATCAAGGATCTAACGATAGCCATTCTCTTCCTGGGATTGCTCCTATCGATACCACACCCTCTCCAAGCCCAGGATCTCTATTGGGAGGATCCAGAGTTCATTCCTGCCGTAGGGGGCAGATTCCCTCAAGTACGAGCTGGGGGAGAGATGATCGTTCTCATGTACCAGGAGTTTGTTCCTACTCGAGAGGGAGAGTATCAGATCTTTCTATCCCTACGAGTTTCGAAGAATGGGAGAGACTGGAAAGAACACTCCCGGTTTGCCGGTCCTTACAGATTCTTCGGAAACGAAACCTCTATCTTTTCCTTTGCCGTCACCCATACAGGGATCATCACGGTGGCAGTCCTTGCATCGGAGAATAAGATCGACTTTTTTGTCTCCAAGGATGGGGGAGGAACCTTTCAGAACGCCTCCTCCAAGATCACCGAACGGACCACCCTAGCTCCCCGTTTGTTCGCAAAGGAAGATGGGGGATTCATCCTGTTCGTAACCCAGGAACGGGGAGATATACTATCGATTCTCTATGCGGTTTCAGAAAACGGCCTTGGTTGGACTGAACTCGCACCCCTAGCTCCAGAGCCCGAGGTTACCTTAAGCTTTCTTCCCTACCACTTATCCTACAAGGGAATGGAATATGTAGTGTTCCAGGCTTTACAGGCAGGGGAAGGGGGAGCTTACCAATTGTACCTTAAAACTAGCCGAGATGGGGGAAGGACTTGGGGGCCTTTACGATGGCTGACAGGATTCGAAGAACCGATTCCGGGTAGAACTACCCGTCCCGGACTGTTCGACAACCAACGTCCTCATCTAGCTTCCATCAATGGAGTGATAGGAATTGCTTGGGAACGCCGCTTTGGGCGAGAATCCAAGCAGATCTACTATGGGGAACTCAATCCGGATGGAACGTATAAAACCCTCCCCGAACGGATCACTACAGGATTCAAGTCTTGCAATTTCCCCCAGATCGTACCCTTTAAAGGAACCCTGTTCCTCCTTTGGTTCGATAACCGAAAAGGGGATGATCATGTCATTCTGGCGCAGAAACAGGGAGCTCTCTGGATAGAAAAAGATCTGAGTCCCATTGCAGGAGTTTCTACCTTCCCTCGTCCTATAGTGCTTGGAAAGGAACTGTTTGTGTTCTGGGAAAATAAGCGAGGGGACACCTCTCGAATTGTCCTGTTGAAGCCAGATACTACTGTCCAACCTCCCGGAGTCGTTCCCCTAAATTTTCAAGCCCATGTCCGAACGCGGTTGGATACGGCTCGATTCCAGCTTGTTCCACCTCGGGATTCATCTGGGATTGCAGGATTCTGGTATGAATGGACTCGTTCCCCTACCCCTTCCCCAGAACGGAGGCTGATGGTTCTCGAAAACGTACGGACCGTAGAGTTCAAAGCGAGTGAGGATGGAGAATGGTACGTTCATGTTTCCGCCCAAGATTATGCGGGAAACTGGTCTAGCCCAACTACTCTTCGGTTCTATCGAGATACTACTCCGCCAGGAAAGGTGGTATTCCGTCGTCCCCCTAGGGATGAACTAGGATTTTTAGTTTCCAATACCTTTACGATCGAATGGGATCCTCCTAAGGACGAGGACGTAGTCGAATACCGGTATGAAGTCATATTTGTAGGAGAAACAAAGGATCCTCTAATGCCCATACCTGTTTCCTTTGGTCCTCTCCGCAGGACCTTCACGACTACCGTCCCCAACCTTCAATTCCGCAACTATGACAATGGTGTTTGGGCTATACGGGTCTCCGCAGTGGATTCGGTAGGGAATGTGGGTCCAGATGAAACCCTTGTGGTTCATCTGAACAAATACGTACCGGTCACCTATATTAGTTTCGTAGAGGCTAGTCGCGATGATACAGGTCGGATTCGGCTTTCCCTGTTGGGAAGGGGATTTGCCGAAGACGGACTAGTGCGCAGGGTAATCCTAGATCGGGATGGAAGGGAGCCCTACGATTACCAATTCACCCTAGCGGAGGGAGGATTCACTGTCCGAAATGACCGAACCATTGTAGGTCCTGTGATCCAGGAAGTGCAGGGCGGAGAGTATCGGGTTGCGGTAGAACATCCCTTACGAGGGATCGCCTTTGCCCGAGATCTCCTCAAGTTAGAACGCGGGGGAACCCTCAAGTTTGGAGACTACAGCCTCCTGTACCAACCGATCCAGAAAATACTGCAACGTCCGCCATTCTCCATCACCCTCAATGGAGTGGTGATCTGGACAATTGTAATGTTCCTAGGGATAGTGGCTCTATTTTCTACCTATCGAATCGGTGCTATTCTTCAGGAGGGAAAACGATTACGGTTGGAGGCACTAGCACTCCTTACCGGTGTGGGAACCCCTTGGGAAGTGAAGCGGGAGAGGCTACGGGCAATGAAACGAAGAGGGTTTGGGTTACGGTTAAAGTTTACCTTTTTCATAACGGTGCTGATCATAGCCGTGGTACTAATGGTGTCCATTCCGTTAGGGTACTACATGACCCGGAATCAGGAACGGAACCTAGCTGAAGGGTTGGTGCAGCGTGTTTCGGTACTGATGGAAAGTTTGGCCTCGGGAGCCCGAACCTACCTACCTAGTGGAAACACCCTTGAGTTAGGAGTATTGCCTGCTCAGATTTCCGCCATGAAAGAGGCTCGGTTTGCTACCATTACAGGACGGGGGCAAACGGATTTGAACTACTTTGGGTACGTTTGGGCCAGTAACGATCCCGAAATTCTCAATAAGATCGATAGTCCTATCTTGAATCCAGGGGTATCCAAGCTTAAGGATGAGATAACCGAAAAGGAAGGATTGCTGGCAGTAGAGATCAATACAGCTGCTGAAGCTGCGGTAGGTACCCTAGCGAAGGAATTGGATGTCTTAGCGAATGAGGCTATAGGCTTGGCAGTGCGGACCGATGAAACATCTCGAAGAAGGCTACAGGATCTACAGGAGGGAATACGGACTCTGGACAATCGGTTAAACGCTCGCCTTCTAGAGATAGGAGCCAAGATCTACAGTGAACCAGAGTTCCAAACGACCCTTCTTGATTTTGACAGAAACTTCTATACCTTTTACAAGCCCGTGCTGTATCGGGTGCGGGGAGAAAATCGGTACTTTCGGGGTATGGTCCGATTAGGAGTCAGTACAGAATCGATTCTAAAGCAAGTGAAAGACTCGAGGAACTACCTAATTCTCATTACGGGAGGGATAGCCCTCGTTGCGTTGGTGCTAGGGATCGTGGGAGCTCTCATTCTCGCCAGTATCATCATTATACCGATTCGTAGGCTGGTGAAAGGGGTAGAGGTGATTCGAGATACGGAAGACAAGGAACAACTCAAGGATCACGTGATAGAAATAAAGACGAGGGATGAAATCGCAGAGCTGGCAGCTACCATAAACCAGATGACGCAGGGTCTTGTGAAGGCAGCCGCAGCTAGTAAAGACCTTACTGTTGGAAAAGAGGTCCAGAAAATGTTCATTCCTTTGGAGGTAGGGCCTGGCGGGAAAAAACTCACTACGGGCAAGGAAGAAACTCCCGAAGGGGAGTTTTTCGGGTACTATGAAGGTGCCAAGGGAGTATCAGGGGACTACTTCGATTTCCGGAAACTGGCGCCTGAAACGTACGCTTTCATCAAATGCGATGTGGCGGGAAAGGGAGTCCCTGCTGCCTTGATCATGGTGCAGGTTGCCACGGTATTCAGCACGTATTTTAGACAGTGGAGCGCTTCCAAAGGATTGAATATGGTCCCTCTTCTGTACCAGATCAATGATGTGGTGGAATCCCAAGGGTTTCGAGGACGCTTTGCAGCCATGACCTTAGGTGTGGTGGAAATGCAGAAAGGGCGTGCTCACGTTACCCATGCGGGAGACCGGATTCTGAACCTCTACGATGCGGAACAGAGACAACTGGTTCAACGTATGATGGCGGACTGTCCTGCTACGGGTGTGTTCCCCAACTTCATGCTGGAGATGAAATCCCCATTCCAGCAGATTTTGGTGCCCATGAAAGCCGGAGATATCCTACTCCTGTTCACCGACGGTGTGGAAGAGGCGCATCGGAAACTAAGAAAGCCAGATTTCTCGATACTACAACTTCCCCCCCAGAAAGAAGGGGAGGAACCGGTCGAAGATGAAATGATGGGATTTGAACGGATCAAAGGGATCGTTGAAGCTGTGATGTCCAAAGGAACATTTCGATTGGAAAAGCTCTATTCACCTGTTCCTAACGAAGAGTTGATCTTTGATTTTTCTTCCTGCGAACCTACCGCAGAGTCCACAGTTCTTGCCCTTGTTGCCGTAGAAAAGATCTTTCGCATGTATCCAGACCCACGAGCGGGAGCCGAAAACAGGGTGATGGTGGATGAGAAGGTAGATGCTTTTTTGAAAAAAACTTTTTTACAGTATGACAGATATTTCCATCATCCCATCCCAAACCCCAGACAGCTGGATTTCCCTAATTACAATTTTTATACCCATATAATGGAGGATGATCAGTATGATGACCTTACTCTCCTGGCGATTCGAAAAAAATAAGAACCTTCGGAGGATACTTCTCTTCATACTCCTTCTTGTCGAGGGAATCCTCCATGCAGATTTGGTCATAAGAAATAATACGAGAGGAATCTTATATTTTCTTCTCCTTCCTATAGGAGTAGAAGGGAAGATTTCTTTAGGTACCAACGGGGAAGAAGCTAAAGCGTATCTGAAGGATCACTGGAAAGACCTGGAAAAGATTCCACCCGAAGCGTTTCTGAAGGTCAAGAAGGATCCTTCTCCCTACCTCATACTTGGCTTCTATGTATCTCCGGAACGGCCCGCCTTTCCCCTTATCCGGGTAAAAGTTCCTTCTATGCCTGGAGAACCTGCATTCACGATAGGCGAATCGGATGTATGGAAGAGTAGTGCAGGGGAAAGTCTCTTTCTGTACCCGTGGGATATTCAGTTACCTAAAGTGCCTATTCAAATTGATAATCGATACTTAGATTGGAGAAAGATTGGGGAGTTGAAGCAGTTTCCCACCCAATTCGTACCCCAGAAGGTAGTAAGACATAAGGGAGGTACTGCAGAGACAATCCCATTCGAAAAGGCAAAAACCTGGCCTTCCAAGGGGACAGCCGTGGAAGGATTGAAATTGCTTCGAGGAGAAGATGCAGTATACCTTATGATCTCTTCTTTTTCTCCAATGGAACTTGGTACTTCCTACTGGTTTTACCTTATCTCCCCATCTTCTCCCAGTACTCTAGCGATAGAAATACCGATTGTCGGAAAGGGAGGACCGATCCTTCTCTGGACAAGTTCAATAGAAAAACCGGTTCAGATAGGTACGTTCGTTTCCGATTTATTCGTGCTGGAGGGAGATCTGTTATCACGTTACTTGCCTCCAGAAGCAGTACCTTTAGTACAGCAAACCTCGAAAGTTTGGATGAGCGTGTCTGTTCCCACTTCCGATGGAACAGAGGAATTCTATTTGACAGAATTTGACCTTCAGGATATACCGTATGAGTCCGGTATTTCTCCATGAAGCCAAGATTTTTCTGCGAACATTGCAAGCAGGAAGTCTCAGCTCGAGACAAGGTCTGTCCCCATTGCGGTCGATTTTTCAGTGAAGTACGATGTCCCCGGTGTGGGTTTACGGGGGAGGGGAAACTATTCTACGATGGCTGTCCAAACTGCGGGTATCTGAGTTCGAAATCAAAGGGTGCCCCTGTTGCAGGATCGCCGGGTTTGGAGTTTTTAGATTTATCTGCTCTAGAGGAGAAGGATAGTTTACTGAGCCCCTCCTCCAAACCTCCTTCGGCAAGTAAAAGTCCTTCTCTTTGGACCTTCCTCATCATTACCATTACTCTTGCTTTGATTCTAGGAATGCTAGTGTATATTTTCCTTTCCATCCAGTAGGGCTTCTCGTGCTAATTTTCCCGGGTGAGGACGGTGATAGGTTTAATACATTGCTCCCATTCCTCCTCCCGTATAAACGATCAAACTCCCCTCTGCAGATCGAATCAGGATGGTACCGAGTGAGAACACAAAGGGTAAGGTTGCCCGTTTCCAGTGAACTTCGATCCCTGTATGGTAACTAGGGAGAGGATCGAATGCTGGGAGGTGTGCTGTTAGAATAGAAGAGATACCTATCCGCACCTCACCTAAATCTAGATACCATCCCCCTCGAAGGCTCCCGTACAGATTGAAGAGATCACCCGGATTCTGTCGTTCATATGGGGAGAGGGTGAGTTCAGGGGATAGGAGGAATCCCATGACACCATACCGAAACTCTACGATCGCTCCCAGAGAAAGTCCTCCCAATTGGGAAAATCCGTATTCTCGTGGGCGATTCATGTAGGCTCCTCTTCCCGTAATCCCTAACACGAAGGTTTCCGTTTCTTTCCAACGGTATTGAACCCCTAAACCTGCCATCCCATCAGGAGGTGAATCAGTAGCATCCATAAAGCTAGAAAGGGTGGAAGACAATTCCCACCCTTCATCCAGGGGAAAAGAAATCCCTGCGTGTACGAGGGCAGGAGAGGCTTCTTGAGAGGAATTTCCTACCTGTCCAAGGATCCATGATGAAATCCGGAAAGATCCTGGATTCAGGATAGGGACAATCGGTGTGAATAAGAGTCCAGAATTGCCTGAATACGTGGTCGTAAGAGTATTCCGAACCTTTCTGTCCAGGATTATCTCTCGGATAAGTTCCGTCGAAGCATCGGTGCTTTTAAACTGCAGGATCAATCGGTAGATTCCATCTGGGAGAGGATTACCCCTCTGATCTCTTCCATCCCATTCTACCTGTTGGATGGGAGCTATGGGTTCTGCGATTCGTTTTTCCCAGACTGTCCGTTCCAATCCATCCTGGATAAGAAGGGTTATTTCTGCTGGAGCAGAGATGACGAAACTGATCCGAGCAGGAACGACCCGCTTCTCTGGGTTTATCCTCTGGGGTATCACTGTCACACGGGAAACGGAGAAGGAAACTTGTTTCCAGGAAAGAGGAATCTTGGTCAGTTGCCCTTCATGAATATGAACCTGAGTCACGATATCCTCATACCCAAACCGCCGTACTACCACCCTATACGTACCTACTGGTAGGAGTATGTTCCTACCCGAAACAAGAGTTCCCGCTACATACACCTGAGATTCAGGAGGCAAGTCTTCCAGGGAGAGTGTTCCATACAAGGGCATAAGTTCTAGCTGAACTCGGGTACGGATCCCTGTTTTCAGGGTTACCAGAAAGGATAGGGGACGATACCCCGATTTCTGAATCTGAACCACATATAAGGATGGGGAGAGGTCTTTCAATAACAGAGGGGTGTATCCTGAATGGTTCCCTTCAATGTATACCCACGCATCAGATGGAGTGGATTGGATTTCCAATTGGGGCCATGGGATAGGTTCGTTTACCCGGACAGAGATTTGTTCTTCGACGATCTGAATGGGTGAGGGAGAGAGAGGGGAGGATAGGATAAGTAAGCTCAGAATGCTCAGAGTGTTAGTAATGGGTCGGAAAATTCCCATAGCATCATACTGGTATCGAGGGGGTAAAAAATCAAGCTCCCTCTTCGATGTACACCCGTTTCTGCCGATGATAGAATCGTATGGATCGGATACTGATGTTGGTAGCCCTAGGAATCCTCTCCCTCGGATCCTTTCTTCATTCAGAAGATCCCGAACCAAGGAATACTCCAGCCCTAAGAAAGGGGATCGAGGAACTACAGCTAGGTAAACCCTTGGAAGAAATCCAAGAGGCATTGAAGAAGTCCCCCTATTTTAAGTATCGAGGACCCAAGGATGTGTCTTTTCTTCCCCTCCGTTCGGAGCCCGTAATCGATATAGAAGGGGTGCGGTACTTTCAGAGGGGCATATTTCAGTTTCGGGAAGGTAGACTGGTGGCCATGAGCCTCTATGTGAATCCCAAGTACCTCGACTATCCTACCCTTTTCCAGCATTTTGTTTCACGGTATGGTTCACCCCAGTACCTGGATCCTCGATCCTGTTACTGGGAAGATGGGGAGACACGATTGGCGTTGGAAAAGCCCCTCATGATTAAGTTCGTGGAACGGAATGCGCTATCTTCTAGTAAGGATGGGAAAGCTACTCTTCCCCCTTCTCCTGAAGAGATGGGAAGACGATCGTTTCTGGAACTCTTTTAACTTGGAGACAAATCGATGATGGTATTGCTTAGTATTTCCCTCATCTCGACTGTGTTGTCTTGTTCATCTTCGTTGCAGGAGGTGCCCCTTCGATTGGGGCAGGAGATCTTTCGAGTGGAATTGGCGATTTCTCCAGAAAGCCGGTCTAAAGGACTTATGTACCGAACTGAACTACCCCCTAATCGGGGCATGCTCTTTGTGTTTGAAACAGATCAGAAACCTTCTTTCTGGATGAAAAATACGTTGGTTCCTCTTTCCATCGCTTTTATCGCAAAAGATGGAACGATTCGAGAAATCTACGATATGACTCCCGGTTCCTTAAGGCCGATCGAGTCTACTTATGAAGTACGGTTTGCCTTGGAAGTTCCCCAAGGGGCGTTCAGGCGGGTTGGTGTGGATGTGGGGTATCGAATTGAAATGCCTCCGGAAGTTCTCCGATACGTGAAATGAAAGATAGGACTACTTGTTCTCCTCTTCTTCGTTGTATTCGGGAAATAATTCTAGTTCTGGAGACTCCTCTGGGCTATTGGGGGTATTCACCAAGATTTCTATTTTCCGTTCAATCCTGCTGAGATCCTTTTCCAGACTCTTGGCCAAGCGAATTCCCTCTTCGAAAAATCCTGCAGCTTCTTCCAAGGTGCAGGATCCCTCCCGCATGAGGGTGCTTATTTCCTCCAATCGACGGAGACGTTCTTCAAAAGTTTTGGGTGGGGATGATTTTTTCGACTGTGGCATCTACCGCTCCTTGATAGAATTGGATGGAGAGGGGCTCTCCCAACGTGCATGATTCGGCAGATCGTAGGATCTGGCCAGAAGTCTTAGCTCGCACAATGGAGTATCCTTTCTTCAGGACTTCGTAGGGCGAGCTAGTTTGAATCTGGGCATAGGCAAGTTCGAATCGATGTTTATAGGTATCTAGTTTGTTTCGAAACTCCAGAATGAATCGTTCCTTCGCATCATCCAACCGGAAGTAGTAAGGCTGAAGGATGTTCTTTATTTGTCGTTCAAGGCTCTCTAGACTGAACTGTCGTAGAAGTACCCTAATTTTCTCGATCCGGTGATCCATCTCCTGGATGAGGGACTCTTTCAAGGAGATGATCCTATGGAGCAATTCTTCTCGTCCCTTAGACACTAACTCTGCAGCAGCCGAGGGGGTAGGTGCGCGAACGTCAGCAGCAAAATCCGCTAAAGAAGTATCGATTTCATGCCCTACAGCGGAGATGACAGGAATTTCCGAGGCTGCGATTGCTCTCACTACAGCTTCGCTAGAGAAGGGGAGCAAGTCTTCCAGACTTCCTCCCCCTCGACCGACGATAATCACTTCTCCAAGGCGGAATACGTTTGCCCGGTGGATCTGGGCTGCAATAGACAGATCAGCTCCTTCCCCTTGCACAGGTGTGGGAAGAATCACAATATCGATCCCTGCGTTACGTCGTCTCAGTACTTGGAGAATGTCTCGAAGAGCCGCTCCTGTAGGGGAGGTAACGATGGCAATTCGTCTCGGAAAGAGGGGAAGAGGTTTTTTTCGGCTCGCATCGAACAAACCTTCCGCTGCCAGCTTTCGCTTCCTCTCTTCCAACATGGCTAGGATATCCCCTTCTCCGGACCGTTCGAGGGTTTCGCAAATTAGCTGGTAACTTCCTCTTTGAGGGTATACAGAAATCTGTCCACCCGCAATGACCCTCATCCCGTCCTGAGGCTTGAACGTCAGTTGAGGGATTCGGTTCCGGAATAGCACTGCCGAGAGGACTGCATCCGCGTCTTTAAGGGTGAAATAGTAATGCCCTGTGCTGGAAGGACGAAAGTTAGAGATTTCTCCTTCCACACGGATGTAAGGGTAGGAAGACTCGAGGAGTAGTTTGATGTGAGACGTGATTTCCGAAACCCGATAGACATGTTCGGATGGGTTATCTACAGTCGTCATTAATTGAAACATACCCTGTTGTACTTCCCTTGACAATAGTTTCCCCCTTCTCGATGATCCTTCTATGCCTTCAGGGCCTTTTTGTTTCTGTCGATAATGAGGAAGAATATGAAACTTCTCCTAGTCATCAATTCTATCCCATCCTCTAGCACACCAGAAGCTTCTCCCTATCGCTCCAAGAATCGCACTGCCCTTGAGCGAGTTCTGGAATACGCTCTACAAATCGTTTCAAAAGAATCCCTTATCCTCCTAGGAACAGAACCTCTCCCAGAACCCTTAAACGGATTCCGGTGGATTCTTCGGCCGAACTGGACGTTGAGGGATTTCCTACACGTATTACGGGACGTATCCGCAGGATACGATACGTTAGTGTACGTGTACGGGGATTGCCCCTTTCTCGATCTATCCCTTACCCGTAAGATGCTTCAAAACCATGACCGGTACTTCGCCGACTATACCTTCGCGGATGGATACCCATACGGTTTGACTCCGGAAATCCTAGAAACTCGGATTCTAGAAGCTTTGGAAAGATTGGTAGACAATCCACAGGGGCCGATACAAAGGGATACTCTTTTCACCCTCATCAGCAAGGATATCAACAGTTTTGATTTAGAAACCGAACTTTCCCCTGTGGATCTTCGGTACCTGCGTATTTCCCTTACCACTGACACGAAGCGGAACCGGCTCCTTTGCTTGGCCTTGGATCAGGAGAATCCTACCAGCGCTCAAGACATCCTTACGATTCTTCAAACCAAACCGGAAATACTTAGGACAGTTCCTGCGTACCTCTCAGTCCAGATCACCGAGAAGTGCCCCCATCGCTGTACCTTTTGTCCGTACCCCCTTATGGGAATGGATATCCTACAGGCAGAGGGGTTCATGCCTATCGAATCCTTTTCCAGGGTTTTAGACGAGGGGGTTCGATTCTGCGGGGATCTAGTTGTAGGGGTATCCCTTTGGGGAGAACCTTCCTACTATCCTAATTTCCCGGCTCTCTGTGAATTGGTAGCTTCCTATCCCGAAACGCGGTTTGTAGTAGAGACTTCGGGAATTGGGTGGAAAGAGGAAGACCTGAACAAGGCCAAGGATATTCTGGGGGATCGGATCACTTGGATCGTGGATCTTGTAACGGATCAGCAAGAATGGTACAGATCCCTTCGAGGAGAAGGGTTTCAAGAATCTCGTAGGAATATGGAGATTCTCTTTTCCCTCTTCCCCCAAACGAGTTATGTACAAGCTGTTAGGATGGAAGAGACAGAGGAGGGATTGGAAGAGTTCTATCGAAGTTGGAAGGCAAGAACCCCTCACATCATTATCCAGAAGTACGATTGGTTCTCTGGACTTCTCCCCCAGAGAAAGGTTACCGATCTTTCTCCTCTCCACCGATTTCCCTGTTGGCACTTGAAACGGGACCTAACAGTCCTTCTGGATGGATCAGTACCCCTCTGTAGGGAAGATTTGAAAAGAGAACACCTCCTAGGGAACCTGTTCCAACAATCCATTGAAGAGATCTGGGATCGGATGGGGAAGGTGTATCTGGACCATACTAGGGGTGCGTACCCAGCTCTGTGCGAGAAATGTGATGAATACTATACCTACAACTTTTAATCCTCTCCTCTCATCCTATACTGTGGTTGGAGGGGTAGGGAAAAGCAAGAAACGGGAGCGGGGAGTTTCTCTAATTCTCCTGTATCGGGGAGGTGTGGTTGACAGGGTTTCGTTACTGGAGACGTTCCATGGGATGGATGTGGGGGAGATCCTCTCTATCGAGCCTTCAAGGGAGAGTTATCAGTTAGAATCGCTGGTTGGACAGTTCCCCAAGGTACGATTTGTGCTCTTGCATGAACCGGTGAATGTGGGACAGCAGATTAATATTGGGATTCATGAAGCATCGTTCTCTCTCTGTATCATTCTCTGGGCCGACTACCAGATCGATCCACACGCGTTTCAAGCTGGAATCGAATCAGTGGAGAAAGGTTCCATACAACTCTGTGTAACCCCCTGGATATTTACCTCCCGGCATTCTCCCCTTCCTGTCCTTCACATCCCCGCTTTTCACAAAGCACGGTTAAAAGTACTATCTGTAGTTCCCCAGAAAGAGGAAGCCCTCGATCTTTTTCCCTTCGATTACTGTGGGATCTACCACAAAGAAACCTTTATCCGTATGGGTGGGTATGATTATAATCTCACCAATCCGTACTGGCAAAAGTTGGATTTTGGGTTTCGTTCCTTCCTCTGGGGGGAGAGGATCGTTTGCCGGAAGCATGTGCAGGGAATTCACTTCGATGGAAACCCGATGGAAGATACTACACCCGATGACAGTTACCGGTTATTCTTTTTAAAAAATTTAAGTATCGTATATACGGGAGACAGGGGAGAACTACCCTTTAGAAAATTCCTCCCTTTCTATTTCCGATCTAAGGGGGGAGTCTTTGTTTCTATGAAAGAGTTCAACGCAGTCCGCAAATGGGTAAAGGTAAATGCGTACCGGTTCAAGATGGACAGTCGCACCATCACTGAGTTGTGGGAGGATCCGGAGGAATGATCGCCGTTTTTCTGCAGGCTCGTGTGGATTCCACCCGCCTACCGGGAAAGGCGCTGCTGACCTTAGGGGGTAAACCTATGGTTCAGATAGTGATGGAGCGGCTTCGAAAAATCTCTGCGGACCTCTATGTCCTGGTGACGGATCGGAACGGGAAACAGAGCTTTACTCCTTTCGCAGAGAAAGTAGGGTTTACTGTATATGAAGGTTCCAAGGAAGATGTGCTAGGTAGGTTCTGCAGAGCCATCGAAACGTTTAAACCTAAAACCGTGATTCGGGCTACCGGAGACAATCCATTGGTCTCCTGGGAGTTGGCCCAACGAATCCTATCTGAACATTTACTCCTTTCCTCTGATTATAGCGCCTTCCAGGGAATGCCTCTTGGGTTGGGGGTAGAAGTAGTGGAAGCCTCCATTCTTCTTAAAGCAGAGAAAGAGACGGAGGATCCCTACGATCATGAGCATGTAACCCCTTATGTATACCGAAATCCTGATAAGTTCTACCTGCATCGTCCTCTGGTCGAACCAGAATACCGAGGTAGATTCCGGGTTACGGTAGATACCGAGACCGATTTTCGAAAGGTTGAATGGATTTATCAGCAACTGGAGTCTGTAGAACTCCCTAGTCTGGAGGACCTTATACCTCTTCTTCGAGGTATAGAAGGATCATGAACGGGTCGATTCTCCTGATCCCTTCTATTCGACGGAAAGGCGGATTGGGCCATCTGGTACGGATGATGCGTTTGGCACTTTCCTGGAAGGGAAATGCATCCATCTTACTTGAGCCCGGGAATCCTCTTCACTGGAAGGAAGAGGAGGTACGTTCCTTTTTCCCCGCCTTTCCGTGGGACCGGTTCCTAGAGCGTAAACCTGATTCCCGCCCTTGGGATTGGGTGATTTTCGACCGCAAGAGTACATCCCTCGAGGAGTATGGACGGTTACATTTTGGAGCGCCAACCCTTGGATTGGATGAAGGAGGAGAGGCTCGGTTGGTTTGCACGTACCTTTTAGATACCTTTCCACGTATCAGAAAGTCGTGGGAACCCAACAAGAGGGAACCTCTCTTTGCCCCCATGATCGATTTTTCGCTAGAGAGAAGGTATTCTGATTCTTATCGACCCTTTCTCCTTGCTTTTGGGGGAGAGGATCCATACCGCTTGAGTGAACGATCCTTCGATGGTTTGGTGTCCAGCGGAGTACGACCAGAAGAAATTGATGTCCTTCTAGGTCCTGCTAGATCACATCCTTTTCAAAAACCGTGTGGTAATATTCTTTCCGGAGGTTGGGATTCGAGAAAACATTTTTCCCGTTACCGATGGGTAGTTACCTCCTTTGGGCTCACCCCCTATGAAGCGATCTTAGAGGGATCTACACCCCTTTTAGTGAATCCTACGCAATACCACGAAGACCTCTCAAAACGGGCTGGTTTTTATAGCTTAGGGGTTCGTAGGGTATCGCGTAGTCGGCTTCGCTTTGCTTTGGAACATCCCGAACTGGTTCTCCCCATTTGGGTGAAAGGGTGGAGGATGGTTTCAGGGAATAAGGCTTCTTTCGGAGAGTTTCTCTCCACAATTCAGGCCGATATCCTTCCTCAATGCCCCCTCTGTAAAGGACTGGAAAATCGAGTATTCTACAGGGTTTACGATCGTTCTTTTTTTCGGTGTGGGGAGTGTAGAACCGAGTATAGGGTATACTTTGGCGGACAGAAGAAGGAGTATACCTCCGAATACTTTTTCGAAGAGTATCGTAGACAGTATGGGAAGACCTATGTGGAAGATTTTTCTAAGATCAAAGAACAAGGGAAAAAACGGCTTGCGTTTCTAACAAAAGGTCTATCTGCCCGAGGGTTGGGTTCTCTGAAAGGGAAAACCGTACTCGATGTAGGGTGTGCGTTGGGACCGTTTCTTGATGCTGCTCGGGAAGAGGGAATGATTCCCTATGGCATCGATCTGTCGGAAGATGCCATTCGGTATGTTCGAGAGAAGTTAGGAATTCCTGCCATGGTAGCCGACATTGAAACCTTCGATCCTTTGGTATCCTTTGGAGTCCGGGCCTTCGATGTAATTTCCCTCTGGTATGTAATAGAACATCTTCCCAAATTAGGCTTGGTTTTGGAAAGGGTACGAGACATGCTTAGCGAGGGAGGGTGGCTGATTTTTTCTACTCCTAACGGTAAGGGAATTTCTTCCCTTCGAAATCCGAGGTCTTTTAGGGAACAGAGTCCCATCGATCATGTGACGATTTGGAATGTAGCCCAAGCAAAAAACGTGTTACCCAAGTTCGGTTTCAGGGTTTTCGCTGTACGAACCCCTTCCCATCATCCAGAACGGTTTCCCTCTCTGGTACGTGTACTCATCGGTTCAAAAGGTTGTCGTGCCATGGAAACACTTTTCCATTTAGGAGACACATTCGAGGTATATGCGCAAAAGATCGATCATGATTCTAGGGGCAGGACTTCTTCAGATTCCCGCCCTTAGAACAGCAAAACAGTTGAACTGTAGGACCCTGGTGGTGGATGGAGATCCAGAAGCTGTTGGGGCATCAGAGGCCGATGTGTTCGAACCCATAGACCTGAAGGATCTCGACGGTCTATTGAAGGTGGCCCAAAAATGGCAGAACTTGTATGGTTTAGATGGAGTATTCACAGCGGGTACTGATTTTTCTGCTTCGGTGGCATATGTGGCCGAAGCTCTAAAGCTGCCCGGAATTCCCTATCAGATTGCGATAGATGCCTCCAACAAAGCCAGAATGCGGAAACGCTTTTATAGCTGTGGAGTTCCGTCTCCTTCCTTCTTGGAGATAGAAGGGAGGGATTTTAACGAGTTACCGATGGAGGGGCTTAGATTCCCTCTGGTAGTGAAACCAGTGGACAATATGGGAGCTCGGGGCGTAGTGAGAGTGGAGAGCTGGGAGGCATTGAAAACTCAACTTCAGGAATCCCTGCGGTATTCTCGTTCCGGAAAAGTGATTGTAGAGGAGTTCATCGAGGGACCTGAGTTCAGCCTCGATGCCTTGGTTTATAAGGGAAAGATCCAGATTTGTGGCATCGCGGATCGACATATTCGGTTTGCTCCCTATTTCGTAGAGGTGGGACATACTATCCCTAGCTCTGCCCCCATCGAGGTACAAGAGGAAGTGATCGAAACCTTTAAAGCGGGGATCAGGGCTTTGAGGATTGATCCAGGGGCTGCCAAAGGAGACATTTTTTACTCTCCTGGGAAAGGAGGGGTGATAGGGGAAATTGCCGCTCGACTCTCGGGAGGATACATGTCAGGGTGGACCTATCCGTACTCCAGCGGAGTGAATCTCACAGAAGGCGCTCTGCGGATCGCCCTTGGCGAAGAACCAGGGGATCGGACCCCCAAACAATCCTGTACAGCCGCCGAGAGAGCTTTAATCTCCATTCCCGGAAGGGTCCTACGTATTGAAGGGGTAGAGGAGGCGCGAAAGATTTCCGAAGTGAAAGAAGTATTCATGCGAGTACGAACAGGAGATTCTGTAGTGTTTCCCACTAACAATGTAGAGAAATGTGGGAATGTAATCGCGGTAGCGGAGGAACGGACGAGGGCTGTTCGAGCAGCAGAGGATGCGGTAGCTTCCATCCTGATCCGACTGGACCCTATGAATGAGGATACTGAACAGTTTCTGTTTACTCCTAATTGGATGGATGGACGTTCGTGTTATCCGTTGGACTCTTCCCTCCTAGAACGATTACGTTCCCTTCGTTGGGATGTAGTCGCAGAAAGGACAATGGAATCAACTAGGATAGATCGTCAACGTACATCCTTCTCTCGTGTTCCGAACCTCCCGATACCGATTCTCTCCTTTCAGTGCGTTCATGCTCTGGACAATTGGATAGGATGGAATTACCTGACCTTACCCAAACTAATGGAGCGATTGAGAACGATGGCCGAACAATGGAAAAGGGCTTCCTGGGTTGGGAGATGGATACCGGGTGCTCTTTTCTGGTACGTTGCCTTTCGGGGGGGACTTCAGGGAGTAGTATGGATGTTGGACCACTGCTCTGGATATTCTAACCTGGAAGCATTACAGGAGAAGGTGAAAGAATGGGCGTGCGCCGTTGGATTCTAAGTGGCATCATTCTGATAGTAATTCCTGTTTCCGTTTTCGCAGGAGAGTATCGGGACATTGGCGAGTTCCTTTCG
This sequence comes from Spirochaetota bacterium, assembly GCA_026418195.1. Taxonomy (GTDB): domain Bacteria; phylum Spirochaetota; class Spirochaetia; order DTKZ01; family DTKZ01; genus DTKZ01. The sequence goes on along the minus strand of JAOABU010000054.1, from coordinate 10,532 downwards.
AAGGTTGAACTGGAGTTACAGTGGAATCCATTTTTGAAGATTGGCGTATTCCGGATCGGATACTCCGTTGTTTCCTTTAAGGTGGATGAGCCTTGGGTGCTGGTCAACTATCGGGAGAAAATGAAAATCGACCCCATCATCGAGAAAGAGGGAACCCTTCAGTGGACAAGGAAGACCGAAGAAGCGATCTATGGAGCCTTGGTAGGATCCAATAAATCGGGACCGCGGGTAGCAGCGATCTTCATTGATCCAGGTCATGGAGGAAAGGATCCGGGAACCGTAGGAAGACATCAGATCGGAAAGGAGACCTTGGAATTGAAAGAAAAGGATATCAATCTGAAAACATCCCTCCTTCTCGCAGACCTTTTAAAACGAAGGTATCCTGAAAAGAAGGTAATTCTTTCCCGAAGCGATGATCGATACCTGACCCTCGAGGAACGCACCGAAATGGCGAATTCCATTTCTGTGGATCCGGAGGATGCAGTCATCTATGTATCCATCCATGTGAATGCCTCGTTGAATCCCAAGGCTAGAGGATTTGAAGTCTGGTACCTCCCTCCCCAATACAGGAGGAAGCTAATTGATAGCGATCGGGTGGGAGCGGAGAATAGAGAAATTGTCCCCATTTTAAATATGATGTTGGAGGAAGAGTACACGATTGAAAGCATCCTGTTGGCCAAACATATTCTCGATTCGATGGAAGAGTCGGTAGGTTCCCTATCGGAGAATCGTGGTCTTAAAGAGGAGATTTGGTTTGTAGTCCGTAAGGCAAAAATGCCTTCGGTTCTTGTAGAAATCGGTTTCATTACCCACGAAGAAGAAGCGAAGCTTCTGAATCAGCCTGAATACTTGCAGAAGATTGCCCAGGCAATCTACAATGGAATTGTCCGGTTTATCGGAACTATCGATCAACCTACAAGGCGGGTAAAGGCACCATGAGTATTGATTGGAAGGATCTGACATCAGCTATAGAGGCCTTCTATCACAGAACACCCAAGATGATCCTCCTAAGTGGTTCTCTTTTCATTCTTTCCTTTCTAATTGCTTTTTTCTCTTTTTCAATAGCCCGCTTTTCTAGGGAGAAACATCTGGTTTTCTTTCTAGAATATCAAAAAGGGACGCTGGGAGGGGAAATTCGTTCCATCCCATGGAAATCTTCTTTGGAAGATCGCGTGCTAGGATTAGTGGAAGAGCTCCTATGGGGACCCATGGATCCAAGATTTCAACGGGTATTTCCATTAGGATCGAAGGTACAATCCCTTCTTATTCGTAGTGGGAACCTCTACGTTGATCTATCTCCCGATGTGCTGTTCGCCAGTGAAGACATACGGGTTGGCTGGGACGAACGGTTCAGAATCCTTCGAAAAACCTTAAGCTTTAACTATCCTCGGTTTAAACAGATCTTTCTAACCGTGAATGGTCAATTGCCTGGGAATCCTCCATTCTTGGCTCAAAATCCTGAAAAACAAAAGAAAATTCGTTGACAAAGAGGCTTGCTTCCGTATAATTTTATATGACACGGTCATTGTAAAGGAGCATGGAATGAAACGGTATTTTACCATTCTCTTCGTAGCGTTCATGCTAGTAGGCATGGGGCTCAGTGCGGACGAATCTGTGCTTATCGATTTCGCCCAATTGGCGGCCGATTATCCTAAAGATAATCCAAAGGAAAACCAGGCAACGATGGTAGATTTCAGCGTAGTAGCTGGGTCTAGTTATACTGCCGAAGAAAAAGCCCTGATGAAAACTTCCTTGGCCATCAAGAACTGGGAAGTCCTTCTAGCATCTTCTTCCCGGTTTGTATTGAACCAGTCCTTATCCATGGCAAAGCCGGCAAAGGTTCGGGAAGGAGCAGCGAATTTCGCAGGGGCTACAGTTCTCGGGATACGGGTACATTTCCCTACCGATCCCTTCAACTCCTGGGCCCTTGTTCGACCACCTTTCGAGATCCCTGCGTATATGGATAAAACTGTCGTAAATGCAGACGGGTCCCTATCGGTACCACAAGAGGAAGTTGGTAAAGGAAGAAAGTTCGACAATTTAGGGGTAGTGAAGAATGTTGGTGTGCTGAAATCTGTTTCCATGAATGTTCACGGTTTGAACTTCCCCCATTCCATCAGTATCATCTTGATGGATGAAAACAACGAAGAACAGGAAATTTTCATGGGGAACCTCCAATTCGATGGATGGAAGAAGCTCACCTGGGAAAATCCCAACTATGTAGCAGAAGTTCGAAACAGAGATCTCCGAGTGTTCCCCCTGTATCCCAAGTCTGCACCCATGCGGAAACTCGTAGGTATACGCATCTATCGAGATGCTGCTCATGAAGGTGGGGATTTCATCGGTTATATCAAGGACATTTCCATAGTCTACGATAAAGCAGTTCTCACGCTGGAACGGGATATCGACGACGAGGCTACATGGGGTATTCTCCAGAAACGGGAAGAGGCTCGGCGCACAGCGGAACTCCGAAGGCTGGGGCACCTACAAGTATTGCGGTATCTAGAGCTCAAGAAGATGCATGCGGGAGAATCTGCTCCAGCTAAGGCACCTACTGCAGGAAAGTAATGGATTCTTAAATACCCATCCTATCCATAGAGACAATCAGTAAGAGCCCCGAAAGGGGCTCTTACTATTTAATGTATGTTATCTTTCTGTAATTATTGGAATCGATATCGAAATCCTGTCTTTAATGTAAATAGGTACGTCGTTCCCGCATATTCACCAATCAGATCGTTTAAACCGAACGAGTAGATACTGCTTTCCAGATCCAAATAAGCTATCCAACGGGAATTGTAAGAGTATTCCAACCTACTTCCAAAAACAATAGAACCGATAGTATGTTCCACTGGTGTGGGAATGTCTTCGTAGTATCGAGTCATGTTTCTAAAAAAGAAGGATAGGATGATTCGGAAAGGGATGTTTTTCTGAAATACCTCTGTACGAGTCCCATAGTCTGTTTGGGAATCACTCACCGTACCGTACAATGAGGTATACTCGGTAAAAATCTTCGAGTGTATAAAAAAAGAGAGAATCGTGTTTCGGAGGTATACCCCGAATCGTACCTCATTGTTTTCTTGAATGAAATCCCCCTCGGATGAAACGGACCCGCTCAGCGCATTCCCCTTGAAGATGTTTAATAGATTAAGGCTTCTTCCAGAACGAAGTAGAACGAACACCTGTCCGGGGGCTCTAACCTCGATGGAAGCTAAAATTCCTGCCTTTACCGGCACCTCTGTGGAGTTCCCCATTCCAAAGAAGGGACCTACCTGTAAAGAAAAATAGTCCATTTCATAGGAAAAGGTACCAAAGAGGATATTTCGCAGAATATTGTCCTTCGCATAGGAAAGATCGAAGGACATATTTTCATCCAACCGATGAGATACGAACACGCTATAACGGACAGGGAGGTAGTAGGCTGAAAAAGTTGTATCTTCAGGTTTGCGGTCAGGATGAAAATTGAGGGAACTGACGATGAGTTCTCCACCGGTTTCCCATCCATACGTACATAGCACGCTGGAAAGGATCAGAGAAACAATGACGAAACAAACGTAGACACAACCCCTTATTTTCATGTTCAAACTCCTACGTAATTTCCTCTGCTCTCAAAAGGAAGTTTTTGCTCCTACAAACGTTTGAATGAGACTATTCCAGTGGTAGGGATACAGATTGAAGTTTATGCGGAATTCCCATTGAACCCCCGAAGTTAGGATGGAAACGTAGGGAGTCAATCGATAGGTGATTTGTTCCCCTGCATTGGTTTGTAAGGTAACTCCGTTCTCGATCCCTCCTACCCAGCTTGTCTGAGGTTGTTTCCCGTAGGAAAACCGAATATATAAGTCTGTAATGCCTGATTCCCCAGTTGCCGTTTGCAGGTAATAGGATGGATGCCAAAAGAAGGTGATGGAAACCCCAAAGAGACCTATCTGTACGCGAGGTTCGAAAAGAAAATAGAAGAGATCTACGGTGAATCGAGTATCTTCCTTTGGGTCCCAACGAGGAACGCCGATCTGAGTAAAGAATGCTCCTCCTTCGGGAGTCTTATAATGGAAGAGTAAACCAGCCCGGTAGAGGCCGTATGTAGAGATGGGATAACTGGCACCGATAAAAGTCTCTAATTGCAAACCTTCGAAGTTGAAGGCTATCCACAGGTCGGAGGAATATTTCCCTTTACCCAGGTATTGATCCTGGTAAGTATAAGCGGATAGAAAGAGAGTTTCGAAAGCCTTATCCGTATATAATTTCAAGCCAGTTCCCGCTATGGTGTGTATCCCTTCGTACTGGATTCCTTTAGGGAAGTAGAGGTATCCATGAACTGGGGAAGCAAGGGAAGCTAATCCAAACACCGAAGTGAATACCTTTCCAGAACCAATCACATCGGTACTTCCTGTAAAATAGACCATAGAAACGGGGAGTTGAAAGATCTGTTTCATCTCTACACTGAGTGATTTAACACGTAATGTTTTACGAAAAGCCTGTTCTAAAGCGGATTGATCGTAACTGGAAGGTAGCGTAGCGGATTCTTCCAAATTGGAATCTTCGAATAGGAACTCTGCCTTTCCACCAAATCCTCGCTCAGCACCTAAGAGAGCAACCTCCAAATATCCTCGAGAGTATAATCCAAACGTTCCTTCCTCTAGTCTTCCCCAGGACATCAATTCCAGATTAGGAATCGATACTTCTACGGCTGAAAGTATAGAAGAACCTAGAAAGAATAATAATAGTATGCCTATCCTATGCTGGTAGAATCCTTTCTCCATGGAGGGCCCTCCTCTAAGCTAAGTATCGAACGAATTCAAGGAAAAGATAAACATCCTTGGGAACTCCAAAAAGATTGATAACTCTTGACTTTCAAAGTATTCTAGATAAAGATAGATTTGCCATGAGTGATTATTTAGATCCCAATAACGAAGAACTCTTAAAAGATTTTTTCTCAGAAGCAGAACAACAAGTTGCCCAACTAGAGCAAAACATCTTGGTTCTCGAACATGAACCTTCCAATAGAGATGCCATCGATGAAATGTTCCGAGCTGCTCATACGTTAAAAGGTGCAGCGGGTACCGTTCAGATGAAAGAACTGGCTAGTTTTACCCATCTCGTCGAGGATGTGATGGACGCCATTCGAAATGGTTCTGTCCAGGTGAATGAACGCATCATCGATGTATTACTTTCTTCCATCGATGTCATAAAGACCATGTTAAAGAGTCGTATGGAAGGATCTATATACACGGGAGATATTTCTTCGATTCAGAATGACCTCGAGTCATTTCTCCCTTCAAAAGGTCGGGCAAAAACCCCTGTGGGGTCAGCTAAACCTATAGGATCCAAAATTGAATCGAAGAAGTCAGAGGTAGAAGAAAAAAAACCTGCTTCTCAATTGGGGAAGGGGCTATCCGAGTATGAGATTCTGGAAATGCGGGAGGTAGTAGGGAAGGATCAGGAGATCTACCAGATCAAGGTGCGGTTCGATGAATCCAATCCCATGAACACGGTGGGAGGAATCCAAGTATTCGCCATTCTCAAGAATCTTGGTCAAGTGCTTAAAACCGACCCTGACTTCGAAAAACTCTATGAAGATAACTTTTATCCCGAAGTGATCTATTATCTCGCAACCAATCAACCGATTACAGTGATTCAAGACAAATTAGTTATTCCAGATGTGGTATTAGGAACAACGATAGAATCAGTCCCTCAAATTGGAACAAAAAAAGCAGGAGAGAGAACGACACCCGAGTCGATTGCTCCTTCGAGGGTAGGAACAGAACCCCAAACGAAAACTCACCCTGTAGCCACGGAACCCGTACCCTTCTCCCTTGCAAAGTCTTCCAAGCCGTCTGAAGCGGGGGAACCTTCAGCCGAAGAAGTGTCTAGAGTTGGGCGATCTATCGAATCTCCGGAAGGGAGAGAACCGACCAAACCTTCTTCTCCGCCCGCTGGAAAGATTGCACAAGGTTCTATCCTGAGAGTGGATAGCCGACGAATCGATAACCTATTGAATCTTGTCAGCGAGGTAGTCATTTCCAAAGCAACCTTCAATCAGCATGTGAGTCAATTTTCCGAGACGCTGACAGAGTTTCAAAACCTGCATGCGGTATATACAGAACGAATCAAGGCTCTCTTCGATCATATCGTAAATACCTTGCAGGCCCATAACATGGGAGGGGTAGCAAAAGAACTGAAGAGTTCCTTGATGGACAAGTACGGTGATCTTTTTACCCTTTTCGAGGATTTTGAAACAAAGTTTAAAGGGAATGTCGCTCGGTTTCGGAGCACATCTCAGAACCTTGGGAGAATTGCTGGCGAACTCCAGGAAGGAGTGATGCGGATCCGAATGGTTCCCATCTCGCAGATTTTTTCTCGCTTCCCGCGACTAGTTCGCGATTTATCCCGATCCCTTCAGAAGAAGATCAATCTAGTAATCGAAGGGGAAGAAACCGAACTAGATAAATCAGTTATCGAAGATCTCCTGGATCCGTTGATTCACTGTGTTCGGAACGCCATCGATCATGGAATAGAAGATCCCGACGAACGGAAAGCAAAGGGGAAACCCGAGGAAGGAACGATCCATCTTCGAGCGAGTAATGAGGGGAACTTGATCGTGATCGAAGTATCCGACGATGGGAAAGGAATCGATGTAGAAGCAGTACGTCAACGGGCTATTGAACGGGGTATCATTCATCCTAACAAGAGTCTGAGCGACGTAGAGGCATACAATCTGATCTTCGAACCCGGATTCTCTACCGCCAAAACCGTCACGAATATTTCGGGCAGGGGAGTCGGTTTGGATGTAGTAAGGAAACAGATAGAAAAATTGAACGGTTCTGTTACCGTCACCTCGGAATGGGGGAAAGGAACGCGATTCATCATTAAACTCCCCCTCACTCTGGCAATCATTCAGGGATTATTGGTCCGCGTAGGGACCGAACGGTATGCTATACCCATTACCTCGGTAATCGATAGTCATCGTATTCGGCCTTCCGATATCAAGAGTATCGATAACTATGAAGTATTCAATGTACGAGAAGAAGTAGTGTCCATCTTGCGATTGAATCGGTTGTTCCGAATCCCTTCGAACGAACAGCAGGATTACTATTTTGTGGTAATCGTGGGTAGCGGAGAGAACAAGATGGGTCTAGTGGTGGACAGTCTTATTGGAGAAGAGGATGTGGTAATCAAACCCTTGAAAGACGGATTCACCAATGTGCCTGGTATAGCTGGCGCCAACATTACGGGCGATGGTACTGTTTCTCTTATCATTGATGTTCCCCAATTGTTGGAACTGGGGTTGAAACGAGAATTAGAGGAAAGACGAAGACGAGAAGCGGTGATTCGATAACGCGAATCTATAAATGGAAGAGGACATTTATGCCGAATACGATTGAAAAAACCCTTCTGATGGATCAAGAGAAGCTTCCAGTAAAGCAAATCAAACAGGACTTTAAAATGGTGACCTTCTCGCTTGGGGGGAAAGACTATGGAATAGACATCATGAAAGTGAAAGAGATTGCCAAGTTCAGTCAATTCACATATGTCCCCAACACCCCCCCCTTCGTACGAGGGGTATACAACTTACGGGGGGAGATCATCTCTATCATCGACCTGCGGATCTTCTTCCATCTTCCTGTAGAGAAACGAAAGGATGGCGTGGAAAATGGATTGATTCTTCGACTGGAAGATTACATCATTGGTGTCATTGTGGATTCCATTGATAAAGTCGTGGGAATAGCTTCGGAAGATATTCAACCACCCCATCCCATTTTTGGCGACATCAACGTAAAGTACATAAGTGGAGTGGTGGAGTACAAGGGTACCCTGTATTTGATTCTGGATGTGGAAAAACTCTTCGGGAAAGAAGAACAGACTGTTCAGAAGGCTCACACCTTGGAAGCCCTAGAAGGGTCCTTAAGGGAGAAACCGGGCTTAGGGAGTACCGTAAAGGAAAGCGTTTTGGTTGGTCAAACCGAGAAGGACTTCATTCGGGAAACCTTGAAGACGTTCAAATCTTTCCATGTTACTCCGGTGAATGAAAAGTGGCTGGAAGAACGGTACGAACAATGGAGGGCCGAACGAGGGAAACAGGGTAGGGACCTTCAGATAAAATCCGTAGAAGAAGCAGACGAGTTCTTGCGAACCTTTTATTCTCCTTATACCGATATGGTGTGGCCAGAAGACTTTGCCAATAGCTTTTTGGAGTTGATCCAGGAGTTTTCTGGAAAAGTGTTTTCTGTCTGGAATCCTGGTTGTGGAAAAGGGTATGAAACGTACAGCATGGCAGCACTATTTCTATCGAAATTCCCCGATGCAATTTTAAAAGTTTGGGCAATGGATAACGACCTGCTAGCCATAAGTACAGCGCCCAATCTTGTGTTACCACCCGAGAATATACCTTCTTACCTCCTTCCTTACACAATAAAAGGAAAACAGGGCATTGGGATTACTTCTCAATTGAAGGACAGGATCTTTTTCGAATATCATGATATCCTTCATGTAAATGTGGTACCGGAGTGTGACCTGATTCTTGCTCGGGATTTGGTCTCCTTCCTTTCCCCTGCTGATCAGGGAAAGATACTTGAAGAATTCTATGATAAATTGAAGCCCAGCGGTATACTAATCTTGGGGAATCACGAGGAACCGATAGAAACGGGTAAGTGGGTACGTATATCAAACAAGAGTTTTTCTGCATATAGAAAAAATATCGAATAGACCGTTTGTCTCGAGAGGGTATGAACGGTGAGAAAGGAGAGGTTAGATGCGTGTAGAGTACATCAATCCCTTTGTAGAATCGGCGTACAACGTTCTCAAGGAAGTTCTCAACTGTCAAGTAAACAGAGGAGAATTGTATCTAAAGTCCACCTCGACTCCCGTGTTAGGAGTAGCGGCTCTGGTAGGTTTAGCAGGGGATGTGGAAGGGAGAATCCTCTTCGATATGAGCAAGGAAACAGCCATAAAGGTCGCTTCGGTAATGAACGGAGAAGAACTGAAAGAATTGGACGATCTGGCAAAAGCAACAATAACCGAACTAGCAAACATGATCACTGCCCAAGCGGTCACGAAGCTGCATGATTTAGGTTTTAAGTTCGATCTCACCCCACCTGCAATTTTTACGGGTGATAATATGGAGGTAACTACTGCAGAAGTAGAAGCACTGATCGTTCCGATGGTTATCCCTTATGGGAAAGTGGAAATAAATGTTGCCATTCGAGAACGGCTATGAGGAGATGACCCCATGAAAACTAAGATGGATTTTCCCGCGATCAATGATCGAAGACCTGAAGGATTAAAGGAGGATGGTACTCCCTATCGGGTGTTGATCGTGGATGATTCCATGTTCGTAACTAAACAGATTGGCCAGATTCTTACCTCAGAAGGGTTCGAAATTGCAGGAGTTGCTTCGGATGGGCAGGAAGCCATCGATAAATATAAGGAACTGTATCCGAATGTGGATTTGGTAACAATGGATATCACAATGCCCAAAATGGACGGGGTCACTGCCCTAGAAAAGATCATGGAGTTTGACAAGAATGCCAAGGTAGTGATGATCAGTGCACTGGGAAAGCAGGATCTGGTAAAGAAATCTCTCCTTTTGGGGGCGAAAAACTACATCGTGAAACCTCTGGACCGAAAGAAGGTTCTGGAACGGATTGTCATGTCTTTGAAAAAATGATATAAGTGGCAACGAAATTCTAAGAGGCTTTCATCTACCTCGTTCCAACTGGCAGTGGTGTTTGGAAGAACGGGGGAAGATCGGATAGCTGGAAACTGGGGGCGGTTAGCTCAGTTGGTTAGAGCACCTGCTCGACACGCAGGGGGTCGGTGGTTCGAGTCCACTATCGCCCACAACAATAATTCTTTTTACGATAAGGGAATTATAAAAAAGAGGAGAGGGAGACGTTGGTTTTAAAAAGGTCAAGTCTCCTTTTTTTTTTCATAGAAGGAACACCATTTACACCTAGTTCTAAAATGTAAATGTAAACACGGAAAGAGTTCGGCTCATAAAAGCAAGCAGGAAATAAGAAGGAATGCTCACGGAAGGACGATTAACTCTTAGTATAGAAGCAATGAGCAAACCTTGTTAAAGGTTATTACTTCCTAAGAGAATGAGACTTTCAACGGCGATAGCATCCCAATGGAACTATACCGAAAGTTGCTGATTGGTTAACAGTAGGTTTTAAGATTTGTTGAAGTTAGATTTGCGTAGAAAAAAATGTTCAACGCCCTTGAAAACTCTACGGAAGTGGCTATATTTGATAAAAAATCAATATCAAATAGTGCAGGAGGTTTTTTCCGTATGAAACGAGGTGGAATACTCGCAGTATTGGGGTTCGGGTGTGTGCTTTTTCTATCTTACTTCAGCATGCAGGGTTGTAACTTGCATTCAGGAGAGGAAAGTAGTACCGGTACAGGGAACTTGCGGATCGAGTTTTCCTCAGCCTTATCGGCCAAACTCATTGCTCCGGAAGTTTCCATGGAGATTGCCTCCTATAAGGTCTGTCTCTTATACACATCTGACGCTGCCGACGAGCGTGCTAGTG
>JAOABU010000005.1 GCA_026418195.1 Spirochaetota bacterium | reverse complement strand
AAGTAAGAGTCTCATCTTCGAGGGAGTAAAAAATCATCCTGTTTCCTACTGGATGCTCTTTGCCGCTTCGGTAGGAACGGTAGCCTCTTTTACTAAGTTATCCCTTCTGTTTCGAAGATCTCCCATGGTAGACGAACAAACGAAGGCGAACCACAACACCCTCACTAAAGGTCCTTTTCAAAGCGGATACTTGGGTATGGGTTTGTTGGCAGCTTTCTGCATTGCAGGAGGGGCACTGGGAACCTATGGGGTCCAGTTTTTTTCTGCTATTTTGTTCGGGAAGGATGCAATCAATCCTCACTGTACAGGTACGTATCTGACTGTTTTTCTTTGGACGCGCGGGCAAGAATACCTGAAAACCATCGTAACACTTTCTCTAGGGTATGGTGTGTACCGCTTGCTGGTAAGCAAGAAAGGAAGGGATGTGCAAGCCTGGGCAAACCGTCTCCGGATCTCCTTCGACAATCAACTGGTACTACTTCTGTTCGGTCTCCTACTGTTGGTTGGATTTCTATCCAAGCCTTGAAGTCTCATAATCTTCGAACTCACCCCTTTTTCAATTTCAACGCGTTCGAAACGTAGGGAGTAAAATAAAGGCAGATCCCACTGAAGACCACAGTTCCTCCCAAAACACTGAAAAGCAAGCGGAAACTATCCAGTGTTCTTCCCACTCCATCCAACCATGCCCCAGAAAGGTAAGGCCCTACAGCTCCCAATCCCATAATTGCTGTGATGAAAATCCCGAACATCATACCTCGGTTCTCAGGTGTGGTGTGATCGGCGATCATCGCCTCCACTAAGGGTACTGAAGCAGATTGAGCAGCTCCCATGAGAAAGTAGGAAAGTAGGTACCAGCTAGGGGAAAGAAATGGGAGCAAAGCGAGAGCAACTCCAAACACACTAAAGGTAAGAAGGGCAAATCCCCTCCGACCCCAACGATCAGACCAAGTTCCTATGAAAGGCTGGGTCACGATTCCAGGAAGGTACATGATGAAGAGGTGCCAGGAAGCTAGACTCGCGTTTCCAGTAGATACTTCGAGAAAGAATGCAGATACATCTAGGATGCTCCACATGGAGACCTCCCGACTTGCCGTAAGAAGGATCATCCATGCTAGAAACCCAAGAAGAGGCCAGGTGAGACCTTGGGGAAGTTTATTGGGATTACCTCGTTCCAGATGAACCCCTTCATCCTTTCCATCGTCCCGAATGATCAGGTATGCGATTCCACCCGCCAGAGTACCTGTGAGGCCGAATAGAAGAGCGATCAATTGCCAATCCAGTCCCAACCGAGAAAGAGCCCCGGTTATGAGGGGGCCGAACGCAAAACCGATCCCCGATCCAATCCCTGTAATCCCTAGTGCCCATCCTTTCCGTTCAGAGAACTTGCGGGTAATGAACACGTTCGCTACCGGGTGGTATACCCCTCCTCCTACAGCAGCTAGGGTCCATAGAATGTACATGAAAGAGATCCCATCTGGAGGCACGAAATAGAATAAAGTTACGGCTACAGAGTTCGCCAGCATACCGAACGAGAGGGTCTGCCGCACCGGAAGTCGATGGGTCCACACACCAAAGAACAAATTACTGGCTGAATACACGATCAAGTAGGCAGTCTTGAAAGAGGTGACAGTAGCTACGGAATGGGTTTGAAAGTAAGCTGCAATCTCAACATTCAATGGGCTCAAGAACAAGCTCAACGTATGGATCATTCCATGAAGAGCTGAAGCACAGTATAGGCTGGCTCGTGCATGATTCTTCTGGTGCATAGTGATTTTCTGGTTATTCACTGATCTTAAATTTTCGCACCAATTCATCCACCCGTTCGATCGCCTCACGACTCGCAACGCTTGTATCTCGAACATGGGCTACTGCTGTGTTTATTTCTCCAGCTCCTCCCGCTATTTCCTGAGCGCTCTGATTTAGTTGCCGGGTGATATCGGAAAGTCGATGCATTTCATCTAAGATCGTTCTGCTCCCTTGAAGAATTTCTGCAGAACCTTGCTTGATCTCCGTAGTAATCTCGTTTATCTGCTTGATTGCCTGAAGCACCTGGGTGCTCCCCGAACTCTGTTCTTCCATGGCAAACCGGATCTCGGTTTCCTGGTCTCGAACCCTCTGTACACCCCCTAAAATTTCCTCGTACTTGGACTCAGCTTCGGTTGCATAAGCTACCGCCTCCTCGATCAACTTTCTCACCTGGGATAGGACTCTGGAAATGGATTTTGTCTGCTCTCCAGCATTCTCGGCCAGCTTTCGGATTTCCTGCGCCACAACGGAAAAGCCTGCGCCGGCTGCACCTGCATGAGCCGCTTCGATGGCAGCATTCATGGATAGAAGATTCGTCTGTTGGGCAATGTTCATGATTACCCTGTTCGCTTCAATCATCCCTCCGGAAGCTGTCGCGATATCCCGCACGAACTTCACCGTACCCAGCAACCGTTCTTTCCCTAAAGCTGAAGCGGTTAGGAGATGCTCGATTCCTTCTTTGTTCCGTTCGATGGTAGTATGAACAGAACGAATATTAGCTACCATCTGTTCGATGGCCGAAGACGCTTCGGTTATATTCGCTGCCTGGCTTTCGATCAAACGGTTGAAGGACTCGACGTTTCGATTGATCTGCTCAACCGTAGCCAATGTCTCTGTAACTCCAGAAGATTGATTCACCACTTGATTCTTTACCGACTCTATGTTTGCGGAAATCTGAGTTACCGCTGCGCTGGTTTCCGTCATGTTCGAGGATAGATCCTCCCCTAGTTCCTTCAGTTTCTGAACGGATGTGCGAATCGTCCTGACCATTCCCTCGAGGTGCTCCAGAAAAGTATTCAGCTCATGGTTCATGTCCCCTATTTCATCCTGAGTTTGAATGGAGAGCCGGATCCTCAGATCCCCTTCACCCTTTGAAAGATCTTTCACTAAGGAAGCGGTTTTACGTACAGGAGCAGAAATACTACGACTTACAACAACCATCACCCCTGCAATGACAAGAGTGAGAGCTATAAAAATGAAAAGCACGATTCGAAGCAAATGGAAAACACGACTCAAGAACTGGGATTCCTCTACTGATACTCCCAATACCCATCCGGGAGATGATTCAATAGGAGCGTAGAATACTAGTTCCGAGACTCGATCCGGTCGTACAACACGCGCTTTACCTTCCTTTCCAGAAAGCATCTCTTTTCCCGCTTCCTCCAATCCTACATACCCGGCTTTTGCCGACTCCCGAATATTGAGCTTCATCACAATATCTTGGTTCGGATGGGCGACCACCACCCCATTGCTATCCACGATCCATCCGTAGCCAGTTTTCCCTATCTTGATGTCGGAAGCGGTACGACTGAGGGAAGTCAATGGAACAGCCGTACCTAAAAGGGCGATCGTCTCGCCACTCTTGTTCTTAACAGGAACCACTAGAGCAAATACAGGCTGATTCGTTACCCGGGAAATGATGGGATTGGTAATGACGTGCTCCTTTTTTTCCTGATAGATCAGTCTATAGTAGGGGCGATCGGACATGTTTATGGTCTCCCCCGAGACCACATCGGATCCTTTCCGGGCTATATTCGGTGTTTCTCCATTGGGATACACGAAAATGAAGGATTCCAAGTGTTCTCGACTTTTCAGACTTCGCGCTAGATCGTCCCGTATTTTCGCCCAGTCTAGCGTTTGCAGGATATCACGTTCCGACAAAGCCCGCATTTCCCGAATCAACCCTTCCAGATACTGTTGGATGATGTGGGCGCTCTTATCCGCGATTTCCTGGGACGACTCGTACACCAACGGCTCCATTACATCTCTCATCTGTAGGTAGGCAACGATAGCACCAGCGCTGGTAAGACACACAACAGGGATCAGAGTGTAGAGCACCATCTTTTTCATGATCGACATTTTCATTTGGATTACCTCTTTTTGAAATAGAACGCAGGGAGTTACAGGGCTCTAGCACCTATTTCAGAATGGTTTATTTAATGCATTTACTTTACAATTTTACAGCAATGTAGGAGAACGCGCAACCATTCTATAGGTTAATATCGAATACGTTCAAATAAACGCGATAATTCCATAATGGTAAGGGGAGCAGACCCTTCGTAATGATTATTCACATTTAGGATCACCCTTCGGCCACTATATCTGGCATCCAAGGACATGCGAACGATCCGATCCTTGTCAGGTCTAGGTTCCACGATCCTGTCCCATCGCTCCCCTGTCTTTGCCTCCATTTGGGCACGATCTCCTCCTAAGAGACGCACCACCACCCACTCCCCAAGGTACTCCTTGAACCGTTCGTACACCTCATACACAGGGGGCATATACTGTTTCTCGGAAAATACATGTTCTACTCCCTGGTCTCGCAGAAAGGCAAAATACTCTCGGGTAAGGTAGTTCTTGTTCCGTGTCTCTATCCCTATACGGTAGGAACGATGGATCTTAGCCAAGAAATCTTCCATAAGTTTCAGGAACTTTTCCAGGGATTCCATTTTTTCCCTGTTCAAGTACTCGAACTCAAAGATCAGGAGGGCGATCTTGTGCTGTAGTGGCTCGATCCCCTCGCAGTAACGACGGAATACTTCTGCAGAGAGGAAAGTAGGGTTGGGCTCCAGCGTAGTTCGTGGGTGCGAGCCTTTTGATCCTTCTAAGGAGACTGAATCGTCCGAGAATCCGGGTGGAAATAGGGCACCTTTCTCCGATGACCCTTTTACAGCGGAAGACCTGCTTCGGTCTTGGGAAAAGTTCCTTTTAAAAGGGACGGTGATGTCCTGCACGACTTTACAGGTGAAAAGAAAACCGTCCGGCGTAGCATCACGGTACTGTCCAGCTTCTATCTGAGTGGGAATCTTGTAGTACCAACTGTCCACCTCCACTGTATCGAACTTTGTCGCATATTCTCGGAGGTATTCAGCGGCCGTCCGTTTCGGGGAGGAATACACAAGACCTACCCAGGAATCGTAGTTCCAGGAACAGGTGCCAAGAAAGATATCCTTCGACATCAGTCAAAGTATAACCCTTTGGGTCGGGATCTGTAAGATACAGGGCTCCTAAATCGACTCTTGAAGAAAGTCTATCGCTTTTCGATAATTCGAAGGAGTGTTTCCTTTCAGTTTTGTAGGTATGGAAGATGCGACAATCAACTCGAGCTTCTTCTTCGTACTTTCCGACATGGAGGCATCTAAATGCATCTCTTTCAAGGTGAGGATCACTTCCTCCATCTCAGAGATCCTTCTCGCTGCATGTACTAAGGTCCTTGGGATTAACTCGTTTGCCAGGTCCTCGATTGATTTACCTTGGAAAGTCTCGTTCAATGAATCCACCAATGTTTCCAACGCTCCAAATTGTTTTGCGGGAGTAAAGGATTCAATCAAAAGTTGAGTGAATCCCTTCATGAACACGCTTCGGAACATTTTGATGGCCGAAGAACCTCCAGCAGGTGCCTTGATGTCAGTCAATCGCATGCCGTACGACGATAGGGCTTCTACTAGGATAGATGCACCATCACCCGAAAGCAGCATAGGAACTCTATGCCCTTCGGATGGAACAATTCCCATCACCGCAGCATCGCAAAAGCGCACTCCCTTCTTTCGAGGTAGTGCGTCGATTCTTTTTTTCGTTATTGGCGAAGCTGCATTGATATCTATGAACACTTGGCCTTCTTCAAGGAATGGGAACACCGTCTCCGCCACAGAGAAGGCAGCTTTCGCACTCGTAGCCGAGACCACGAATTGAACGTCTTGAACAGCTTGCGGAAGGGTTGGAAACAGTTCCACCCCTAGCTCCGCTGCTCGTTGCTGGATTAATTGTCCCTTTTCCGGGTGATTCCAGTACAGATCAAAGGCTTTGATTACCGGAAACCCTTCTGTTCTAAGACCCTTCGCTATATGGTACGAAGCTTCTCCAAATCCAATGAACGTGATAGCCTTCAACATACGCCCCCCGACTTTCTCGCAGACATGAACTTCCTATAGTACGGTGAAAGGAACGCAGCTAACGAAAGGAGAAGAATGACCAACGAGATGGGTCTTGTCACGAAACCGAGCCAACTTCCACCGCTGATGATGAGTTGCTTCCGCATGGAGTTCTCTGCAATCCTGCCTAGTACCAAGCCGAGGATGAAGGAAGAAGTTGAGTATCCATACTTATTGAAAAAGTAACCCACGAAACTGAACGCAAAGGCGATAAACACATCCGCCAAATTGTTGCGCAGAGAATAGGCTCCTACTACCCCTAACACCATGATCAACATCGCCAACAACGGATAGGGAAGTTTCAGGATTTTGGTGAACTCTCTCGCCACGATTTTCCCAAACACAAACAGAAGTAAGGACGAAGCGATCATTCCAAAAAAAATGCTTTGAAGCATCGCAGGCTGCTGCTGAATGAGGAGGGGACCCGGAGTGAGTCCATGAAGCATGAAAGCTGCCATGATGATTGCAGCGACAGGGCTACCCGGAATACCTAGCGTCAATGTCGGAACCATGGAACCACCCACACAGGCATTATTGGAGGATTCTGGAGCGATGATCCCTTCCTCTACTCCAGTGCCGAACTTTTCGGGTGTTTTGCTGGATCGGACTTCTTCACTGTATGCAATGAACGCAGCAATTGAACCGCCAGCTGCAGGAATAATCCCAACGATGGTTCCGATGATAGATCCTTTCAGGTAGGTTTTCCATTTTGTGAGTACATCCTTCAGTTTGATGAACTCGAACTTTGCTCCTTTGAGCACAGAAGATTCGTTCGAATTCCCAGAAGAACTCCTCCCGATCGTCTCATATACCTCGGCGATCGCGTACGCGCCGATCATCACAGGAATGAAATCGATTCCGTTCAGGAGGAACTCTTGTCCAAAGGTGAAACGTTCCACTCCATTGATGGAGTCCAACCCCACAGTAGAAAGAAGCAGTCCCAGACATGCGGCAAAGAGTGATTTTGCCTGATTCTTCGCCCCAAGGCTAGAGATGCAACTCAGTCCAAGCAAGGCTAAGGAGAAGAACTCCGCACTCTGGAATTTAAGAGCCACGTTCGAGAGCAGAGGAGTAGCGACCAGCATGGCGATTGCGGAAAAGATGCTTCCAATCACCGACGCAGTAAAGGCTAGTCCAAGGGCTCGTCCTGCTTTTCCTTGCATCGCCATCGGGTATCCATCGAAGGTAGTAGCTATGGCGCTGGGTGTACCGGGTACCCGGAGCAAGATCGAAGAGATACTTCCCCCTGCTTGGGCACCCACATTCACCGCAACCAATGTGATGATTCCCACGATGGGATCCATCGCGTACGTGAAGGGAAGAAGCAGAATCACCGCCATGGAAGGCCCTAATCCAGGCAACGCACCACACACTACCCCAAACAGTGTTCCGAAACTCATGAACACCATCGATAACGGACTGAACACAATGCTTAAGGATTTAATCGTTATACCCATACGTAGGAGGTCTCCCTTCAATATAAGAAGTAGCTCAACTCTCGGAACACCCCTATCCCTCTTGGCAAACTAACCAGGAATATGCGCCCAAAGAGGATTGTGATACCCCCACTCAATAAGAGGGAAAACACTGCTGATTTAAGGGTTTGGGTATACTTTAGATTCAGGATTCCTAGGAAACAGTAGATTGTTGTAGACAGGACAAACCCCAGTAGGTCCAAGGACATGAGATATGCGAAGAAAAGGAGAACGTGAATGCCAAGAATCTTTTTCCGATCCCATGACATCTTTTCTTCTTTTTTGCGTTGTTGCTTCATCAGGGTGAAACCTATGAACGCTAACAAAAGGAAACTGAGAATAATAACGAGCTGCGGAAAGCCCGCTGGACCTACCGTATCCTTTGAAACCATGATACCTTTGAGTTCCCATGATTGGATGAACAGGTAGATGAGTCCTATTCCCATGCATGAAAGCCCTATCAACTCCATCATGCTCTACCCCTTCTCATTCCAACCTACTTTTTTCCCAATATCTCTTTGAACTTTGCTATCTCGGAAACCCACATCTCTCCATATTCCTTCGGTCCAATATACCCTGGAATGATATCGGACATGTCGCGTTTGCTTGCTTCTCTGTACTCCGGTGACTCATACACTTTCTTAATCACCTCGGCTAGATAATCTCGGATCGGTTGGGGGGTCCCTTTTCGGACGGCGAACCCTCTCCAAGATCCCTGGGTAAATTGGATACCTTTTTCCACGGAACAGGGAACGTTCTTCAATTCTTCGATCATGTCGAGCCGCTTGTTGTTCAACACGACGATGGGTCGGATTTGATCAGCTCGGACCATGGTTAGGAAGGAGATAACCTTGTCCTGGTAGATATCGATTTCACCTCCCAACACAGCTGCTTTTGTCTCTGCTGCTGCATTATACGGAACATAGAGGAATTGCACTCCCGCTGCTTTGGCAAACCCGTTTGCCATATATTCATCCAAACCACCCGGTGAAGTTCCTCCAATTTTTACCTTGCCTGGGTTCGCTTTTGCGTATTCCAGGATATCGTCCAGAGACTTGAATTTGCTATTCTTTGCCACTCCAAAACATTGGATATCGATCTGGAAATTCGCAACGGGATCGAAATCCTTCAGAAGATCGGCGTTCGGCCTTCCGAGAGCGGTAGCAATCGCGTGGGAGGGCGTAATTTGAAGAAGAGTGTATCCATCCGCAGGTGCCTTTGCTACGTACACCATCCCGTCTATTCCTCCTCCACCGGCTCGATTCACCACATTCACTGGTTTCCCAACGATCTTCGTCATGATCGAAGCCACTTGACGCGTCATCATATCCGACGATCCACCGGGACCAAAGGGAACCACAATTTCGATCGGACGCTTTGGAAAGTCCAACGCCTTGCTCTTGTCTCCCTGTTCCTTGCTGCCCCCCGCTGGTACATACAATGTGATTGTTAACAGTACGGATAACAGAATCAACAGAGTTTTTATGTTCCGTTTCATACACCGCCTCCCTTTACTGATTCCTTTGTATTCTTATTCTTCCACACAACCCAATGCATCAAACACGGGTTGGAGTTTATTGAGTTCCACGCTACTCACGCCCTGTCGAAGCTGATCTGATTTCATCTTTTCTGCTTCCACTCTTTTTCTGCTTTTCTCCAGCACGGCTTCACATTCGGTTCTTCGAACCACCACCATCCCATCGTCATCCCCTAGAATTAGATCCCCCGGATAAATGGTCATGTTTCCGAAGTTCACTGGGTAATTGATCAATCCTAATATATCCTTTGTGGTGCCCCGAATGGAGAAACCTCTACAGAAGATGGGAAACCCCATACGAATGATCTCGGCCGAATCCCGAATGCACCCATCGATGGCAAGGCCTCCTAATTTTCTCGCCAGAGCAGACACGGCCATCATTCCTCCCCAGTAACCATACTCAGGTTCGTTACCTACCGTAGCCACCAACACATCGCCCGGTGAAGCAATCTGAAGTGCCTTATGGAGCATCAAGTTGTCTCCCGGAGCGCACTGTACGGTAAAAGCGGGCCCACAGATCCGAACCCCTTTTGTAATGGGCTTTATGGCTGCGGCGATGTACCCTTTTCTCCCGGAAGCCTCGTAAACTGTCGCCACATCCAAATCTCGAAACGCCTCGATGATCTTTGAATCCGGACGTTCAATTCGTTTTCGCACATGTACCATACTCATGTTAACTCCTTTACGACCTGGGGAAGTAAGCGCTGGAACGCTTCCGCATACTTGATTTCTTTGTTCCCGGAGATGCGCCTAGCATGGTTTCCTCTCCGTGAAGCGAGCTCTGTGTAGTAATCCTTTAGGTAAGATTGAGACCCCATCTGCCCCATTGCCGCAACCTTTTTCTCAAAAACAGGAGTGATGTCGAGGAACAGATTCGGGAGAAAACCGGAAAGTTCCGGCTGATGAGGTTCAAAACTATACACAACAGGAGGTTTGATCCTTTCGAAGGCGCTTTCCACCCCTGCACCGGCCGAAAGCAGTCGAGCTCGGATCACCGCTTCGTACGCTGTCGGGTGATCAGGATTGAAAGGATCCTTTTCAGTATGGGTAATGATGATGTCGGGTTTCTCCTCCTGCAAGAGCTTCACAATCTTTTCGATCCCCTGTTCATCCATTCGCAATGGATAATCTCCCAGATCGAAACAGAGAAACCGTGCACCGAGAATTTCCGAAGCGGCCTGAGCTTGTTCGTGACGGATCCGCTTCACTCGTTCGATGGTCTGATTCGGCTCTTTCCAGAGCTCCCCTGATTCTCCTCTCTCACCGTAGGAAAGCGCTACAACCAGGGCACTCCCCCCTTGCTGCACGGTGAGGGCAATAGCGCCTGCGGACCTCCAAACAAAATCTGCTGCGTGAGCACCTATCACAACCAGTTTCTTCCCCATTACCTACCTCCCTCAACTAACCAGACTGTGTTCTTCACAGCCATCGTATGAATTTCCTCTTCGGTGAAGCCTGCCTCGAGCAACCGATCGATGAAAAGAGGAATTCCGTCTTCCACAGGGGGGTTGTGAGGTTGGCCAAGATCTGTAGAGAGAATGGATCGTGCAATTCCCGCTTTTCGGATATGTTCGAAGGTCTTCTCCCAGCTTACCTTCCCGGTGAAGGGAGTAGTGAAACAGCGTTCTAGGTAAGCTCCCTTCGCTGCCAGTTTTAGCTGATCATCCAAGGAAAGGTTCTGGGATGGAAACTCAGGATGGGTTACGATGATCCTTCGCACCCCGATTTCCACTGCTGCATCCACCACCGCAAAGATTTCGTCCCTTCCCAAATGGGCAGTAGCCAAGATCATGTCGTGCTTCGCGATGCTCTTCAGAACCTGTACCAAAGCAGGAAGCACCTTTCCCTGAGGGTCGATCACGGGAACAGGAGGGCTATCCACCCCCTCCTTCCGTAACTGATGCTGCATCTTTGCCCAGAATGGTAATTTTGCACCCGGTTCAGGCTCTACCCGTCCCGCCGGCTCATTCACCGCATCGACAGTCGGTAACCATACCAACCGGGCTCCCTGTCGAGCCGCTATCTCCACTGCCAGAGCGTTCAAACCACCCACCGCCGAGTTTAACGTGATCGCTCCTACCACATTAACCCCAGGTACTACATACCGAGCTAAAGCTGCCCGTGCAGCGGTAGACTCATAATGGGATTTAATCACGAACCCTTTCATTCCTCTGTTCTTGAAACGCTCTGCAATTTCTATGTCGTTGTTGATTCGTTCCATCAAATCGGGCGCAGAATGCACATGAAGGTCGTATGCACCTTTCGCCAGTTCAATGGCTCGTTTACTTGGTTTGGATCCTTCCATCGTTTTAACTCCCTTAATTGAATCAATTGTATGCATTGTAGTACGGTGCTGACAATATTGTCAATAAAATTGTTGACAATATTGTCTACCTCAGGCTATCCTATGAACAATCAGAAACCAGGGAGGTTTGTACATGAAATTGCAAAAATTATTTCTCGTCTTAATGGTCTTTGCCATTACATTCGGTCTGAACGCTTCTCCGTCCCAGGAAAAAAGTGGATCGCAGAAAGCGGCACCTAGACCTAACTTCATTTCCATCGGGACCGCATCGGCGGCAGGAGCCTACTATCCGCTCGGAGTGGCAATGGCAAATATATGGAACAAAAACATCCAGGGAATCAAGTTTAATGCCCAGGAGACCGGGGGTGGCGTGGCGAATATGAACATGCTCCACAATAATGAAATCGAAGTTGGGATCGCCAACGAGAACATCGCCTATGATGCCATGAAGGGGAACCCCCCATTCAAACAGCAGATCAAAGTTCAGGGAGGTTGGGTATTGAACGATAGCATGGCCGTACTGGTTGCCCTCAAGAAAAGCGGAATCAAGAAAGTATCGGACCTGCGAGGAAAGAAAGTTGCCATTGGCGCACCTGGATCTTCGGCGAACGTATTCGGAAAACTGATCCTAAAAGCGGAAGGGATCGAAGAGAACCAATTCACTCCTACCTTTCTTGGATGGCAGGAATCTGCTGACGCTCTCTCGGATGGATTCGTAGATGCGGCCCTGATGGTAGGCGGTCAACCCTTTCCAGCTATTACCTCTCTCGCTCTTCGAACTCCCGTAACCATACTGCAGTTCGATACAGAAAAGTTCCGGAAACTGAGTACGTACCCCTATACCGGAGGTAAGATCCCCGCTGCTATGTATAAATCGGACGAGGATGGGGACGCTGTCGTGATCCGATCCATCGTTTACCTATCCCCCAAACTTCCAGAAGATCTTGTGTATGAGATGGTGAAAACCATTTTCGCGAATATCCCCGCCCTAGCACAGGCGCATCCGTCGGGAAATCAAACCCGGCTACTGTCGAAAAAGGAAGCGGATGAGATTTCTCTGGAAATACATCCAGGGGTGATTCGATATGCAAAAGAAGTAGGAAAATGGTAATCTATGAGAACCATCGTTCGTGATGTCACATGGGTCCTAGCTGTTGTATTCGTAAGTATCGCACAACCCTTGTACCTTCTACCGATCGAACAACAGCTTCCAATTACATTGGCTTTAGTTTTGATGGGTCTATTTGCACATAGACCCATCTTCTCTCTCCAGACAGGAGACCGATCATTTCGAAAGGTTTTCGTGAATGGGATAGACGCAATTCTCATTCTCATTGTGCTGGCAGTGGGAGTGTACCTCTCGATCAATTATTCAAAGATCATTTTCCGACAGGGAGACTTCACTTCCTTTGACCTGATCGTATCCATCCTTGTCGCCATCCTGGTGTTTGAGGGGGTCCGTAGAGCGGTAGGGTGGGCCCTCACTTTGGTATGTCTTTTTGCAATCCTCTACGCCCTTTTTGGCCCTTATATGCCCGGTCCACTCATGCATCGGGGGTACACGATCGGAAGAATTTCCCAACAGTTGACTTTGAGCTACTCGGGAATCTTTGGGACTCCCCTACAAGTGATGATTCGGTACGTGATCCTCTTCATCGTGTTTGGATCCTTTCTCCAGGTTAGCGGTGCAGCAGAGTTCCTGATCAAGTTCGCAAAATCCTTCGCAGGAAGATTCACCGGTGGGCTGGGCAAGGTAGCGGTAGTAGCGAGCGCATTGGTAGGAACGATTTCTGGAAGCGCTGCCGGCAACGTGGCTACTACGGGGAGCGTTACGATTCCTGCCATGAAGCGGGACAAGTACGAACCCCATTTTGCGGGGGCTATCGAAGCAGTTGCCTCTACAGGCGGACAGATCATGCCACCCGTGATGGGAGCGGCTGCATTCCTGATGGCCGATTATCTAGGGATCCCGTATGTCAAAGTCGCGACAGCTGCTATCATTCCCGCTTTGTTCTATTTTTTAAGCGCCGGGATTGCGATCGATCTGTATGCCCGGTACAAAGGAATCAAAGGGCTACCTAAAGAAGAAATCCCTCCCTTTCTATCAACCCTGAAAGAAGGGTGGTACTACCTTTCGGCCATTCTCATTGTATATGTGGTTCTCATCGTTGGTTACTCTGCGACGATCGCAGGGTTCATCGGAGTCATCACTGCCCTGACTCTCACCCTGGTCAAACGAGTTTCGCTGAAACAGATGTTCGAAGCCTTGGTGTCAGGCGGTGAAGCGTCCGCTACCCTATGCGCGGTAAGTGCCGGAGCAGGAATCATCGTGGGGATCGTGCAATTGACAGGGATCGGAGCTCAACTGGCAAGCATACTGGTAGACTTATCACAGGGCAGTATCTTCTTCCTGCTTATCCTAGTCATGGTAGCTTCGATCATTCTAGGGATGGGGATGCCTACAACGGTAGTGTATGTTCTACTCGCTGCATTGGTAGCTCCCGCTCTGGTAAAATTGGGTATCACTCCTCTCGCCGCCCATTTCTTCATCTTCTACTTCGGCGTTCTTGCAGCGATCACACCTCCTGTAGCTTTAGCCTCCTACGCTGCTGCCTCAATAGCGGGGAGCAATTTCAATCAAACCGGATGGACCGCATTCAAGATCTCCCTGCCTTCGTTCATCGTGCCGTTCTTCTTTACACTAAACCCTTCCCTACTCTTACAAGGGGATCCCCTATCGATCCTCTATAACAGTCTTACTGCGACCATAGGAATTGCGGCCTGTACTACTGCCGCGATCGGGTACTTCAAGCGGAAGATCCCGCTCCTTATCCGTTTTGTGCTATTCGTAGGTTCTGTTCTCCTCATCCATGGGGACTGGAAAACGGATGTGATTGGGGTGATTCTCCTTACTATTGCAATCGTATCCCTGTACAAATTAAAACAAGAGTAACATGAGTGGGAAAAAGAACGACAGGCAGTACGAACAGATTTATCAGCATTTACGTAAACGCATCATCGAAGGGGATTACTACCCTTCCGAGAGGCTGATCGAAAAACAGCTAGCTGAGGAATATAAAACAGGGCGATACAACATCCGTCTCGCCCTGCAAAAACTCCAGGGAGAGGGTTTAGTGATCATTGAACCCCATAAGGGTGCTAGGATCGCCGAACTCTCCCTGGAGGACATTATGGATATTCTCGTCGCTCGGGAAGAACTGGAAGTGGCAGTGGTTCGTCTGGCCATTCAAAATATCACCGATGGCCAATGCGAGAGACTGGAGGAATGCATTCGGTTGATGGGGAAGGCCCTTTCTGAGAATAATTTCGACACATATTCCCAGATGAATCTTCGATTTCATCGAACGATCTATGAAGCCTGCGGGAATCGCAGCCTTTCGCTACTGATCGAAATGCTCCGGTCTCGGCTGGCTCGATTGCAGCTGCGCACGATCCTCATTCCGGGAAGGAGCGAGGAATCCCTTGCAGAACACCAGAGGATTTTTGAAGCGTTTCGAAAAAGAGATCCGGTTCTAGCGGAACAGAGCATCCGAACCCACATGGGAAACTTGCGCATAAATATCCAAAAAGCTTGGAGCTTAGTAAAATTTTGACCCCTCTGCACTGCTCTATAGTAAAACCCCTTGCCAGGCAAGCTCCTCAATGCGATACTATGTTGCCGCCCGAAGATACGCAGCGGAAATATGTAATCCCAATGGAGGAGCTTCCATGCTGGCAATCCTACTATTAACGGTTTTCCTGGTAGCCATGGTGGTAATCGGTGTATGGGGTATGCGGAAAACTTCTACTCTGGGAGATTTCTTTCTCGGCGGCAGATCGGTCGGTCCCTGGATCTCTGCCTTTGCCTATGGGACCTCATACTTCTCAGCGGTTCTCTTTATAGGATTTGCCGGTAAGTTGGGTTGGGGGTTCGGGCTCCATGCTCTCTGGATTGGGCTGGGAAACGCACTGTTTGGTTCCCTTCTTGCGTGGCTCGTGCTGGGACGGAGAACCCGAATCATGACCCAAAACCTCGACGTGATGACCATGCCAGAGTTCCTCATGGAACGGTTCGGAGGAAGGTACATCAAGATCCTAGCCGCTATCATCATCTTCATG
This sequence comes from Spirochaetota bacterium, assembly GCA_026418195.1. Lineage (GTDB taxonomy): Bacteria > Spirochaetota > Spirochaetia > DTKZ01 > DTKZ01 > DTKZ01. Next base: position 20,739 of record JAOABU010000005.1, on the reverse strand, counting down.
TTCCTTCTGCCGTATTCGGCCTCCGTGTTCAAAGGGTTAGGGCACCTATTCGAAGCAACCTTCCACATCTCTTACGATGTGGCTCTTCTTATCATGATTGGGATTACGGGCGTGTACCTCGTGCTGGGTGGATACTTTGCCATTACCCTCACAGACTTCATCCAGGGGATCATCATGCTGGCAGGGTCCATCACAATGGTTTTTGTCCTGGCTGGAAAGCATGGTGGAATCGGAGCGAGCGCTATGCAAGTATTGCAGAAGTACCCTCTTCACCTTCCGACAGCCAAGCAGCCCCCGATGCTACTTTTAGGCGCCCTCGTGTTCATGACTTCCTTTGGAACTTGGGGATTGCCGCAAATGGTGCAGAAGTTCTACGCGGTGAAAAGCGAAGGGGTAATAAAAAAGGCCGCCCTGGTAACAGCAGTTTTCGCTCTAGTGATCGGATTGAGCGCCTACTTCACCGGAGCTCTCTCCCACCTTTTCTATGATCAGGTTCCGCTGGTGAATGGAAAACCCGCATTCGATCGGCTGATTCCAGACCTTCTGACCCGCAACCTTCCCGAACCCCTGATGGCTGTGATCCTACTCTTGATTCTTTCAGCTTCCATGTCTACCCTCTCTTCCCTCGTGCTCGTTTCTTCCTCCGCCATAGCGATCGACCTGTACAAAGGGCACGTGAATCCGGCAGTGTCTAAGGAGAACTCCCTCTATATGATGCGCTTCCTGAGTGCCCTGTTTATCATCATTTCCTACTTCATTGCCCGGTACGATTTCGCCATCATCATCACCCTCATGTCCCTTTCCTGGGGAACGGTAGCAGGGTCATTTATGGCACCTTTCCTCTATGGGTTGTTTTGGAAACGGGCCACCCTTGCAGGCGTTTACGCGGGAATGTTTACAGGTCTTTTCACCTCCATCCTCCTTTTCTTCCACTGGGGCGAAGCCTGGTCTCCCGCTGCTTCCAGCGTAGGGATGATCTTACCCTTCCTTGTGATACCCGTGGTAAGTCTAGCCACGAAACCACCCTCCGCATCGGTGGTGGAAGCGGCGTTTAAGGGACTGAAATAAATACCCATCCCTTATCCCTCTGATCTTGATTCTATTGATCAAATGTCTTATTTTAAAAAGTAGACGGAAGACTGAAAGAGGGGTCTTACGGACCTGTCTTTTAGTAAGCCGGTGCGCATATGATTACTGGTTTAGCAGTGCGTATGCGTACCGGCTTTTTTTATCACGAAACCATGGACCTATATATCACACGAGGGATGCAGTGGGAAAAGAACCAAGAAAGAAAAAGATTGAGATACCGCCCTATTTGGAAGGATACATTCTAGAAATGGATATCCGTTCCATTATCGATATTCCCTACCTTCACGTGAAAACCTTGGAAGGAGATGATCTTTTTTTTACGGATCATGGAGTCCCCTATATGAAGCATCTCCTGCCTCGAAATCTGGTTCGCGACAATCTATGGTTTCAATCCCACCGAATCACTCTGGAAGGTTCCAGCGTTCCTTACAAAGTAACGACAAAGGAGTTTGATGGGGTCGCCATCGATATAGTATTCAAATGGAACCGCATGGGAATGAAAACCTATGTTCCTTACACGACCCAACAGTTCAACACTCCCTTCGAAGAGTTCGCATTAGCGGATGAACTTAGAAAAACTTCAACGATTGGCACACAAAACCCGCTGGCCATCTATGTTCCTTCGGACCGGTACACCCTAGAGGCCTTACAGCGGAGGAAATACTTAATGGAACATTATCTCCTCTCCCACTGGGAAGCAGAAATGGATATGCACAGACAGTACGCGGTCATGTACCAGTGGATCCCAGGAAAAAACCTGTTGGAATTAGTGGAATCGGACGAGGTAGATCGGCAGGAAGCAGAGAAGTTTTCCGATCAATTAAAAGGGATACTATTCGAAGCAGGGTTTGATGTGGTAGATCACAAGTTATGCCACATCATACTAACGAATGGGAATGAGAGTCCAACAAAGCTAACATTCAAAGGGCGGAACGTATCTCTTGTGGATTATGAGCTACTATATAGAAACTCAAATAATACCAAAGCAAAGCAAGCAGAAAGACGTTCACGGTATTACTATAGAAAGAATTCTAGGTTCCAACCCGATAGGATGGAATCTGAAAAAACCGGAGCTATCTACAGAACGACGATTATGGGAGTACCCTACGTTTGCGGGGAAGTTCCCTCAACAGGGGGGTACCTATGGGTAACGGGCAACGATTTCGAATTATTCGACTATTTCTATCCTGAAAAGTGGTTTAACCTCTCCCGGAGTTCCGATGTTACTCTAGACCAAAGACTCTTCAGAACAAAAACAGCAGACGGTCTCGATATTCTATGGCGTAAATCACGGGTCGGAGAACATCCTGTGATAGAACCTTACCACGCAGAATCCCAAGAGCTGTTGAAAAACGGCTACAATAGTCCTTTCCAAGAGTTCTCCATTGCCATGGAATTGAAATCCCTAGGGATAGACTGTTTAGCTCCCCTAGCCATTTACATGACGGGCGAAAAACCTTCATTGACCATCCATCCCTATGATGAATCCAAATACAAGTCCCATGCTTCCCTGCTGACACGGGAAGGAAACCCGATTCTTCGGAAAAATCACGAGTATTTTATGCTATGGGATCTTGATACCGAGAACTCCGATCAGGTAGAAGTAATTGACGCACTGCAAGCTTTTTACCTGTCTTTAATACAGGAGGAGGCATACTATTCCCTTATCCGATTCCTCAACATGCAACTACAGAAAAAGGGGATGCAGGACCATCATCTGGTAGGGCAGCATGTTCTACTATTCCTTTCAGATACTCGGACGATACAGAAAACCGAGGAGGGGATTCCCAAAGTTCGCTTATGTAACTTCGAGTTTATGACGAGACGGTACACTGTGACCCATCAAAAAAACACTTTTGATCATGATAGATATATATTTATAGGATAGATATGGTAGGATAAGCCAAGAGGAGAGAAAACATGACAAAAGGGCAGCTGGAGGCGAAAATTAGTGAAGCGATCATACGGTTCGAAAAAGAATACTTGGGTAGAGGACCCCTAGAAACAAAAACCTACATCATCGATGACATGGTGTTGGTCCGGTTGAAAGGCATTCTTACCAAAGCGGAACAACAGATCGCCCAGTCTGCAAGTATCCATGATGGTTTACGCTTGATCAAACGAGTGCGTAGAGAATTGATCGAGACGAATAAGGAGTATCTTTATCAGACCATAAAAGAGATCACGGGTCGGGACGTACTCAGCCTCCACACCGACATCAGCACTCGGACAGGAGAACGTGTGATCATATTCATACTCACTGATTCTCAATGAGTAGGGGAAGAAGGTAAAACCCGGAGTGTTTTTACGATTCCCAGCGTACCGCTAAGGAGAACAATACTTAATCCCAATCCCCAGGAATACGAGTTCGTTACATCCGATAGGATCCCCCCGATAGTTGGTCCTAGTAGTGCTGAAATTCCATACCCACCGAAAAGCAACGGATAAATACGGGGTACGTTTTGTACTCCAAATAGATCAGCCACAGAGGAAGCGTATATGACGAAACAGGAGCCAAAGCCGAATCCGATCCCCAGGACAGCGAGAAACGATAGCACAGGGATTCGTCCTACCAGTAGAAGCATTACGGAAGCCAGTAACACTCCGATAGATCTCTGAACGGTACGTTGAGGTCCCCAATGATCGTACCAACGTCCCCAAATCAAACGGCCAGCGGTATTTCCAAGGGCAAACACCGGTACCCCAAAAGCAGCCAAAGAATCTAATAACCCATATTCTCGCAAAAGGGGTTTCAAATGTCCGGAGATAAGGAGCCCAGAAAACGTACCTGTGAACATGCCCATCCAGAGGATAAGGAACTTTGTCGAGTGAACGAGTGTTTTTAGATGGAATAACGCTGAAGCATGCGGCACCTTCCTTCCTATGGGTTCTGACAAAAGGGATGCAGCAATAAAGGCAATTCCACCTGATGTGGTTCCCACTATTCTTATAACGGTTAGTACATCGTACCGACTTAAAAGAATTTCCATCCCTGAAGAAAGGTATAGAGCTCCAAATCCGAAACCAGCAACCATGATTCCCGTGATTAGACCCTTTCTATGGGGAAACCATTTCATTCCGACCGAGAGGGGGCACACGTAGCCGAATCCAATTCCAGTTCCAGTAACCAGCCCTAACCCGAGCAAAAACAGGAAAAACTTACCTTGGGAAAAGGATGCGATCCAGTAACCAAAAGTAAAAAGAGCTGCCCCTATCATTCCCGTCCGTCGTGGACCAATACGCAGGTACCATCTGCCAGCAGGGATGGTAGCAAACGCAAAGATGCCAATCATGATGCCATATACCAGACCACTTTGAAAGCGGGAAAACTCTAGCTGGGTTTGTAGAGGGCCTACCAGAGTACTCCACGCATAGATTCCTCCCAGAGAGCTTTGCATCGCAATGCCTCCTAATAGAACAAGCCACTTTTTCACCCCAACCTCCTAACCTGTTGGCATAAAAAAAGCCGTTACGTACTCTGCTCCTTTAAAGCATAAGCACATAACGGCTTACCGGATGGCTAGCGTAGAATCTCTCCATCCAGTCTTCCTGCCCCACATAAAAACAATCCAGAGGGAAAAGGTCAAGTGCTACCATTGCTCCCCTTGATCTATTGGAATGAAATTTGTATATTTATGCATGTTAGATTGAAGCCCCTACTAACGAGTGCATTCGAAAAGCTCTCGGGAGAGAGGGGAGGCAATCTTAAAGTCATAGAGCGGGTAGACTATACAAAGGATGGTACCTATCTACAAGAAATAAGGTATCCATCGGTTGCAGAGTAGGCCAGCGTTCGTACAAAGCGTATGAACGCTGGCTTTTTTTATGCCCTCTGTATTTTAAAACATAACCGGAGGTTCTATGGTCATAAAAGAACAATTTCTATCCAAATTATCCTTGCAAGAGGAAGTAGCTACTCTTTTATCTAATGCACCCGAACTTATCATACCCGAGAACAGGAAAGAATTACTGGAAATTGCGGTAGGTAGACAGAACTTTTTCCAAGTCGGGTATGAGGTGCCGGGGAAAGGATGGGTCCTAGAAGCGGAGGTAGTCCGGTGCAAGAACGGACTTTCCATCAACTATGTGGATCCATACATCCGCAGACGGGACCCCGATTGTATGGTCGTTGCAGACCAGAAAAAGACTGATAAACCCCGCTATAAAGACACGTTCGGGTCTGACTTTACTCCTCTTCGTACGGAAACATTCCATTGGTTATCTACTCAGAGTCTTCTTGTCTTCGCGTTTCTTGCTGGTGGTGAACCCTACGGATACCCAGCCCTAATTATCGCTCCTTCCAACGCTGGATTCTTTGCAGGTGGATTGGCAGACCTTCAAGGATTCCTACCTCCTGAAAAAGTTCCCGAACGGTTTACTCCCCGAGCCATCATCTACGTAGCCCCTCCGTTCCGGCATACGCATTTCAAAGGAAAGCAGATCGTGGTGCATCATCGAACCAGCGTGCACGAGATATTTTCCTACAATTTATATCCTGGGCCTAGCGCAAAGAAAGGAATCTATGGAGTGCTATTGACCATCGGAGAGCAGGAAGGATGGATCACCCTGCACGGATCCACCGTTCGCTCTATCTCTCCTTACGAGAACATCGTGACCATCATGCACGAAGGAGCAAGCGGTGGTGGTAAAAGTGAGATGATCGAACAGATGCATAAAGAACTGGACGGCCGGATTCTGGTGGGGGAAAACCTGAAAACAGGAGATAAACTCTACCTGAAACTATCCGACAGCTGCGAGTTGATGCCTATCACCGACGATATGGCTCTCTGCCACCCTAAGCTTCAGAACACTAGTGGGAAACTAGTGGTGAAGGATGCAGAGCAGGGATGGTTCCTTCGGATCAACCATATCACCCATTACGGGACAGATCCCTTCATCGAGAAGCTTACCATTCATCCGCCAGAGCCTCTGATTTTCTTGAACTTGGATGGCGTTCAAGGTGCTACCTGCTTGATTTGGGAACATACGATGGATGCCCCAGGAAAACGATGTCCCAACCCAAGGGTAATTATGCCCAGACGATTCGTTCCTGGTGTTGTGAACGAACCGGTCGAGGTAGACGTTCGAAGCTTCGGGGTCCGTACTCCTCCTTGCACACGGGAACATCCTACATATGGGATCATTGGCATGTTTCATGTTTTACCTCCTGCTTTGGCATGGCTCTGGAGACTGGTAGCTCCCCGGGGACACGACAACCCAAGCATCACGGAAACCGCTGGACTTAGTAGTGAGGGTGTAGGATCCTATTGGCCCTTTGCCACGGGCAGTATGGTGGATCAGGCGAATCTCCTTCTCCAGCAGATCCTAGAAACTCCAGAAACGAAGTATCTCCTTATTCCGAATCAGCACATCGGGGCTTTCCGGGTCAGTTTCATGCCCCAATGGCTCACCCGGGAATATATTACCCGCCGAGGAGGAGTTAAGTTCCGGCCCGAACAAATTACCCCTGCTCGGTGCACCCTCCTAGGATACGTACCAAAATCTGTACGAATCCAGGGGGTTGATATGCCCATAGGACTTCTGCAAGTGGAACAGCAGATTGAAGTTGGAGAAGAAGCGTACGATCGGGGAGCAAAAATTCTTGAAGATTTCTTCCAGAGGGAATTGAAGAAGTTTCTATCCCCTGAACTGCACCTAAGCGGGCGACTAATTATTGAGTGCTTCATGGATAAAGGCTCTGTGGCTGATTATGAGTCACTGCTGCCACATAAATAGGTGCTAAACATCAACCGTCACAGAAGGAGAAACACATGACTAAAATGGTCTATTTTTTTGGAGGTGGAAAAGCAGAAGGGAATGCCTCCATGAAGGATCTCCTGGGAGGAAAAGGAGCCAACTTGGCTGAAATGACAAACCTTGGTATCCCCGTTCCTCCAGGGTTCACGATTTCTACGGAAGTTTGCGAATTGTACTATGCACACGGACAGAGGTTCCCAGACGGTCTTCAAGAAGAAGTAGAACTCAATTTACACCGGTTAGAAACACTGCTAGAGAAGAAGTTCGGGAACCCTGACAATCCGTTACTCGTTTCTGTTCGATCGGGAGCCGCTGTTTCAATGCCAGGCATGATGGACACTGTGCTGAACTTGGGAATGAATGATAAGGTAGTCGAAGGACTATCCGCAAAGACAGGGAATCCGCGGTTTGCATGGGATGCCTATCGACGATTCATCCAAATGTTTGGAAACGTAGTGAAACATGTATCCCATGATTCCTTTGAACACATCCTGGAAAAGAAGAAATTAGAGAAAGGGGTTTCCTTAGATACCCAATTGGAAGTAAAGGATCTGATACGTATTGTAGAAGAGTATAAAAAGGAATTTCGCAATTCGACAGGAGAAGAGTTCCCCCAAGATCCAAAACAACAGTTATGGGAAGCGATTGCTGCGGTATTTCGATCCTGGAATAATGAACGAGCTATTCGGTACAGACAAATCCACAACATTAAAAACCTGAAAGGCACCGCTGTAACCGTTCAAACCATGGTTTTTGGGAATTTTGGACTTGATTCTGGTACAGGAGTTTGTTTCAGCAGGGACCCTTCGACAGGCAAGAAGGAGTTCTATGGAGAATATCTGATGAACGCTCAGGGAGAAGACGTAGTAGCCGGCATTCGGACTCCCGAACCCTTAGATGCTCTAAAGAGGCAAAATCCAGAATTGTACAATCAGCTAGTGGCATTTAAAGACCTTTTAGAAGCGCATTATAAGGATATGCAAGACATTGAGTTCACCGTAGAAAAAGGGAAGCTTTATATTTTACAGACTCGTTCTGGAAAGCGTACAGGAACCGCCGCAGTAAAAATCGCAGTTGATATGGCAAAGGAAACCATCATAGATAAGAAAACCGCGATCCTCAGAGTCACTCCCGAACAGTTAGACCAAGTGTTACATCCGATGATAGATCCAAAAGTGAGCAAAAACGCAAAACCCATCGCAAAAGGACTCAATGCCTCACCGGGTGCGGCGGCAGGACAAATCGTATTTACTTCTGAGGATGCAGAAAATTGGGCAAAGGAAGGGAAAAAGGTAATTTTAGTTCGTAAAGAAACTTCCCCGGATGATATCGGAGGGATGTACGTTTCCGAGGGAGTGCTTACGTCTACCGGAGGATTGACAAGCCATGCCGCAGTGGTAGCAAGAGGGATGGGGAAACCGTGTATTGTCGGTGCTAAGGATATTCTCGTGGACAGTAGTGTAAAGAAAATAACCGTTTATGGGAAAGAGTTAGCTGAAGGAGCTTGGTTAACTATTGATGGTTCTACAGGGAATATCTTTGAAGGCCAGCTTTCCTTAATACCACCAATCCTTTCTGAAGAACTACAGACTCTCTTGAATTGGGCTGACGAGATCCGAAAAGAGAAGGACCCACACACCGAGCGACCGAAAGGATTACAAGTTCGTGCGAATGCGGATATTCCCGAAGATGCAGAGAAGGCAAGGAGGTTCGGTGCAGAAGGAATAGGACTATGCAGAACTGAACATATGTTTTTTGACAAAGGGAAATTGGAAATTTTCCAAGAAATGATCGTTGCTGAGAATAAGGAATCTCGTCAAGCGGCATTGCGGAAACTCTTGCCTCTCCAGAAAGAAGACTTCAAAGGGATTTTCCGTGCAATGAATGGATTCCCAGTGACAATACGTTTACTAGACCCTCCGCTCCATGAGTTCGTGCCTCATTCTTTAGAGGACATAAAAGCTCTTGCAGAAACATTACACATACCCGTAGAGCGACTGCGGAGCAAAGCAGAGAGTTTGAAAGAAATGAATCCAATGCTCGGTATGCGGGGCTGTCGTTTGGGAATCGTATATCCTGAGATCTATGAAATGCAAGTAGAGGCGATTGCCCTCGCCATTGTCGAGGTGAGAAAAGAGGGAATCCATGTTTTGCCTGAGATCATGATTCCCCTTGTTGGTACTTACAAAGAACTATCTATCCTCCGAGAGCAACTAGAAAAAAAGATGCTCCAAATTCTCCCTCCAGGCCAGATCGAGTACAAGATTGGTACTATGATCGAGATTCCCAGAGCAGCCCTCACCACAGAAGAAATTGCTCCCTATGCAGATTTCTTTTCCTTTGGGACAAACGATTTAACACAAATGACCTTTGGATACTCCCGAGACGATGTAGGATCTTTTTTACCTTACTACTTAGAACAAAAAATATTAGAAGAGGATCCTTTTAAGACTTTAGACCGTAAAGGAGTAGGTCAGCTAGTATCCCTTGCGATTTCCAATTCCAGAGCCGTAAAAAAGTCTTTAAAATATGGGATGTGTGGGGAGCACGGAGGAGATCCTAGTTCCATTGAGTTTTTCCACTCAATTGGAGGAGATTATGTTTCCTGTTCTCCCTTTCGAGTTCCCATTGCCAGACTCACCGCTGCGCAGGTCGCTCTTCGTTTACCCCGAGGATAGATCGATACGTTCAGGAGGATCCAAGGGATCCTCCTGTTTTTTCTCTTTTCATGATACATACTTTTGTCGTAAGGCTTCTTTATTAAATTTGCCCACACTGGTCTTTTCGAGGGAAGGAACGAATCGGACCTTCAGGAGAATGGCTTCTCGAGGTAGGATCCCTCTATCCACGTATGTCTTAGCGTAAGTCACCAAATCTCTTTCGGTAGCCTGTTGTCCTAGCTTCAATACGATAAGAGCAAGGGGCAGTTCGCCCCAGGTAGGATCCTTCTGTGCTATCACGGCTACCTCCGTTACGGCGGGATGGGTACTTAGGATATCTTCCAGTGCGAGACTCGATACCCACTCTCCCCCCACTTTGATCACGTCCTTTTTTCGGTCGGTAATCCGGATAGAGCCTGATGAGTTCATGCAGGCGATGTCGCCTGTATGAAGCCAGCCGTCTTGCCAGAGTCTTTCCGAGTTCGTGTGGTCCTTCCAATACCCCTGAGTAAGCCAGGGTGCCCTGACGCAGATCTCACCCGCCGTTCGGTCATCCTTAGGGACCTCCTTTCCTTCCGAATCCACCACCCTGAGATGGACAAGGGGGATGGGGGTACCAGTGCGAGTTCGGCATTCGATCTCGGCTTCTAGGGTTTCAACTTCATCAGCTTGAGTATGATCCGGCTCCATCCTGTGTGTGATTCGGGCAATAGTCAGTACCGGACAGGTCTCGGAGAGACCATACCCTGAAAAAATATCGATTCCTCTTCGCATAGCCTCCCGGGCCAACTCACGGGGAAGGGCAGAACCTCCCACGATCACCTTCCAGCGAGATAGGTCCAACTCTTTCGAGGCAGGATCTTTCAACAGCATGTTCAGGAGCGTGGGAACGCAGTGTGAGAAGGTTACCTCTTCAGTTCGCAGAAGAGAAAGGATCCTAGAAGGGACGTATTTCCCCGGATATACCTGCTTGACCCCTAATACAGTGGCCATGTAGGGGATCCCCCAGGCATGTACGTGGAACATGGGTGTCAAGGGCATGTATACATCGGCAGTGTGGAATCGCCCTTTCTCTGATGGACTCCCCAATGCTACTAACCCAGAAAGAGTGTGAAGCACGATCTGTCGGTGACTGAAGTATACTCCTTTAGGCAATCCCGTAGTCCCCGTCGTGTAGAAGATTGTTGCGTGAGTATTTTCATCGAAATCAGGGAACTCCTGTAAAGGGGTGCTTTTCGCAAGCAGTTCTTCATACTCGCCTTCAAAAGACAGTAGGGTAGAAGCCGCATTCTCATTATCTAGTTCTCGAATCAGGATGATCTTTTTCACCGTATCAATCCGGCCCTTGATCTGTTCTAGGAGAGGCAAGAAATCTTCGTGCACCAGGAGCAGTTCATCCTCTGCATGATCGATGGTGTACACCAACTGTTCAGGTGAAAGCCGTACATTGACGGTATGGAGCACTGCCCCAATCATGGGTACTGCAAAGAAACACTCTAGGTACCGGTGACTGTCCCAGTCCAGGACTCCAACCGTGGTTCCTTCTTTCACCCCCATCTGAACTAGGGCCGAGGCAAGTCTCCTTACACGATCCCGGAAATCAGCGTAGGTGAACCGCACCGTACCCTGGTACACGAGTTCCTGGGTTGGATTGTACACAAAAGGCGCATAGAAAAGGTTTTTGATGATCAAAGGATAGTCATAGCTCACACGAACACCTCCATGTAAAAGAACCTCATACGATCGTGAAAGATACTACTATGTTCTCCATTTTTTAGGTACCTTTCTATAGGGATAATCAGAACAAAGGGAGAGAATTATGACTGTACCCACCGCTACAAAAGTGGAACTCAAAAAAATCGAACTTTCCATACAGGGAATGGACTGCGCAGAATGTGCGAATCATGTTCGGGAAGCAATTATAGCAATTCCTGGTGTGATAGAAGCGGATGTTTTTCTCTCCACAGAAAAAGCGGTGCTGAGAATTAATGCTGACCAGGTGGACCTAAGAACAATTTGCAAAGCAGTGGAAAAGGCTGGGTACAGGGTTCCTGAAATGAAAGATCCTCGGGTTTCTTCATCGACCCTTACCCCCTTCGTTGGCGACCATCGTCGGTATCGGGGTCTACTCCTCCTGGTATTCGGTTTAGTTCTCGGGGTAGTAACCGTAGGAGAATGGGGAGGGATCTTCTCTATTCTCAATTCCTGGATTCCACTTCCTCTAGGAGCTTTGTTTGTATGCATAGCAGGACTTCCGGTTTTTCGTAACGTCCTTCAAGCAAGTTTTCGAAAACAGATTACTTCCCATACCTTGATGACGTTGGGAGCGGTGGCAGCATTGCTTGTGGGTGAATGGGTTACCGCCTCTATTGTGGTCCTATTTATGCGGGTAGGAGACAGGGTGGAAAAGTTTACCACAGATAGTGCCCGACGAGCGGTGAAAGACCTCATCCATCTCTCGCCCCAGACTGCTCGGGTGGAGCGGGATGGAGAAGAACGGGAGGTACCCATCCGAGAAGTTCGTGTAGGAGAAATCGTTATCCTTCGTCCAGGAGAGAAAATCCCCGTGGATGGGGAAGTGATTTCAGGGAATGCAACAGTAGACCAGTCTACCATCACAGGAGAAGCTATTCCGGTGGACGTATCCCAGGGATCCTACGTGTACGCTTCCTGTATCGCAACCCTCGGCTCCCTTAAAGTACGAGCGGTCCGGATCGGATCCGATACGGTTTTTGGCAAAGTGGTTCGGATGGTGGAAGAGGCCGAGTCCAATCGAGCCAACATGCAACGGTTGGCCGATCGGTTTAGCACCTATTACCTCCCCGTTGTTCTGGGAATCGCTGGATTTACCTTCCTTTTATCCCACAATCCTCTTTCCACTGCTGCTGTTCTCGTGGTCGCTTGCTCCTGCTCCTTCGCTCTAGCGACCCCCATCGCCATGCTCGCTTCCATTGGCGCCGCCGCTAAACAAGGACTCCTTATCAAAGGGGGAAAATATCTGGAAGCTTTGGCCAGAGCAAGCATAGTCCTGGTAGATAAAACAGGGACCCTTACTTTGGGCAAACCACGAATCAACGAGATCATTCCGATTGGTCAATGGTCCGCTTCCGAGATCCTTTCCCTTGCCGCTTCCGCTGAACGATACTCGGAACATCCCTTAGCGGAAGCTGTTCGGATTGCCGCTAAAGAGCAAAACATTCCCTTCAAGGATCCTAAGGACTTTGTAGCCCTTCCAGGAATGGGTGTGAAAGCCCGGATCGATGGTTATACCGTGACCGTGGGGAATCGTTCCCTGATTCCTAGCGGGGCGGTCATCCCACAAAGCGAAGGGATAGAGGCGAAGGAGGGGTCGGTCCTATTCGTCCTCATCGATGGAGAGCTAGGGGGAGTGCTCATTGCCTCCGATTCCGTGCGTCCAGAAGTGCCGGAAGCGATTCAAAAGCTCCGCACTCTGGGAGTTTCGCACATTGAACTTCTCACGGGCGACAATGAACACACGGCTTCTTCCCTAGCAGAGCGTCTCGGGATTCCCTACCGTGCCAACCTTTTACCGGAGGATAAGATTCGAATCGTGAAAGAGTACCAGGCCCAGGGGCAGGTCGTGGTGATGATGGGCGATGGAGTGAACGATGCTCCAGCCTTGGCGCAAGCGGATGTAGGTATTGCCATGGGAGCTGCAGGTACCGACATAGCTATCGAAGCAGCTCACATTGCCCTGATGAAGGAAGATTGGTCTCGTATCCCTGAACTCTTCCTGATCGCCCGTCGCACCTTAGGGGTGGTTCGGTTTAACCTAGCTTTCACCGCTTTCTATAACGTAGCAGGGATTACCTTATCTGCCTTCGGTCTGCTTCCTCCTGTGATCGCTGCATCGGCTCAATCAATACCAGATGTAGGGATTCTATTAAATTCGGCTCGGCTTTTGCGCATGCCCACGAAGAATTAGTAGTAACCCAATGTAGTATTCATGAGGAGTTAACGAAAGAACCGTTCTCATCGAAAAGCTCTTGACCACTCCATTCCAAAAGTGTACAGTGAATACATAAGCTGGGCGATGAGGCTCGCCCAAACCGCCAACAGTGGCTGATAGCCTCTACGGAACCCTTTCCGTAGAGGCTTTTTTTTTAAGGTTTATTGAAAGATGATGGAACAGAAACGCTATTCTGTGATCAACCCTTTCCCATCTAGTATCCTGTTTCCATATCCATACCAAGAGCCCTTGGCCACGGAACCACCCGACTGTTTCTATGACTTAAACTTGGATCAACTCATCGATACCATCACTGGATCCAAACCGGAATATGACTTGAAGCCCCTTTTCTGGAGTCCCCTCCGCAATGTAAAAAATATCCAGTATAGACAGGAAGTAATGCAGGATCTGGAAAATCCAACTCTCTTGAAGAAAATCAAGGAGTTTGTAGAAAAAATGGGAATTGTCCGCCGGTACCGAGCACTGGCAGAAACGTTGGACTATGAGTACCACAGGAAGGGGTGGATTCTGGAAGCGGTTTTTGTATATACCGAAGCCATACAAAGCCTCTATCTCGGTTTAGAAACCGAACCGATCAAGTCAGAGGGGCTTCGATCCTTTCGCACATGGGTACAACAGTATGTCGAGTCCGAAGCTTTCCAGATTCTTCACACTCATGCCCATAGAATAAAGAAAGACCTTTCCTCCCTTCGGTACTGCGTGCTCCTAAATGGTGATAGGGTTCGGGTGAAGCGGTTCGAGAGTGAAAGGGACTACAGTACCGAAATCGAGCAACTGTTCGAAAAGTTTCAACAAGGAGCGGTGGAAAGTTACCTGATCAAGTATCCTGAACGCGCAGGGATAAACCATGTGGAAGGGAAGATCCTCGAGCTTGTAGCAAAATTGTTTCCCGAACCGTTTGATGATTTAGATTCGTTTCTCTCTTCCCATGAAGAGTTTTTCGACCCCACAATGATCACGTTCGATCGGGAGATTCAGTTCTACTTAGCTTACTTGGATTTCATTTTTGAGTTAAAGACCAGAGGATACTCTTTCTGTTATCCTACGGTACAAGATACTTGCAAGGAAGAATCTGTTCAGGATGGGTTCGACCTCATGGTAGCGGCTGCCCTTATGAAGGAGGGGAAACTAGCCGTAAAAAACGATTTTTCATTGCGAGCTTCAGAAAGAATCCTTGTAGTAACAGGCCCTAACCAAGGAGGTAAAACCACCTTTGCCCGCATGGTAGGCCAGATCCATTACCTGGCTAGTCTGGGTTTCCCAGTGCCTGGCACAGAGGCGAGCTTATTCCTTGTAGACAAAATCCTTACTCATTTCGAACGAAAGGAAGAGGTACACACTCATCGAGGGAAACTAGAGGACGATCTGTACCGAATCCATACAAAGATTCTTCAAGCTTCTTCTAAAAGTTTGTTCATCCTGAACGAAATTTTCACCTCTACTACCCTACAGGATGCGATTTTTCTCAGTAAACAAATTATGACTCGCCTCCTGGAGCTGGATGCGATCTGTGTCTGGGTTACGTTCCTGGATGAACTATCTTCCATCAATGAAAAAACTGTCAGCATGGTAGCGCAGGTAGATCCCGTCGATCCTACCATCCGTACCTTCCATGTGGTACGTGAACCTGCGGATGGGCTTTCCTATGCCCTTTCCCTAGCGCACAAGTATAGGCTCACGTACGAACAGATCCGGGAGCGTCTTTCATGATGAAGGTCTTTTTCCTCTACCCTGATCGGGATTTCGATATGACTGCCGAACTATCTCCGCTCTGGGAAACCCTTGTGCAAGATCTTGGACTGGAAACCCTGTTCTCTACCATGGCTGGTGGAGACAAGTTCGTGTACCAAGTTGTTCAAAGGGTGATCCTCACCCGTCTGGAAGATCCCTCCGAGATTCTCTATCGACAGGAGATCCTGAAGGACTGCCTGAATCATCCCGAGTTGATCCACGAATTATACAGGATTCCCCTTGAGTTTCTGGATCGGAAACGAAAACAATGGCTGTGGTTTTCTCCTCGCCACTCCAGTCCTAGTTTGATCCTAAGTGGTGCTCGACAATTGCTGGAAAGCTCTCTTGATTTACTCCATACCCTTCGAACCGTCGCAGAAAAAAATTCCGAACACGTTCTATCCAAAGGTTTCCGCCGCTTCTTTTCCATGATCCAGCAAGAACTCGATGACACGTACCTATCCTTGGTAGAAACCCATGTGAAGAGTCTCCGATTTCCTGGAGGTGTGCTGTTGAGCGCACAACTAGGCAAAGGGAATGAGGGGACTGGGTATTTGCTCCGTAAACCCAACCCACAAACGGGGAGTTGGATTACCCGCATCTTCTCGGAGAAATCCCCGGTCTATTCTTTTTCCCTCCATCCGCGGGATGAAAGTGGAGCACGAATCCTGAGTGAATTGCGAGATCGGGGATTGGCTCGGGTAGCGAACAGCGTAGCCCAAGCTGCGGAACATATCGAACAGTTCTTCCATAGGCTTCGATGGGAACTGTCTTTCTACATCGGTTGTATCAATCTGGAAGAACAGCTGAAACAATTACGCGCTCCATTCGTATTTCCAAAGCCTTACCCTCTCCATGAACCCACTCTCTCTTTTTCCGGTTTGTACGACATATGTCTGGCCCTCTCCATGGGAAAACGAATCGTGGGGAACCAATTACATGCGAAAAACAGGAACCCACTGGTTATCATGGGCCCCAACAAGGGAGGAAAAACAACCTTCTTACGGAGTCTTGGACAAGCCCAACTCCTCATGCAGGCGGGCATGTTCGTACCAGCAGAAACCTTTTCGGCAAACCCAGTATCCGGGATCTTTACCCATTTTTTGCGGGAAGAAGACAAGTCGATGGAGCGGGGGAAATTCGAAGAAGAACTGCAACGGATGAGTCAGATCGTCGATCGAGTGAAACCGAATAGTCTTGTTCTAATGAACGAATCTTTCTCTGCTACGAACGAGCGGGAAGGGTCGGAAGTAGCGCTACAGGTCGTGACTGCTCTTCTGGAATCGAACGTGAAAGTAGCCTATGTCACGCATCTGTATGAGTTTGCTCACCGCGTGATGGAAAAAAGAATCCCCGCATCCTCATACATCTCCCTGAATCCCTTGTTTTTAGTTGCCGAGCGTCTCTCTGACGGCACCCGCACCTATCGAATCTTAGAAGGAACGCCTCTTAAGACCAGTTATGGGGAGGATCTGTACCATAGGGTGTTTGCCTTATAGCGTGTTCCGCATTGCAAAAAAAGAATAAATGTTTTAAACAGTACCCATGTCCATTCGAAAACTGAAAAACTATATCAACGGTACGTGGGTCGATCCGAGCGGTGCGAGTTACATCGATGTGGAGAACCCGAGTACAGGCGAGATCATCGCTCAGGTTCCCCTTACCTCGAGGGAAGAGACGAACCGGGCCATTGAGCTCGCTCACCAAGCGTACCTGGGATGGCGGAACGTGCCCGTTGCCCGGCGGGTCCATTACCTCTTCAAGCTCTTGGCTTTGATGGAGGATCAGGAGGAAAAGATCTCCCGGATCCTGGTAGAGGAGATGGGAAAGTCAATCCCCGATGCGCAGGCAGAGATGAAACGGGTGTTTGAGAACATCGAGGTTGCCTGTGGCATGCCGGTGCTTCAGCAGGGAGACAAGCTGATCGGTGCTTCCTTCGATATCGATGGGGAGGTGATTCGACTTCCCATGGGGGTTTTTACCATGATCGCCCCCTTCAACTTTCCCGCTATGGTGCCTTTCTGGTTCCTTCCCTATGCCATCGCTACCGGGAATAGCTTTGTCGTGAAAGCGTCCAAGCAAGTGCCCTGCACCATGAACTATATCACTGAGCTGATCGATCAGGTCGGTCTACCGCCCGGAGTTTTTAACCTGATCAATGGGGACAAGACCGTAGCGGACGCCTTCATGGAACATCCCCTGGTGCAGGGAGTGTCCCTCGTGGGTTCAACGAAAACCTGTATCGAAGTGGCCAAGAAATGCGCTTCCAACGGGAAACGGTTCCAAGCCATGGGCAGCGCCAAGAATCACCTTGTCGTAATGCCTGATGCCCGAATGAATGAGGTAATTCGGAACATGATCACCTCCTGCTTCGGGTGCGCCGGACAGCGATGCATGGCCGCCTCCGCCATCGTGTGTGTAGGGGAGGAAACCTACCGAACCGTGTGCCGGGAGTTCACGGAAGCGGCTAAAAAGGTGATCGTCACCAACCCGTTAGACCCGAAGGTGGCCAATGAACCCATGGTAATGGGGCCGGTAATTTCTGCGAAGGCCAAGGAGTTCATCCTGAAGATGATCGACACGGGAGTGAAGGAAGGGGCTACTCTCCTATTGGATGGCCGAGGCCTGGTAGTGAAGGGATACGAGAAGGGGTACTATATTGGACCTACCGTGTTCGCCGACGTGAAACCAGGAATGCAGATCCACCTTACCGAGATTTTCGGCCCCGTAGTGGTGATCCTGAAAGCAGACTCCTTAGACGAAGCGATCCGAATCATCAACGAGCATCCGTATGGAAACGGTGCCTCCATCTACACCCAGAACGGATTCTACGCTCGAAAGTTCAAACTGGAGGTGAACTGCGGGATGATAGGAGTGAACGTAGGGATCCCCGCACCCGTAGCCTACCTCCCCTTCGGCGGGATGAAACAGTCTCAGTTCGCCGATATCAAAGCTCAGGGGAAGGCAGTGATCAACTTCTTTACCCAAGATAAAATCATCACCGAGCGGTACTGGACGGAGAAGGGATAATCTATTAAACAGGTATCGGGGCGCCTTAGGGGAAAAGCACTATAGAGTCAACAGAAACATGTAGAACGGAATGACTCCTAGGCTCAATACCGTGGTAAGGGTCACCAAAGCGCTAGCCCGTCCATCATCCGCACCAAACGCTTTACTGACGATAGCTACCTGAGTCATCACAGGCAAAGAAGCGGACACTAGGAACACCTTTCCCATTAGTTCGGGCATAGGGAAGCGGGATAGGGCAAACCAAGCGATGGAAGGGGCTACCAGGAATCTTCCGGCCAGGATCGCGATGGTATAACGGTCGAATTGGATACCGCGAAACCCAATAGATGCCATGGTAATCCCAATGATCAACATGGAAAGAGGGGTAGTGAGCTCCGCTCCGTACTTAAAGGATGCAGAAAGAAAAGGGGGAAGCTTTACCTCCATCAGCACAAGAAGAATCGCGATCATAAAAGAGACAAGCACAGGGCTGAACACACGTCTCAGCGTTTCTAAGGAAAAAAAACGGGTATGTTTAGCGGGTCCTTCCGCATCTCGCCGGATATAGTACACCCCTAAAGTCCAGAACAGGGTGGTATTCACCAGATAGTACAGAGTTACAAACGGAACTGCTGATTCTCCGAATAATGCCAAGTTCACCGGAAGGCCAACAAAGATAGTGTTAGAAAACGCAAACAGGGCTCGAAAGGTTCCCCGAAGCCGGTCGGGAATTCGTAGCAGCACTGCTACGAAAGCGGCAACGAGATAGGATCCTAGAATCACCGAGAGGGGGATCACGATTCCTGATCCAATTTGGAGAAGAGTTTTCCGATCAAACGTACGGGTAAAATTGGACACCATCAAAGCAGGTAGTGCCAGATTCAACACCAATCGGGTTAAAAAGGCAGAATCCCGCTGATCAAACCATCCTCGTTTCGAAAGCCCATATCCCACAGCTACCATGAATAGGATTGTCAAAACACCTTGAATTGCATTGTATACCAATTGCATGCTATCACCTCGAACTCTGTCACATTGACTCTACTATAGCAAAGAACAGAAAACTTTTTTATACTTAACCTTGATGTTCATTCCCATTGGAGATGATAATCGGGACCGGCGAAGTTACCCCATCATTACCTACTTTCTCATCGCGTTGAACATCATCGTATTTCTCCTATACCAAGGATGCGGTACCGATTATCGCTTTACCTACGCGTACTCCATGGTGCCCGCTGAGATCCTGAGTGGCAAAGACATCGTTACTCCCTCTCAGGTACGGATTGATCCATTCACGGGTCTGCGGGTTCGGATTCCAGGCCTGCAGCCTACCCCCATCCCCGTATGGCTAACGATCCTAACCTCCATGTTCATGCACGGAGGTATCGCTCACTTACTGGGAAACATGATGTACCTGTACATCTTCGGAGACAACCTAGAAGACCGGATGGGCAAACTTCGATTTATCCTGTTCTACCTACTCTGTGGTGTGTGTGCTGCCCTATCTCATGTGTTCGTGTCCGCTACTCTTGAGTCTGGTCTTCTCGTCCCTACCCTAGGAGCATCCGGAGCGATTTCTGGTGTGCTGGGGGGATACTTGATTTTATTCCCCCACAAATTAGTGCGAGTGCTATTCATTCAGTTCATCCTTGCCGTTCCCGCGGGGGTCGTGTTGATGCTCTGGTTTCTGTTCCAGTTAATCAACGGCCTCGGATACCTGGGGGGTGGTATTGAAGGAGGGGGCGTAGCTTACGCCGCTCACATAGGGGGATTCGTTGCGGGAGTTGTACTCGTGAAGGTTTTTACCCCTGAACGCCGATACTACTACTGGTGATGGAGGAATCAATCATGCAGCAGGATACGATTTTTGATAAAATCATACGAAAAGAAATACCCGCCGAGGTCGTGTACGAGGACGATGTAGTGATGGCTATCAAAGACATCAATCCGCAAGGTCCGGTGCATGTGTTAGTGCTTCCCAAGAAAAAAGTAACAGGGTTCGATCGAATCGAAGAGATGGGAGCGACAGAAGCGGGGAAATACATGATCGCCATCAGCAAGGTAGCGGAAAAATTGAATCTAAAGGACGGATACCGAGTTGTGTTCAACGTAGGGAAACACGGGCAACAGACAGTTCCGTACATCCACGGACACATTATCGGGGGCCGGCAAATGGGCTGGCCGCCGGGATAATGGTTTGTTCTAGCATTCTGATTCGCTGCCGGATATCGCAGCGTTGAAAAATTCGATACAATAAGATATATTTATTTATATATATCACGGAAATGCGAGGTAATCGTATGAAAAGTAAAAAAGTATGGAAAAAAATCAACTGGACGTGGGTGCTTATCCTTGGGGTACTGACGGGACTTTCTTCGTGCTTTCTATTCTCGTCAAGTGGTGACGATGAGGTACTCTCCAAATCCATGATCACTGAGCTGGACCCAAGCTTTCTTATCACCCATAAGATCCTTCGAAATGAAGGAAGTACCTCCAATTCTC
>JAOABU010000074.1 GCA_026418195.1 Spirochaetota bacterium | reverse complement strand
AGTTCCCGCGCAGCGTCACATGCAGCTTTAAACTCCTCTACCACTTCCTTCCGCTCAGCCGGACTTTCTGAGGTGACAGACCCCCGAAGCCACTTGCCTTCCCTTCGGGAACGTACGTTGATGGCAGATACCGATAGACCTGTATCATTCAGCAAAGATCGAAGTACTTTAATATCTTCGAAATCCTGCGGATAACACAGTTCTACCCCTTCTACACCCGGCACCTGAACCGCTATCTCCAATTTCTCCCGTAAGGACCGGTTTGGTTGGTACTGAATGTATCGATTCTTTACTCCTCCCAAAAAAGCGGTGATGATGGAAATTCTATTCATCGTATCTGCTCCTTTGTCCCACAAGGGTTCTATGCGCTCGTAGCCAATTTATACCGTGAACCACCCAATCCATCTCTTGCTGTAATGTGCTTTCCAGCGTTTCCTTTGGATCCATCCAGCTTTCCAGAAGCAAGCTTTCCAAGTCCGGTGGCAATGAACCTAAGTACCCTTCCAAGTCTACCTGCCCCTCTCCCAAAGGATACCCTGTTAGGATCCATCCCGCCCCTCTGCGGGAAATGGATGCATCCTTGATGTGAGCAGTCTTCGCGTATGGGGCCAGCAGGCGGACTGTTTCTTCCGGACCCACAAGCCGTGCCAAAGAGTTCAGAGGATCCAAGCAGACCCGTATTCGTTCATGGTGTAAAGTTTGTACCAATCGCTCGATTTCAATGGGAGTGAATCGAAAATGGTTTTCCACGCAAAAGAATAAATCTCCCTTTTCCAAAGCGGGAAGAATTACCTCTAACTGCTCGATTACCTCTTCCATCGTATCAGTACCGCCATCCACTACCGCTCGGATAATCCGAGCACCCAGTGCATCTGCTATATGGATAGCTTTTTTCAACATTTCAGTACTAACCCCTGAAATGCCTACCTCCAACGCGACACCGAGCGAAGAGGCTTGGTTGTAGAGGGATGCGAGTTCTTTTGGATCGGTGTCTAGCATCCCCGTGTTCTCGCAAAGCTGGAACACCTCGGCATTTAAGCTCGCTGCTAAGTCCAACAACTCTTTGGTATGTAGGCCTGCAGAGGCTCTGTACCGGAAAGCGAAGCTGGTTATTCCAATCTTCATGGTGTATAACTCCATTGATGTATTCCGTGTATTACTGTATTACAGTATACATTGATACAAATATAATGTCAATCATTATCCTGAACCGATTTACAATGACTTTGGAAATGATTTAAAGGATGGTAAGGGTTAGAAATTATTTCGTAAGGACATTTACTAAGAGCGGTGCTGCCTAAAGAGAATCTGTTTGGAGATGGATCAGTCTATCCATGCATGACAGTAAATATCAGTCCCTTATGCTCGTAAAAGGTCCCATATTAAAACGCCTAAGGCAAGCACAATAACCAGTACGAAGTATTGGCGTATGCGAGCCCCCTCAATCCTTTCGTTTATGCGTATTCCCATCCGCACCCCCAGAGTGCTCCCTAAAAGCAGAGACGCAGTCAAGGGCAAGCTGATCTTGGGTGCCAAAGAAAGCGTTTTTTTTATTGTACCTGCTAGTGCAGCAAAGAATACCACCCCCAAACTTGTTCCTACTGACAATTTCGGAGGTAGACCCACAACTAGAAGAAGAATGGGCATGAACAGCACTCCTCCTCCCACTCCTAGCAGTCCGGTTAGCAACCCTACTAGGCATCCAAGTACAATCAATCCTGGAATGCTGATCCGGGGAAGATTCGCTCTCTTGAGGTATGTAAACGGTGGAAAACTCAGTCGTTGAAGAGGGGAACTATCTACTCGATCAGTTCCACTCGCACCCCCTTTACTCTGCACCGCTGGCCATAAAAGCAAACCGCTTGTTACGAACAACAACCCAATAAATAAGCTATGCATCCATTGATTGAACACAAGGATATTCCCTTTTGCCACATAAAGAACGAGCAGATCCTGCAATAGATCCCCTATGAGGGAGCCGGTAACGCTTCCAAGGGAAAGGTAAAACACCGCTCTTGGCTCAAAGTTTCCCTGTTTATAATGTCCCGGTATCGCTAGTGCACTAGTGCCGAGGATAAAAAGGAGGGAACTTCCTACCGCAATGCTGTACGGAACCCCTAATAGCACATGGAGAAGGGGAACGATTAGGAACCCGCCCCCAACACCAAACAGACCTGTAAGAACACCGATGCCAAACCCCAACACTACTGTCCATCCGTAGAACATTGGCCAGGATAGGGGGATAGAAGAAGGAACAGGAACCATCTTGGTCAGGTTGTACGGGTTTTTCATAAATTACGCAAGGTGGAAAACAAACAGGAACATGGGTACAGAGTGGCAAAAAGATCTTGCTCCTATCCGTGTTCCATGGGGTTGGAACCTATACTCTGAAAGTCTCAGGAGACAAAGATCAAATATATTATTCCCATACTAGCGGTTTTCACTTGTTAAGTAGTGTGCTTACAAGGAGTACTTGAACCCCTCCGCTTTCCTCCGTACAGTAGACACCAGCACCATGAAAAAGGCAGGTAAGGGTAGCCCCCCATTTTCTCTCCTAATCAAACCCGCGGGAGCGGATTGTAACCTTAGCTGTGCCTACTGTTTCTACCTGGAGAAAAGCTCTCTGTATCCCGCCTCTCCGAGGCACCGGATGAGCAATACGGTGTTGGAACGTCTCATATCCTCCTACATGGCTACGAAACAGCCCGTGTACGCCTTTGGGTGGCAGGGTGGGGAACCTACCCTTATGGGTCTGGATTTTTTCCGCCATGTGATTCGGTTACAGAAAGAGTACGGCCCACCGGGTGCCCGAGTGAGCAATGGATTACAGACCAACGGAACCCTCATGACCGACGAGATGGCAGCCTTCTTCACCGAGTACCGCTTCCTTCTGGGAGTTAGCTTAGATGGGCCTGCAGAAATCCACAACCAATTCCGCACTCGGCTCGATGGGATGGGTTCCCATCGGGAGGTGATGAGGGGTATCCGCATGTTACGGCGACAGAGAACGGAGTTCAATGTGTTAACCCTGGTAACCCAGGCTAACGTGCGCCGAGGAAAGGAGGTCTATCGGTATTTAAAGGAAGAAGGATTCTTCTATCACCAATACATTCCCTGTGTGGAGTACGATCAAAAGGGTGAACCTTTACCCTGGAGCATCAGAGGCGAGGAATGGGGACAGTTTCTCCTAGACATATTCGACACCTGGTACCCGAATGACACTCGGGCCATCTCTGTACGGCACTTCGATGCAGTGATAGAAGCACTTGTTTCCGGAACCGCAACCCTCTGTTCCATGGGGCCATCCTGCTCTTCCTACTTCGTGGTAGAACACAATGGTGACATCTACCCGTGCGACTTCTTCGTGGAACCATCTTTGAAGTTGGGAAATATCCTTGAGATGTGGGATTGGGAACATATCATTACCTCACCTCGGTATCGAGGCTTTGGGACACAAAAATCCCAGACTCATCTCGCCTGCTTGGACTGCCCTTACCTGAATCTCTGTTATGGCGATTGCTTGAAACACCGAATCGGAAACACCGGAGTGGGAAAAAACTCATGGAACCAGGGCGAGATTCTATCGAAAGGTAGGAGTTCAAAGGACTCCGCTTTAGGTCTCTCAGTCCTCTGTGAAGGGTGGAAATTCTTCTACGAAAAAACCATACCCATCTTTCAGGAACTGGCTCAACCCTTACGGTATTTCAAACCTACCTAGACTACACCTACCAAGGCTCGAGAACCTTGACGGCACCAACGCATTCGGATAGCATACTTGTTACTATATTCTAATCGAAATTCTAATCGAAGAGGTTACCTATGGAATTGAAGAAAGGATGCAAATACAACCTGGTAGTGCCCACTAGCATGGGAATCCGGCTTACCCCTACGGACGGGCAGCCCATGCATTGCGCTCGGCTTCTCCATATGCAAGCCACCAGTGCAGAATCCAACGTGGCTAGCGTCTCCAGCTACCTGGGCATGAAGGTAAAAGTTCTCACCGCTTTCGTGAAAGGCAGTCCCATTGCCCGTTTCATTAAAGACGACCTGGCCAGTCGGCACATGGAGTTCGAAGGAAAAGAAGTAGACCAGGGCGGTCCTTGGGGATATCGTCATCAGATCAACATGGCCGATACGGGGGCAGGGAACCGAGGACCTCGGGTGCACAACGACCGTGCAGGAGAAGTAGGCCGCACTATCAGTGCGAAAGACTTCGACCTGGAAAAACTGTTTGCCCAGGATGGCGTACAAATCGTGCATACCTCAGGATTGTTTGCTGCTCTTTCTCCGGAAACCGGGAAATGTTGCTTGGAGATCGCTAGGGCAGCGAAAAAGCATGGTACCCGCATTTCCTTCGATCTGAACTACCGAGCCTCCTTCTGGAAGGGTCGAGAGAAGGAACTCAGAGACATCTTTACAGAAATCGCCAGTGTAGCGGATATCCTGGTAGGAAACGAGGAAGACTTTCAACTCTGCTTGGGTGTGGAAGGTCCGGAACCCGGAGGCAAAGATGTGGCCGCGAAGATCGAGAGCTTCAAGGGAATGATTGGGGAAGTAAAGAAACGGTTCCCCCATGCTTCCGTGTACGCCACTACCCTCCGGCAAGTCATCAATGTGCATACCCATCTCTGGGGCGCAATTCTCTCTGTGGGAAAAGACTGGTTCGTGGTAGAACCGCGCGAAATTTCCGTGGTCGATCGGATCGGCGGAGGGGATGGGTTCGTGGGCGGACTACTCTACGCGATCCTGAAAGGATGGGAACCAGAAAAATGGATTCAGTTCGGCTGGGCTACCGGAGCACTGGCGGTTACGATGCTCACCGACTACGCGCAACCCGC
>JAOABU010000063.1 GCA_026418195.1 Spirochaetota bacterium | reverse complement strand
CGGATCTTCCAGGAGATCCTGACCAACATTATGAAGCATGCTCAGGCTACCCGGGTAGAAGTATCCTTGCAGAAGGAGAACGGGAAACTGAGACTGCAGGTGATCGATAATGGTAAAGGAATCCGTCCTGAAGAGATAGAGAATGAGGAGTCCTTTGGGATCCTTGGGATTCGAGAGCGGTGTTCCTATTTAGGGGGTTCTATAGAAATCAGTGGAACGAAAGGAACAAAGATCCTCCTCCTCATTCCGTTGGAGATCTCCCATGCTTAAGATCGTAATTGCCGACGATCATCCGCTGATCCGAAAAGGCCTCAAACAGATACTCGGCGAGAGTCTCTACATCGAGAAGGTAGAAGAAGCAGGGGATGGAGAGGAACTGATGGGTCTCCTACGAAAAGGGACCTATGATGTGGTAGTGCTGGATATCTCCCTGCCGGGAAAGGATGGGCTGGAATTACTGAAAGATCTGAAACATCAGTATCCTACTCTTCCCGTGCTGATTCTCAGTATACAGCCCGAAGAGCAGTATGCGATTCGAGCCCTTCGTAGCGGTGCTTCGGGGTGTCTGAACAAAGCATCGGCGCCTGAAGAATTGGTAGCTGCAATTCGTCGTCTGGCCTCTGGAGGAACGTATATCACTCCTACCGTAGAAGAACTTCTTTTAAAGGATCTGAAACGCACTAAGGGAGAACTCCCTCACCAATCCCTATCGGATAGAGAGTATCAGGTGTTCATCCTGTTGGCCTCCGGTAAGACGCCGTCGGAAATTGCATGCAAACTTTCTCTGAGTGTGAAAACCGTTAGCACCTATAGAGCTCGGTTATTGGAAAAGATGGGATTAAAGACGAATGCGGAACTTACTCAGTACGCGTTTAAACATGGGTTGATCCGTTAGATCCTAGTCCTTTGTAGGACAATTTCTTACATAGACTCGCAAAAACTTCTTACATACAGTTCCTTAAACTCATTCCATTCTAACAGGTAATGGAATTGCGGGAAATCGTACTATCTCTACCTACGGACAGGAGGATGGCGGAAACCTTCCTTCAATCCCAGGGTCTTAGGCTTGAGGAAGATGTGGAGTATACGGTGGTGGCAGTAGAAGGAGACCGGGTCGTGGGCACGGGCAGTCTTTCAGGTAAGGTTCTGAAGTGTATCGCAGTAGAACCCGCACTGCAAGGACAAGGGATCGCTTCACAGATCCTGTCTGAATTGGTTCACGAAGCCTTCCGGAGGGGAAGGGACCACCTGTTTTTGTTCACCCGGCCAGAAAACGAAACAGTATTTACTCCCATGGGATTCAGCGTTGTGGAACGGATGGAGAAGGACCTAGTCTTGTTGGAGAACCGAGCTAATGGATTCGTCCAATACCTTGTTGCCCTTCGGAATCATCGAGAGGAAGTAGGGGTATCGGGTTCCGTAGTCGTGAATTGCAATCCGTTTACCCTCGGTCATCGGTATCTACTGGAGTATGCCGCTTCCCGCGTGCATACCCTCCATGTGTTCGTAGTGGAAGAGGATCGATCCGTGTTCCCGACAGAGGTTCGGTTCAAACTGGTACAGGAAGGAACCCAGGATATTAACAATATAAAGCTTCATCGGGGAGGGCCGTATATTATTTCATCAGCCACCTTTCCTTCCTACTTCTTGAAGGAGCCTAGCGAGGGAACTCGGTTGTATGGAAGATTCGACGCCACGATCTTTGGAAAGCGAATTTGTCCTGTGCTCAATATTACCCGTCGATTTGTGGGGGAGGAACCATACTGTCCAGTGACTTCAATCTACAACCAATGTCTGTATGACATTCTTCCGAAGTACGGTGTACAGGTAGAGATCATCCCCAGGTTAGAAAAAGGGGGAAAAGCCGTGAGCGCATCTACGGTTCGGAAATTGCTTTCTGAAGGGCGTTGGAGAGAAACAAAGGATCTTGTCCCCCCTACCACGTTTGAGTTCCTGCAAAGCGAGGAAGCCCGACCGATCCTGGATCGGTTAAAGAAAGCTCCCAATTCTCGTCATTAGGAAGGAAGAGTATGAGAATTTTGCATTCTGGAACCGCTGGAACCCTCGAATCCAGTGATGTAATGATCACGGTAGAACGAAACCCTGAAAAAGGTTTGATCATAGAATTGGAGAGTATTTCCGAAGCCCGATTCGGGAATCGTATTCGAGAAGTGATTACAGACACATTGAAGAAACTCCAAGTCCAGGACGTGAAGGTTCGTGTACAGGACCGCAGTGCATTGGACTGTACCATAAGAGCTCGTCTTACCGCTGCCGTATTCAGAGCAGCAGGGATAGAAAAGTATCCATGGGAGGAATTGGAATGAAACTGCGAAGGACGATGTTGTACGTCCCGGGGAATAGTGCTGCCATGGTGAAGGATGCCCACATTTACAGACCGGATACGGTGATGTTCGATCTGGAAGATTCTGTTTCCTATCGGGAGAAGGATGCGGCTAGGTTCCTTGTGTACCAGACTCTTCGAACGCTTGACTATGAGGGTGTAGAAACCGCAGTGCGAATCAATGGATTGGATACACCATATGGAAGGGATGACATCGAAGCGATGGTTCGAGCTCGCCCTAACATCATACGTATTCCGAAAACGGAAAAGGCACAGGACGTTACGGATGTGGAAACCGAAATCGAACGAGTAGAACGTAAAATTGGCCTTCCCATTGGGACGATCAAATTGTTTGCAGCCATTGAAACTCCCCTTGGAGTACTGAATGCGCGAGAAATAGCTTGTTCGTCTAACCGCCTTTTAGGAATAGCCCTTGGAGCAGAGGATCTCGTCACTAGCTTACGGACTAGCCGTTCCAAAGATGGAATCGAGCTGCACTATGCCCGAAGTCAGGTACTATATGCGGCAAGGATCGCCGGAATCAACGCCATCGATACCGTATATTCCAACGTGCAAGACGAGGAGGGATTTATCGCAGAAGTTCGATTGATTAAACAACTCGGATTCGATGGTAAGTCGGTGATACAACCGAATCAGATCAAACTCGTTCATCGCGTATACACCCCAACAGAGGAAGAAATCCATAAAGCTCTACGAGTATTGGCAGCAATACGGGAAGCGGAGTCCAAAGGATCGGGGGTCATTGCTTTGGATGGCAGGATGGTCGACAAGCCTATAGTGGAACGAGCTCGTTGGACGATTGAATTGGCAAAAGCATCGGGGGTCGTGCCGGAGGAGGTGAAACTATGAAGCTCGTAAAAAATGCTGCCGGCAGAGAAATTCCAGAACTGTTTCCTGGTATCGGAAAATTGGAACCTTTCCAAGGTGCCTACGCACGTACTCCTTTGGTGAGAAGAGAGAAAGGCTCCCGAACGCTTCCTCGCTTGAACAAAATCGTAGATACGTTGGAACAAGCGATCCTGAAGTGCGGGTTGCAGGATGGCATGACGGTGAGTTTCCATCACCATTTTCGGGAAGGGGACTACGTGGTGAATATGGTGATGGATATCATTGCCAATCTAGGGATCAAGAACCTAACACTAGCTTCCAGTTCCTTGACGAGCTGCCATACTCCGCTGGTAGAACATATTCGAAAAGGGGTAATCAAACGAATTTATACCAGTGGTTTGCGGGGAGTATTGGCCGATGAGATCTCTCATGGGTTGATGGATACACCGGTATTGATTCATTCCCATGGGGGAAGAGCCCGTGCTATTGAAACAGGGCAACTATCGATTGATGTAGCGTTCCTAGGGGTGCCTTCCTGCGATTTGTATGGGAACGCGAATGGCTTCTCTGGAAAATCTGCCTGTGGATCTCTTGGATACGCCATTGTGGATGCCCGGCACGCTAAGAAAGTGGTGTTAATCACGGACAATCTAGTGGACTATCCCAACACTCCGTTCAGTATCGATCAGGACTTAGTGGACTACATCGTGATCGTGGATGCTATTGGGGACCCCCAAGGGATTGCCACAGGCGCTACCCGCATGACCCGCGATCCAAGAGAACTTCTGATCGCTGAACTAGCTTCTCAGGTGATCGTGACCTCTGGATATTTTGAAGACGGCTTTTCTGTCCAAACCGGGTCTGGTGGAGCCGCTCTTGCGGTTACACGGTTTCTCCGCGAAAAAATGTTAGAACGGAATGTAAAAGCAAGTTTCGCGCTGGGAGGCATCACCAGCCAGATCGTAAAGATGCATGAGGAGGGTTTGATCAAGCGAATACTTGATGTGCAGAGCTTCGATCTCGAAGCGGTTCGTTCCATAGGAGAGAATCGGTATCATACGGAGATCGATGCTTCCTACTACGCCAATCCTTTAAATAAAGGATGTGTGGTTAACAAACTCAACGTAGTGGTGCTCAGTGCGATGGAAATCGATACAGAGTTTAATGTCAATGTGATTACAGGGTCCGATGGGATCATTCGCGGGGCATCTGGCGGGCATTCGGACACAGCCATTGGTTCTGGACTTTCGGTCATCGTGGCTCCACTTGTACGAGGACGAACCCCTACTGTGATCGACAAAGTTACTACAGTTATCACACCCGGGGAAACGGTAGATGTGCTGGTGACTGATCATGGGGTTGCGGTCAATCCCCGAAGACCGGAGGTGCTGGAGAGGTTGAAGGCCGCTAGACTCCCAGTATACACCATCGAAGAACTAAAGAAAAAAGCAGAGAAAGTCACGGGAATCCCTGAGCCTCTGCCCTTCGGGAAAAAAATTGTTGCTCTTGTAGAGTACCGGGATGGAACCATCATCGATATGATCCGGGAAATTCAGCCTTGACTGAGAAACCATACCCCTTGAGGGGTATCCATATTTCACATATAAGGAGGCTTTCATGAAACAAACCGTGAAAGCAGTCTTTTTACTGGGACTCGTGTGCCTTACCACAGCTTTCCTCTTTGGCGGAGGGGCAGGGGAGAAAGCTCCGAAGTACCCGACGAAACCGATCGATATGATCGCTCCTGCAGGAGCCGGTGGAGGATGGGACCTCACCATTCGTACCGTGGCTAAGGTTCTGACGGATACGAAACTGGTGCCTGTACCCCTTCCCGTAACGAACAAGCCAGGCGGTGGCGGTGGGGTGAACCTTGCTTACATGCAGACTAAAAAAGGAGCGGATAACCTTATTGCAGTTTACAGCCCTCCTCTCCTACTGATCAACCTGAATGGATCTTCACCGTACAGTTATAAGAATACTACTCCTCTAGCTGCGCTTATTACCGATTACGGGGCATTCGTAGTAGCCAAGAATTCTAAATACACCTCCATTGCCCAGGTAATGGAAGACCTAAAAAAAGATCCTTCCAGTGTGGTGATTGGGGGAACATCTGCTGTCGGAAGTATGGATCATATCCAGTTCCTAATCATGGCCAGAGCTGCGGGTGTGAAGGATCTTAAGAAAATCAAATACGTGAGCTTCCAAGAAGGGTCTGGTCCCGCTCAAGTGTTAGGGGGACATATTCATCTTCTTTCCACAGGCCTCAGTGACGTAAGAGGCCTTTTACAAAGCGGAGACCTGCGTGGACTGGCACAAACCGGTCCTGAACGAGTAACTACAGATGTTTTAAAGGATATTCCTACTTGTAAAGAGCAAGGTATCAATGAGGTGTTTAGAAACTGGAGAGGGTTGTTTGGTCCGCCTGAAATGCCGGAGTATGCTGTGAATTACTGGCGGAAAACTCTTGCAGAGATGGTAAAAACTCCTGAATGGGATGCAGCTTGCAAGCAGAATGGCTGGACCAAGAACTATATGGATGCCCCAGACTTCATGGCTTTCCTGGACAAAACCAACGAAGACTATAAAGCTGTGTTGGGCGAAATCGGGATGCTAAAACAATAATCTGTGCTGAATCAAAATCGGAAAGGTAGGCACCTCCCATGGAGGGTAGCCTACCCTCTGAGGAGCTCTATATGACAATCAATACAATTACCGGTATCCTCTCATTCCTGATAGGGATTGGATACTCGTATATGGCCTGGACCTTGCCTCGCGCGACAGTAGGGAACCCCATAGCTCCATCCGTTTTCCCCCTCATGTTAGGACTTGGAATGACGATCATGGGCATACTTCTTCTGATCCAAGAAAAGGCGTGGCTGTTAAAGAAAGAACGAAAGTCGGTCTCCCTAACTTTAACCCAGTACGGGAAATCCATTGCTACAGTCACCTTTCTATGCATCTTGTATGCGTTTTTCTTTGAACGGTTGGGTTACCTCCTTTCAACTTTCCTTTTCCTTTCGTCAGTTCTATCCTTGTTTAACGGGAAGGAACGATGGAAGTCGATCTTGGGAGTTTCAATCGGATTCAGTGTGGGGGTCTATGCTCTTTTTGGAGAAGTATTGAACATTCAGCTTCCCAGAATGCCTTTCTTAGGTCTGTAGGGGGATAGAATGGACGTAATATTATCGAATCTTTCACTGGGTCTACAGGTTGCTCTCCAGCCGATAAACATTTTCTGGGTAACCCTTGGAGGACTTTTGGGAACCGTTATCGGAATGCTGCCCGGTTTGGGGCCTGCTACCGGAGTTGCTGTTCTACTGCCTTTAACGTTTACCATGGGACCTGTAGGTGCATTAATTACCATGGCGGGGGGGTACTATGGGGCCATGTTCGGCGGCTCCCGTTCCTCGATTCTGATCAACACCCCCGGGGATGGAGCTGCCATAGCAGCTACCTTTGATGGATATCCCCTCGCGATGAAGGGAAGAGCGGAAGCGGCTTTGGCCATATCCGCTATTGCATCCTTCATTGGAGGAATGATTTCCACCATCGTGATGATTTTTACAGCTGTTCCAGTAGCACGGTTAGCTATCAAGTTTGGTCCTGCCGAGTATTTTCTGTTGATGGTGTTTGCCCTTTCTGCTACAGCTGCTATGTCAAAAACCAACGTGGTGAAAGGATTTATTTCCCTCTTCTTGGGATTGATGGTATCTACTGTAGGATTGGATGCCCAATCGGGAGTATCTCGATTCACCTTTGGTATCTTGGAATTGCAGGGAGGGATCGACTTCCTCATCATTATCCTGGGGATCTACGCTTTGGGAGAAGTATTCAAGAGTTTCCGGATGATCCATGAAGGTACCCGAAAAGTGCAAACAAAATTTGGGCCTATTTGGATTACAAAGGAAGATTGGAAGAGGTCATGGCTTCCGATTCTTCGCAGTACACCCCTTGGATTCTTTGTAGGAGTTCTTCCTGGAGCTGGGGGTACGATGGCTGCTTTGATGGCCTACAATAACGAAAAGAATTTATCCAAACATCCGGAGGAGTTTGGAAAAGGAGCCATCGAGGGGTTAGCCGCACCAGAAGCAGCCAATAATGCGGCCTCCGTAGGAGCCTTGATCCCCATGATGACATTGGGGATCCCTGGATCGGGAACTACCGCAGTCATGATGGGAGCCTTACTCATGTTAGGGCTACAACCGGGTCCCCTGCTGTTCGAAAAGCATCCTGACATCGCCTGGGGTATGATTGCCAGTATGATTATTGGGAATGTCATATGTATTATAATAAACATGCCTCTGGCAAAAATGCTGGTACGGGTGTTGGCCGTTCCCGCCCGGTATCTTTTCCCCATTGTGCTCGGATTGGCATTCATTGGCACCTATGCCATTAATAACATGGTGACGGATCTGTTCATCATGATTATTTTCGGGCTCATTGGGCTGTTCATGGAAAAGGCCGATATCCCGACCTCCCCTATGATTCTCGCTGGGATTGTAGGAGGTATGATGGAGCAGTCTTTCCGACAAGCTCGGCTTATTTCTGGGGGTGACTGGAGCATTTTTTGGGGTTCCCCAATCTGTGTTACATTGATCCTCTTAACTATCGCTTCGATTGTTTGGCCGATCGTGAAAGAACTGAAAAGGAAAAAAGGGACCGGCTAACCCATGTACCAATCGGGGCGGAATGTTCGTTCATCCCGCCCCTTCTTTCCTAATTTTCCAACGTATCAATGATGGAAACCCCTTCGTTTCGTTTGGCGAACAACTTTAACGTTTGACGGAACACGTTCATCTTTTCTTCTAGATCTACCGCTTCGTTGTCAAAACGCCGGAAGAACTGCTCGGCGGTCATACCGTTTCCCAGATCCCCTCGAATCATTCCCTGTTTGTAGTACTCCCGGAGTTCTACTAGGCGATAGTACACTTTTTCAAAAAGGAAACTTTTTTTCCTAAGATTCAAAAGGGGACCCGCTATACTACGCTTTTCTCGGAGGACTTCAGACATTGCACCGATTCTATTTGTTCTGTCCTCCCGAACCCATTTCTCCAAGATTTCGTACCGCGCCATTAAAGATTTATACGCGTCATCGAACTTTCCTTTCATCTCTAAATATCGATTGGCGAAGTTGCGGAGAGCTCGATGAGCATTGGCACGAAACGCTTCAACCCGCTCTGAATGCCAGTTGCGTCGAAAGGTTTCTAAGTCTTGGAACATGATAGGTATATTGCGGAATCCTCGTTCAGGAGTACTCTCTACCGCGCTTCCTGGTTCGGCAAACAGAGTCGTACCATCTTCTGTTTCGCATCGAACTTGACCCTCTGCGCAGGAAATGAGTATGGAACCGTCGGGCACAGTGGCTACCTCGAAGGTGGTTCCTCGTACCCCCATGGATACGTTACCCGCCCGTACCTCGAAGCTAGATTTCCCCGCTAGTTTAATCGCTTTCTGCGTAACCGTCCCAGAAAGAAGTTCGATTCGAGCCTTCCCTCCATCGGATAGAAGGGAAAGATCAATGTATAGACTGGAAGCAGGTTTTATCAGGAGGCTGCCTTGGATTCCTAGTCCTTCATAGAATTGGATTTCTACCAAGCCAGAGGAGTTGGTACGAACCAAATCGTAATTTTCAATGGGAGAACTGAAATCCAGAGGCAAGGTTTTTGTATCACGAACGAGGGTGGCCCCTTGTTGTATATAGGAAACTTCTCCAATATCTTCTGAATAGGTGAAAAGCAGTGCACCCAGAAAAAAGAGGAATCCCATACTAAATAGGATGATTTTGTGTGTTGTAGGTGAGTTTTTCATCTTTATTACCTCAAAATCGTAAGTTACAAGGCACATGAGTAAATATATCTCGAAATGAATCCATTTTCATAGGAAGTTTCCCATACACCGCCTTCCAGACATCTACACTCTCCATGCAGAGGTACACAGGCGCATCGGTTAGGGCTGAGAGTTGATTCAAGAACCACCGATACATCTGGATCCGAATCGGTTGAAGATACCGAAACTTCCCATCCCGACAGGGTACAAACTCCTCAAACAGGAAAGGCCGATCTTCCATTCGATCCCGCAGAGCCCCGGTAAAGCGCACAGTTCCTAGGCTGATCCAACGGATCCGTTCTGAAGGTACCTTCTTGAGAAGGTTGATGGTATGTGAATACTGCTCTTCCCAACCAGGAAACCGAAGAATAGGATCGAAATGGAAAGCTAGGTTGTACCCTGCTTCAGCGGATCGAAGGGCAGCAGCGATCCGTTCCTCGATCGAGGCACTGGTACCTTCTTCCTGTTCCTGGATCTCTCTTGCGTTGAGGGAAAAGGCGATGATCGTATTCCCCTTGATTGGAATATCAAGGAGATGCTCTACATGGGCCGTTTTCGTTTTCAGTTCCAGGTATACGTTAGGTAGATCACAAACCCCTTCAATCAACTGGCGACTCAGATGGAAGATGGGATCCAGCAGTAGGGAATCG
Source organism: Spirochaetota bacterium (assembly GCA_026418195.1). Classification (GTDB taxonomy): domain Bacteria; phylum Spirochaetota; class Spirochaetia; order DTKZ01; family DTKZ01; genus DTKZ01. Next base: position 59,349 of record JAOABU010000063.1, on the reverse strand, counting down.
CCGGTTTCGCCTGTACCGATCCGTATTGCTCTATATGGATACTGGTTCGATAGTCCCCGGATCCATTGGATAGATGGGGAAGGGTCTGCATATACCGTTAGGGGAGAAAAGTTTAGGTAACTTTTCATGATACAGTATGTGCATCCGAGGGTGCATCCGAGGTACAGATCAATGGTGAGGTAGTTGCAACAGATATGTCCACGGGAACCTGGACATTTGTGCACTGTTTGCCCCCTATAGGAGGTAATGAAGAGGGTGTCCTGATTCTGGTGTTCTGGAGGAATATCCGTTGGGCTTTCTACCGTCTGATAGATAGGATGTCCTAGGAATCGAAGAGCGTGTTTCACTGCTGGGAGGGTGTTCGCTTCAGGGGTCAGGTAGATGTTCTTAGGAACCTTATATTGCATCATGGGTCAGTCTGTTTATCACAGAATCGATCGTTTCGGAAAGTTTCTGTAGGATTTGAGCTTTTTTCTTTAATTGAGTGCCTTTTTCAAAGCAAAACTCTACTTTAAAGCGAGTGCCTTCGAAATATGAGGGAGGAGAAACCTGTATTCCTGAACCCTTAAGGATTGGATCTACGGTGGCACGGTAGGACTGCTCTAATCGATGAAACTCGGGGTATCGGATTCGATGGAGTTCCTCCAAGGGATTGGGTGAACTAACCAGGTAGGTAACGAGTTCCAACCCTTTCATCGTATCCAGTTGATCCCTATGAAATACTTCAAAAAAGAGTCGAAGAAAGATCCTCCGTTGGGAATAACTGAAGGTTTCCAAGAGAGGAATGAAAGCCTCTAGAATTCTTAATGGTAGACTTTTCACTCGCATGGCAGTCTTTAGATCCAGCTTCAGTTCTGCTACTAGAGTCTGTAAAGGAGTAGGGAGGGCGCTAAGCTCTTGCACACGGTAAGAATCCCATTCCTCCTCTCTATGTTCCAACCCCATCCATAGTATCAAGGCATCGGTTGAAGTCAGTTCATCGGGTCCGAACCTCCGGACAAGCACCTCTTGTTTGTTCAGGTCTTTTAGTTGATCAACCAATCCTTTGCCCCAGATGATCCATTCCCCTTCCTTACTACCTCTGAACCATAGAGGGATGGGAGGGTAAAGGTCTTTCCTTAGGAGTTCCTGGCTCAGTAGATATCTCTCCTGGAAGGTGAAAAGGGGAGGAATACTAGATAGTTCCCTAAGGGTAATCTTTTGAACCATGTTTATGATACGATACTTAATTTTCAAGGATTGTCCAAGGGTAAATTTACCTTAGAGATTCGATGGCAGGCATCCGTAGGGTGGAGTATAGTGAATATAGATCATGGGATGGATGCAAACCCTTTCCCACAGTGTTTCCTCTCTTTTCAACAGGTTTCTGAAAGGTAAATTCAAATCTCTGTCCCCCAAGGCGGCGCAAGGAAGGTACAGTTCTATTGTAACCCGCATTCTTTCCGATGCAATGCTCTTCAATGAAGTTTCTTCTACCCCTGAAGCTGAATCTCCACGGGGGGAGTTCATTCTTCATAAATTACACGAGTTTGGTATTTGTGCACCCTACCGAGACGAAAGAGGGAATATTGCCGCTATCTTTCCTGCTTCACGTTTTACCGATAAGTACGTCCTGCTCTATACAGATATAGGAGCAGAACAGTATTCTCCCCTAGAAAGCCTGGTTCATCTGATAGAAACTCGAGCAAAGGGAATGGGAATTTCGGATGAAAGCATAGCAGTTGCAGCTTTATTGAACTTTACTGAACAGATGCAAACTACCTTGTACGAGTACCCTCAAGACGTTGTCTGCCTATTCACGAATCTATCCGAAGAGGCGGGGGAGTTCAAGAATTTGGAATACTTTCTCAACACCTTCCCTGGTAGCATATCCTTTACTCTCTATGTGTATAGTATCCAACAGGGGATTTTCGAACCCCAACCATTAGGACAGTCCAAGGTATCTGTACGGGTCTACACCCTTAAACCGAATGGGTTGAACCATGCCAACCGATCATCTGCTGTTGCGGTTCTCTCTCATATTACTTTCCAATTAGGAACGATTCAATGGGACATAGAGAGTAAGACAGCCCTGAATATTGCTCGTATCGATGCAGGAGTCGGTTTTGGATACTACCCGACCGAAGGGACGCTGGAGTTGGAACTGTTTTCCCGCAATGACTCCATTCTTGAAATGATGAAAAACACGGTAATTGCTACCATAGAAAAGATCGCAACAGAAATGGGTGTCCACGTAGAAATCAAACTACTTTCCCATGTCCCTCCTGGAAATCCAGATCTTAACTCTGTACTTCTTAGTACGTTAAAAGAAGTGTATCAACGATTGAAGATTCACAAACACTCTATATCCATCCCCACCAAGACAACGTTTTTACACTCTTTCGACATTCCTGCCATCACATTGGGAATAACCCGGGGCAAAAAGGGAAAGCAGGACGAATACATTGAAATAGAACCCATTGAAGTAGGGTTCCAGCAACTTCCCGTATTTTTAGAACTTGGAATAGAAGCAATGGAGTTGAATGAAACAGAATGAACCATCACGCCTTAGAGACAAATCCTATTTTTCATCAGACTTTTCACCATAGCAGGTATTCAGATATCTCTCGATTGGTAGAACTGAAAGCTCAGCAAGGGGTAAGGATTTCTTTGGCTTTTCCCACTTTGAACGAAGAGGCCACCATTGGAAAGGAAATTCTCATTCTCAAGGCTGAACTGATGGATCGGGTCTCACTGTTGGACGAGATCGTGGTGATCGATTCGGGTTCCATCGATAGAACAAGGTCCATTGCCACTAGCTTCGGTGCAAAGGTGTACGAGTCTAAACATATCCTACCCAAATATGGAACTTACAAGGGGAAAGGTGAAAACCTTTGGAAAAGTCTTTATATTCTGACGGGTGATATCATCGTATGGATCGATGCAGACATCCACAATATTGCACCCAAGTTCGTATATGGACTGGTAGGTCCTCTACTGGAAAACCCAGAGATTGGGTATGTGAAAGCCTTGTACGAAAGACCTTTGAAGACTTCATCGGGGTTTTCACCGACAGGAGGAGGCAGGGTTACAGAAATTCTTGTTCGCCCTTTATTTTCCCTGTTTTATCCGGAACTCTCGTACCTGATACAACCCTTGAGTGGTGAATATGCGGGCAGAAGGCACCTGCTAGAGCAACTACCGTTTTCCGTTGGGTATGGAGTGGAATTGGGACATTTGATCGATATCTACCATCTGTTTGGGCAAAACGTGTTAGCACAGGTAGACCTCGATCGCCGAGTTCACAGGAACCAAAGTGTGGAAGCTCTAAGCCGTATGTCCTTTGGAATCCTTTCAACCTTCTTCAACCGGTTGCAGAAACGAAGCGATTGTCACCTAGATGCGGTGCTACATTCCCATCATATTGCCCTTCAGGCAAAGGAGAACATCCATCAACCGGTTCGAACCGAAATTCTAACTATTGAACGCCCCCCCATGATAGAAATCGAGGAGTACCGGGCAAAGTTTTATCCCAACAATTAGAAGAAGTGTTTGAGTAGGTTATGGGCTAGGTTCCTTGTCCTCCGGATATCCATAATCCCTCCAAGTTCGATCGAGTGAGGGCTTTCAACAGCTGCTCGATAAGGGGAAACGGTTCTTGCTCACGATTCAAAATTCGAAACACGGTCTCCGCGATGGGTAACTTCAACTGTCGTTCGTTCGCTATACTCATGACGGATTTACATGCAACCGCTCCTTCGGGAAGGTACCCTAACTCGTGGATCCTCTCGAGAAGGTCCTCTAGATTCCGAAACTTCTGTAATACTCCTTTCAGAATGATCTCCCTTCCGAAGCGTCGATTTCTTCCGTAGATGCTTCGGCAAGTTACGTCCAAGTCTCCAACCCCTGCGATGGAAGTGAAAGTTTCAGGATGGGTGGATCCAAGGGCCCGTCCAAGAGTCTGGATCTCGTTCAATCCTGCCGCCAGGAGTAAGCTTTCTGTGTTATCTCCTACGAAATTGGATAAATCTTTCAATGCATCCAGCATTCCAAAAGCGATGGCAATTACATTCTTCGTGGCACCGCACACTTGGACTCCAATTACATCGAAAGAACTAAAGACTAGAAGATTAGAGGTGGAAAGGAGTTCTCGAAATCGTATCGAGTTCTTCCCGTTGAGGGAAGCGCTTATCAATCCAGTGAGTTTTCCTCTAGCAACCTCCTCTGCATGGCTAGGACCAGAAATATAGACCAGATTGCCCTTATAGAATCCTGGTAAGTAGTCTTCGAGAGTGTTCAAAATCAATCGTGGCCCCAAGGGGGTTGAAACAAATCCTTTGGTAACGACCCCAATGAGACTCTGCCCTTCCATGATATTGGGAACTGTCAGGATCTTTTTTATCGATGGGAGAAGGAATAGAGAGGGGATGGCAATCAAAATGTATTCCTTGCCAGTAGCGACAGTTTGGATGTCTGTAGATGCCTTGATCCCGTCGGGTATGGTAACTTCGGGGAGATATTTGGTGTTCGTATGGAATGCATTGATCTCCCTTGCTACAGATTCCTCATAGCTCCAGAGTTCTACCTCAGCACCTTTTTCGGCAAGAACTTTGGCTAAAGCGGTTCCCCAACCTCCGGCACCTAGAATACCAACTGTAATACTCATCGTGCACCTCCATACCAGTATGTGTTTCCATCCTCCCAATCATGGAGTTCTTCTTCTTGAAAATAGAGGGATATTTCCCGTTCTGCGCTCTCCTCAGAGTCCGAAGCGTGAATGATGTTGTATCGGGTCAGGGTCCCATAATCACCTCGGATGGTTCCGGGAGGAGCTTGTGCGGGGTCCGTAGGACCTGCTAGTTGTCGAAGGGTTTTTACAGCATCGTATCCAGCCAAGACAAGGGCAATGACAGGTCCGGATGTCATATACTCAAGTAAAGGAGGGTAAAAATATTTACCCTCATGTTCTCCATATTGAACCTTACACTGTTCTCGAGTAAGCCATAGGAGTTTCATCCCGATAATTTTCAACCCTTTTGCTTCGATTCGGGATAGCACGGTGCCAACTAAGCGGCGTTGCAAGACTCCTGGTTTCAGCAAAGCAAAGGTACGTTGATAGACTCTTTCCATATGGTAAGGTTGTACGGCAAAAGGCTCTATTCGTGCAAGGGACAGTCGATGCTACCTGTGCAATATTGTAATGATTTTCTTGACAATTGAGAAAAGTGGGCGTAAAATTTCGAAAATACTTAATTCTACATATCTTGCAGACGCAAGGAGGTTTGAATGAGTGCTCTAATTGCGATTGTGGCCTTGGTAGTCTATCTTGTGTTCTACTTCGCCTATGGAAAAAGGCTACAGGCCAATCTCCTCAAGTCCCATGAGGCCCCGGAAGCCCCCTCTAAACGGTTGAACGATGGGGTGGATTATGTGCCCACCAGCAAGTATGTTCTTTTCGGACATCACTTTGCTTCCATTGCGGGTGCAGGACCCATCGTAGGGCCAGCCATGGCTGTCGCGTGGGGATGGTTGCCTTCCCTCCTTTGGATCTGGTTTGGCAACATCTTCATCGGTGCTATCCATGACTACCTCTCGTTGACGGCTTCCGTACGGTACGATGGGCGTTCGGTTCAGTATGTAGCACAGGACCTGATGGGAAAGGGAGCGGGAAAATCCTTTGGATGGTTTATCCTTTTCCTCTGTATACTGGTAGTAGCCGCCTTTGGTGATATCGTAGCGGGTCAGTTCGCTGCGGAAGGGGCTGTTGCCAGCACGTTCTTCCTCTTCTGTGCTTCGGCTGTTATCCTAGGTCTGCTCATGTACCGAACAAGTCTTGGAGTCGGTATCAGTACTCTAATTGGGATCATACTCCTCATTGTCTCCTTCTGGTTGGGGATGATGGCTCCTTTGAAGGGAACGAAGGATACTTGGTTCCTCGTGCTCCTAATATATATCGTGATTGCATCAGCCCTTCCAGTGAATATCCTGCTGCAACCTCGAGACTACCTGAACTCCTTCCTCCTCTACTTCGGACTCCTGATGGGAGGAATAGCAGCCCTCGTTGCTTTCCAGGGTTTCAACAGCATACCCGCCTACACTAGTTTCTCGGCCAAGATCATCGGTGGTCAACCTTCTCCCTTCTGGCCTACGGTTCCACTGGTGATCGCTTGTGGAGCTCTCTCAGGGTTCCACTCCCTCGTTGCATCCGGTACTAGTTCCAAACAGCTACGAGAAGAGAAAGACGCCCTCTTTGTTGGATACGGCGCCATGTTGACGGAGGGGTTCCTATCCACGATCGTGGTAGTCTCCATCGCTGGGTTTGGAATCGCAGCTTTAGGGGAAGGGAAAGTATTGGCTACCCCCGCTCTTTTAAGGTTTACCAAGTCCTATGGAACTATGGTAGGTAGTACACTTCCCTTCGTGACCCCTGCGTTCATGAATCTTTTCGCCTCACTCTGGGTGTCCTCTTTCGCGTTGACCACCCTCGATACTACGAACCGTTTGGGACGGTACATCATTGGGGAATTGGCACTGCCCATGAAAGAAAAATCTGCCGCTCTATACGGCCTGTTCTCCAACAAGTGGTCTGCATCCCTCATCATCGCCATCTTAGGAATTGGTCTAGCATGGACAGGGAACTATACGGTTCTATGGCCTGCCTTCTCCGGAGCGAACCAGTTGATCGCCTCCATCGTGATGCTTACGGCGGCAATGTGGGTAAAGAAGAAACTGAACGAGAAGTACACGAACGTGGTACTCATTCCCGCATTCCTCCTCTGGGTCACCGTAACAGCGGGGTTGATCTGGTATGAGTTCGTCATCATTCCTACTCATTTCGTGCGGGCTCCGAACATGACGGATGTGGCTTTTGTGAAGAACCAGATCACCGGCGCAGTGGTAGGGGCGATTACAATTTTCATGCTGGTTCTCAATGTCATTATGATCGTTTCCTTCCTGAAGAACTTTGGTGCCAAGACTGCCAAAGCAGACGCTTAGGATACGTATCCCAAACATACGAGCCTGCATGGCATAGCCATGCAGGCTTTTTTCATCGAATAGACAATTGCTTTTTCTAATGCATCGAAGTATCTTGAAGGGCATCTATGAAGAATAAACTCTCGTTAGGAAAACTTTGGGAAACCTTCTGGGAAACCACCGTACAAGTTCACCGAGACAAGGCAACCGGAATGCTGGAGTTTGAATTGAACGAATTGGAAAATCTCTTCGTGGTGCTGATCTTCGGTAGTTTCATAGGATTTCCCTCACCTCCAGCTGCTATGGCCATGGAACTTCTCCCATATCTGGAAGAGGAACTCAGAATCATGGTCAGCAGGGCAGATCTAGCTCAGGATCCATTGGGTGCCATCATGGGCATGCTGAACGTTGATTGAGGTAGGCACACATGAAAAAGGTAGCTTTTTTTCTAGGCAAGGGTGGAGTAGGGAAGACCACCCTATCTTCTGCAACCGCATATTACTTAAGCAGGAAGGGTAGAAAGGTCCTAATCGTTTCCCTTGATCCTGCTCACAATTTGGGAGATGTGTTCGGAAAGAAATTGTCCAATAAACGAACCACACTATCCCCTAACTTGGATGGAATAGAAGTGGATCTTCAGGAGTGGATCACCCGTTATTTGAAAGAGAGTAGGGAGGAAATTCAAGCCACCTACCGTTACCATACTACCATCAACTTAGACTCATACCTCAACATCATGAAGTACACGCCGGGTACGGAAGAATATGCAGTTCTCTGGGCGATCGAGCATGTGGTGAAGGAACAGGCAGACAACTACGACCGAATTATCTTCGACACTCCCCCTACAGCCTTAACGCTACGGTTCCTTGCAATGCCTACCATATCAATGCTTTGGGTGCGGGAACTCTTGGACATGAGGGAGAAGGTATTGAAGAAACGACAAACGATCCTCAATCTCAATCCTGAAGCCCATGTGATTCGAGGGGCTTCCAAAGTGGAGGATGATCGTATTTATGGGAAGCTGTCAGGGATTCAGACAAGGTTAGCTCGATTGCATCAACTATTCAAAGACGATAGTTACCTTACCGTCATCATCAATCCAGACACCCTTTCTTTAGCAGAAGCCTTACGGATCCGTCATGAACTGGAAAAGCTGGATGTCCACATCGACAGTGTGTGCTTCAATAAGGCTCCTTCTGACGGTGGTTGTGGGGAGGAGGTAAAACAGAACTTCCATCGATTCCCCATTTTCACATCCGTATACGTCCCCGAAGGGTTGAAAACCCCAGAAGATTTGGTGAAGGTAGAGATTCCCGAACTCGTGGAGGACATGGAAAGGAGTTAGATCGATGAACCAATGGATTGTTCCCCTCATCGCTTTCGCTCTCATCACTACCCTTGGATATTTCCAGGGTAGGAAAAAGAATCGGTGGATCTCGGGATGGATTGCGCGAGAATCCGAAGAAGCGTTAAAACCAGTGGACACCCAGTATACGAATTTTGGAGGTACCATAGGGTACAATTTTATCTATAAACTGAAAAAACCCTTTCAGGAAGCGAAAGGAACCTTTACACTCCTGCCACGCCAATCCATCCTGTACCTACCTATTTCGTTTCTTATCACCAAACATGACCGGTACTACATGAATCTGTTCATCCAAGGAAAGTTACTAGGGGAAGGGCATATTGTGAGCAGTACGTATGAGCGGAAGGCTCGGCGAACGATCCATGGAGTAGAATCCATGGCATCGGAGGAGGTGTACAAGAATAACCGCCGGTACATCCTATTCTGGAAAGAACAGGGAATGGGGGAACGGCTACGCAACTTTCTCGAAAAGATCGCTCATGAAGAATTGCTGTATCACTTTTGTTGTTACGGGGAGAACAAGACGTTCTTCTTTTATATCAAACCGGAGAGGGGGAAGTTGGAAGAACTCTTGAAATCCGCTTTGCCAGAACTGAAACCCTTCTTCATAAAGGGAGCAGGAACAGATGACTGAAGAAATGAAACGGAAGATCGATGCGGTACTGGAACGGGTAAAGGAACCAGAAACCTTTCGCAGTGTTGCGGAACTGGGTCTAGTAGGAAAGGTTTCTTACAGTGAATTGGAGAAAAAGTTACTGGTAGTTCTGGACATAGAGGAGCCCCGTCATCCCTGTTTTGTCTGCGGTGTGGTCACAGCTACAATCCGAAGATCCCTTATGCGGGATCTAAAGACTGAATTCGAAAAAGAGTTTCCAACGTTGACGGTAGAAGTGATCTGATCTTGATTTCTCTTTTTCCTTCCGGTATGTTAATCCCCATCCTATGAGTATACCTATTCTGTTTCCTCCTTATCTGGTGCGAGTCATTTTGTCTTTGTTCAGTATTTTATTAGTCCAAAAAATATGGAAGAGTCTAGAGCTCGCGTTAGGTGTCGGGATTCTTATCCTTGGATTATGGGTTGGGTATTCTCCGGCTGAGGCATCGGTTATTATCATCCGTAGGGTTTGGTCACTGGATTCTCTTTTCTTGACGATGGTGATCGTAGGGGTCATCTGGTTGAGTTCCCTCCTTGCAGAAGCAGGAATCATGAAGGATCTGGTGTCTAGCTTAGAGCGACGACTTTCCAAACGTTGGTTGGTTGCTGCCCTACCTGCGGTAGTAGGTTTGCTTCCTATGCCAGCCGGAGCCCTGTTCTCTGCTCCCTTGTTGGATGATGGAGACCCTGACCATGAAATGGATCCTCTCCAGAAAACGAGAATCAATTACTGGTTTCGTCATATCTGGGAATACTGGTGGCCCTTATACCCAGGCATTCTATTGGCAGTAGATATTACAGGAGTCTCGGTCTGGAATTTCGTTCTGGTGATGTTTCCCATGTTTTTTGCTTCTACAGGAGCTGGATACATCTTTTTACTCTCCAAACTCAGTAGGGAAAACTCGACGCATCCTACCGGAACTCAAAAGGCGTTCTTGCCGTTGATCTTACCAACTTTAACTGTGATTGTGGTGTACAGTGGATTTTTAGCATTTGTGCCGTCTCTGTCGGAAATAGATAAGTATCTTCCCATGGTGATTGGGGTGCTAGCAGGAATTGCCATTCTGCAGGTACAACGACCCCTTTCCTGGAATGTCTGGAAACGGGTACTAGGGTCAAAACGTACTGTGAGTTTAGCAGTGATTGTCCTCCTAGCCAGAGTGTACGGTGCCTTTATAGAGGCGCGGTTACCGGCAGGGAACTTCTTAATGGACCAGATTCGATCAGAACTAAACGAGTTTGGGATCCCTATCCTTTTACTGATATTTCTCATTCCGTTTATCAGTGGGGTCACTACAGGAATTACCGTAGGGTATGTCGGAGCGAGTTATCCAGTGATCTTTCGCTTGTTGGGTACAGATCCCAGTCCAGGGGTCTTGTTTTCCACTATTGCTTTGACGCATACTAGTGGGTATCTAGGAATGATCTTTTCACCCATTCATGTGTGTTTGATCGTTACCAACGAGTACTTTAAGACCGGATTATGGGAGAGCTTGAGAGGGTTGATGAGACCAGGGTTGTTTGTATTAGGCAGTGCCGCCCTGTATGCATCTGCCCTGTACCTACTATTGCCTCATTGATGGAAGAGGAGGTGAAAGATGCTTCATGTATTGCATGTGGATCGAAGCGAGTTGTTTCGAAAAATCATGCGAGAGTTGGTTGTACGGTATGGGTATTCCATCACCAGTGTCGCTACCCAAGCAGAAGCTCTCGGTATCGTAGCAGAGCGCCCCGTAGATCTAGTCATTACTGCTCTGGAACTGGATGATGGAACAGCAGAGTCGCTGATCCGCACGTTAACGAAGGATCTTCATAAGGACATCCCCACTATCATCGTAACGTCTTCCGATTCACTGGAGCTCAGGGAAAAGTTCTTTAGTCTGGGGGTAATGGATTACATACTGAAATCAGAATTGGACGAAGAAAAATTAAGGCGATACTTCGAAGCTTTTTCAGCGGAAGATGAACTGTCTCGGTATATTCGAAAATTGCGCTTCGCGGTTCTGGACGATTCGCAGTTAATTCTAAAAATCGTATCTCACATTTTAACCATGAATGGGATAGGAAATGTAAAACTTTTCACCACAGCAGGAGAACTCTTTTCTACCCAAGAACTATTTGACGTGTATATATTGGACATTGTTCTCCCCGATATGTCAGGGGAACAGGTAGTTCACCGGGTTCGAACGCACCACAAGGATGCTATCATTATAAGTATGTCCCGTTTTTCCGGCGAAAAATCGTTGACTACTATCTTGATGGCAGGAGCAGACGATTACATTCACAAACCCTTTGATGCTGCAGAGTTGATGTCGAGGGTTCGGATCAATGCCCGAGCTTTTCAGATGAGAAAACGACTGGAGTATCTGGCAGTGACCGATGGGCTTACAGGACTTTTCAACCATCGTCACTCTTTCGAGCGGTTGGAAAAGGAAATCCATCGTTCGAAACGGTATGGGCATCCCTTGTCTGTTTTCTTGATGGATATCGATGATTTTAAACAAGTGAATGATGAATATGGTCACCGGGCAGGGGATCGAGTATTGCAGGCAATGGGGCAAAAAATTCAATCCCTTATACGAGCCTCCGACATTGCAGGGCGGTATGGGGGTGAAGAGTTCCTCATCATCCTTCCCGAAACCGTGCTGGAAAATGCCGTGAAAGCAGCAGAAAAGGTTCGGTCAGCCATATCTGCCAAACATTTGGATGGCATCCCCAAGTTAATCACCACCTCCATTGGCGTGACCCAGTATAAAGTGGGTGAATCTGCAGAAACATTGGTGAATCGAGCCGATGCATTACTATATCGGGCGAAGATGAATGGCAAGAATCGCGTTGAGTTTAGTACTTAATGCGGCGAAGAGGACTTGAACCTCCATGAGCGAACGCTCGCCAGCCCCTCAAGCTGGTGTGTCTACCAATTTCACCATCGCCGCAAGTTTCTTCGTTTGCCTCATTCTATAAAAGGGCCCTAGGGTTTGTCAACAGGTTCGGTTTTTACCCCATGCCCTATTGACCCTTACTATCTGGACGAATAAGATAGAACCAATCTTAACACTCCGGGTGGTCGCAGTTCCCACCTTAAAAAAACATAGGAGAATCCCATGCAAAGTTCCAATTCAGTTCCTCCGGATCTAACCATCCTTGGGAAGAAAGCACAACCTAGTAAAAAACTAGAGGCGTTTCCTAATAAAAACCCAGGACGGTACTATAAGGTAACCCTTGAGACGGAGGAGTTCACCTGCCTTTGCCCCATTACAGGGCAACCAGATTTTGCCAAAATACGGATCGAGTACGTTCCAGACACTAAGATCGTGGAATCTAAATCCCTGAAATTGTACCTATGGTCATACCGGAACGAAGGGGCTTTCCATGAGCATGTGGTGAATTCGATTCTAGATGATCTAGTGACGCTTCTGGACCCACACTATATAAAGGTTACTGGTGTGTTCAACCTTCGAGGGGGTATTGGAATTAGCGTAGAATGCGAGCACGTGCGAACGAAAGCTGCAAAGGAGGCGGTGCGGTGACATTACGGTATTTTCCCCTGATTTCTTCTCTATTTGTCACTACCTTAATCGTCTCGAACATTGTGGCAGTAAAAATGGTGAATTTTTGGGGATTCTATGTACCCGCAGCTATGGTTCTATTTCCCCTCGCGTACATCTTTGGGGACATCCTTACGGAAGTATATGGATTTGCCAGGGCTCGACAGGTTATTTGGTTAGGATTTCTCTGTAACCTGCTGGCAGTACTCACCATCTTTATCAGCGGGATGTTACCTGCTGCTCCTTTCTGGCCAGCGGAAAACCAGAAAGCATGGGAAGCGATTCTGGGTTTTTCTCCTCGGTTATTGGTAGCATCATTTATTGCTTACCTGTGTGGGGAGTTCCTCAACTCTTTCGTGTTAGCGAAGTTGAAAGTGCGCACGAAAGGAAGGTTCCTATGGTTAAGAACCATCGGTTCAACTTTTGTGGGAGGTGGGGTTGACTCCATCGTATTCATTACAGTGGCTTTTTATGGAATCATCCCCCTCAAAGGAATCCAAGAAGCAATCCTTGCTCAATGGTTCCTGAAAGTTGCCTATGAGATATTGATTACCCCTTTGACCTACAAGATTGTTCGATTCCTCAAGCAAAGAGAAGGTGTGGATGCGTTAGATACCGAAACGGATTTTACCCCCTTTACATTACGGGTGTGAGAGGCACACTTACAGTCCTAGTATTCTTTTACCTTTCTATTGTATCCCCTTGAATCTATGTGTATACTATATCCAATGTACAATTGCAGAACAGGGGATAGGGGAAGGGGGCCATAGTGGATGGGACAGAATATAGGACGATCCGGAAAGCTTATAAAAGCATGCAAGATCTGGTGTTCGAGACTTTAAGGGATGAAATTCTTACGGGAAAACTGAAGCCGGGCGATTCTTTGAACACCCTAGCCCTTTCCAAGAGACTTGATGTAAGCAGAACCCCTATACGGGAAGCATTGAATCGGCTAGTTTCAATCGGACTGGTAGAAAATATACCGTACAAAGGATCCATCGTAAGGAAGTTGTCGGTGGATGAAATCATCGAAATCTATTACATCCGTGCTGCGTTAGCAGGTATCTGTGCTCGCTTAGCTACGTCCAAATTGACGGAGGTTCAGAAAGAGAGGCTTTCAACCCTATGCGATGAAATGGAAAGTCTACAGGCATCGATGAATCATAACCTCATGCTTGAAAAGAATTTCGAGTTCCATCAGATCATTATCAAAGCAGCTAATTCACCGAGGATCGAGGAACTCGCTCTGCAATACTACCATCAGAGTGAAGCATACCGGGCATTAGCATTGGAATTGCCCGGCAGGTATGCTCAAGTATGTAAAGAACATAGGGATATTCTCGCCTCTTTGCTTAAAGGTGACCGCGAGAACGCGGAGCGAACATCCCGAGAACATCAATTGAATACTGCAAGGATCATAGCAAAGTCCTTAGGGGTAGATATAGAATTATAAGGCCCCTACCTTTTTAGATAAACCTCCAACTACCTCTGCTATTTCGTTAACGGTTTTACTTGGTTGTTTTCTCAATTGACCTTGACAGGTTGGAATAATGGTGTATACTGAACACTGTATCCAATATGTAAATTGCGGGAGGGTATATGCCATTCTTTTCCTGGAACAGAATTCCGAAAGATGTGAAAGAGGGAAATACGCTACCCGCAGGAATGAGTCGTCAGGCCATCACGCTAGGGGATGTGATGCTAGCGCTCCATGAAGCTTTCCCAAAATTGAAATGCAACGCTCACCGCCACTCGAGTGCTCAGATCACCTATATGTTGAAGGGAAAACTTCGAATGCGCATTGGAACGGAAGAACAGGTAATTGGTCCGGGTGAGTTCGCATATGTCCCTCCCAATATGGAACATTCTATCGAATCATTGGACGAGTATGTGCTAGCGTTGGATATTTTTTCTCCACCCCGTACAGATATTGAAAGTCGTTTGAAAGAAATCGAAACGCAAACACCTATGTGTTAGGTGGATACATTCATAAGAAAAGGAGAAAGAGTATGATGCAGAAAAGATCTAGTTCCGTTTTCTTAAACGGCATTCTGTTCCTTTTGTTAGCCTTGGTCTTGCTACCAGGTGCCATGGCGGGTGGACAGAAAGAGGGAAGTAAGGAAGAACCCGGGGTGATGTTGAAACCTATGGAAGGGGTAAAAGGGCCCTTTGCAGGAGGAGGATGGACATTCCCTTCGAGACCGATCAAAATCTCCATTTGGTGGCATGAGTACGCTCCCTTTACCAAGTATGTGAAGGAACTCGCAGACCGATATCAAAAATTGCATCCCAATGTTACGATCGAACAGGTAGTAGCTAGCCAGGCAGATCTGAACCAAAAGCTCACGGTTGCTCTAGCTTCTGGAACTGGCCCCAATATTTTGGATCAGGACATTTCTTTCTTTGCTGCATACTATGATAAAGGTGTATTAGAACCCATCGATCTTCAAGTTTTTGGAGGAGCAAAACTTTCGGATATCCAGAACGAGTATATAGGGAAAGCTCTGGAGGGAGTAACCTTTGGAGGAAATATTTACGGGCTTCCCTATCAAGCCAATTCCATGAGCTTTGTTCACAACCTGAAGGCGTACCGGGAAGCCGGGTTGGATTTTGCAAAAGATGCTCCGAAAACCTGGGAAGATTTGAAAAAAGTGGGGGCCAAGCTTAAGAAAGTTGAAGGGGGTAGGACCGTTCGAAAAGGTTTTGATTTCCCCTATCAATCTAAACGGTGGCAGCTTCAAGCATTACAACCGATCATCGAACAGTTTGGGGGAACCGTTCTCGATGAGAACAAGAAGTCCAATCTGGCAAAGGAACCAGCCATAAAAGCGTTAGAGCTCTGGCGGGATGTAACCAAAGTCACGGGAGATCCTAAATACTCTCTGGCCACTCCTAGCGATCCGAACGTAGATTTTATAGATGGTCGAACGGCTATCTGGTACACAGGACCCTGGGCAACGAATCAGTTGAAGGAACGGTTTGGTCAACCCTATACAGACTGGGCATTCACCAGCATCGCTCAATTGGATCCATCTCGCCCAAAAACTATGATGTACGGGTTCACCTGGGGTGTGAATAAAGACAAACCAGCGATAGAAAAGAGAATTGCATGGGATTTCGTTCGATTCATGCTAGCGAATCCCGAAGAGTGGATCATAAAAGCATCCTTCATCCAACCCCGAAAAGGCTTGATGGAGACGAAGGCAGCAAAAGAGTTTCCGTACATTGATGTACACCTGAAGGATATCGAGACTGCCTCTTGGTATGTACGCTCGGTCCATACAAACGAAATCGTAGAAAATGTAGGACGAGCCATCGAGATGGTAATCTTCCAGGGGATTGAACCACGAGAAGCATTGAAAGCTGCTGATGCAGAACTTTCGAAAATACTAGACGGAAAATGATTTAAATCTAGGTTCTTCCCCCCCTTTGGGGAAGAACCTATGTACGATCCTGGTGGCATATATGCGAAAACTTCATGTATCCAGTCGAATAAACCGATGGGCGTACCTGTTCATTCTTCCTACCGTACTGATCCTTCTTGTGTTCCGTTTCATTCCTATGACAGCCGCTGGATACTTAAGTTTAACGAATTACGATCTATTCTCCAGACCTAAGCTAATTGGAATAAGGAACTTCATTGATCTCTTCCATGATGCTTCCTTTTTACAAGCTGTCCGAGTGTCCTTCACGTACGTGATCGGATCAGTGATCCCTGTCTGGATCCTTTCCCTTTTGCTAGCCTTGATGACAGTCAAGCTACGAAGGGGAGGAGGAGTCTTTCGAACCTTGATCTTCATCCCTGTTGTGTTAGCTCCTGTAGTCGTGGCAGTACTCTGGAGATTCCTGTATTTTGAATATGGATTGGTAAACGAGATCTTACGATTTTTAGGTTTTTCTCCTGTACCTTGGTTGACCCATCCATCCACAGCGATCCTTGCCCTGATTCAAATCGGAATTTGGCGGGCTTCTCCATACTTTATGGTGATTTTTACCGCTGGATTACAAGCGATTCCAGAAGAGTTCTATGAAGCAGGTCGAATGGATGGAACGAATGCTGTCACCGAGTTCTTCTATATTACATTACCCATACTAAAACCCATCTTTCTCTTAGTGATCGTCATTTCAGTCATTACGGCTCTGAAAGTATTCGAGATCCCTCAATTAATGACCGATGGGGGACCGGCGGGAGCAACCGAGGTGATTCCATTGCATATCTATAAAACAGGCTTTGTCTATTTCAAGATGGGTAGAGCTGCTGCCATGTCTATCCTTTTGTTCTTGATCATGATGGTATTTTCCTGGATCCAAGTGAGACTCTTTTCGGAGAATCGGTAATGGTAAGCAAGAAACAAAGGGTTCGAATCCTGCTCTTCCTATTCCTTTTCATTCCAGCCTTATGGGCTACGGTACCTATTCTTTGGATGGTTCTTTCCTCCTTCAAGACTATGGAAGATATTTTTCGGGTTCCTGTACGGCTTCTTCCCGATCCTTTCTATTGGAAAGCGTATCCCGAAGCTTGGGGACAACGAAACTTTGGTTTATACTTTCTCAACAGTTGCATCATTGCCCTTTCTATTACGATTGGCAACCTTTTAATCTGTTCCTTAGCCGCTTTCTCTCTGGCTAAGTATAAGTTTTTAGGCCGTAATCTCCTTTTCCTGTTGATTTTAAGCACGCTGATGCTGCCGTTGGAAGTTACGATGGTTCCTCTATTCCTGGTAGTGAAAACCTTGAGATGGCAGAATACCTTCCTTGGGGTTATCGCACCATTCTTGGCAGATCCTTTTGGAGTCTTTCTCATGCGTCAGTATATGTTGGATCTGCCAAACGAATTGATCGAAGCTGCGCGGATCGATGGGATGGATGAAATTGGAATCTTTTTCAAGATCGTTCTTCCCCTTGTGCAACCGGCATTGACGGCTTTGGCAATCTTTATTTTTCGAGAATCCTGGAACATGTATATCTGGCCTTTGATCATTATCACTACAGAGAATCTCCGCCCTGTTACGTTAGGAATTGCCTTATTCATGAGCAACTATGGAACTGATTGGAACCAGCTACTGGCCATTGCAACCATTGCAATGGTTCCGATGGTGGTTCTGTTCCTTTCGCTACAACGGTATTTCGTTCAGGGAATCGTGCTGAGCGGAATCAAAGGATAAAAACATTCAATCAAGGGGTACCATCATGGGGAATAACAGTATTCCGAAGACAATGAAGGCGTTGGTATTGCCTGAACCGGGCAAATTCGAAGTGCGAGAGGTAGCAGTGCCCGAACCCGCGGATGGTGAGGTGCTCTGCCGGATACGGGCTGTTGCAATTTGTGGAAGTGATCCCGAGATCATTCGGGGAGATCTAGCTGGGTTCTGGCCACCATTCTATCCCTTCATTCCCGGACATGAGTGGGCAGGTGAAGTAGTGGCACTGGGAAAAGGAGTGCACACCTTCAAAGTGGGCGATCGGGTAGCTGGGCAAGCACACAAGGGATGTGGTTACTGTCGGCGTTGCATGGAAGGTAGTTACAATATTTGCGAAAATTACGGAAAACCAGAGACAGGACATCGCCATTATGGTTTTACCCATAACGGAGCATATGCGCAGTTCAATGCATACTCCATCCGTAGTTTGACACTGCTGCCTTCTCATATCTCCTTCAAAGAAGGTGCGTTGGTGGATACATCGGGAGTCGTCATGCATGGGATGGAACTCACCGGAATAACAGCGGGAGGTACGGTAGTGGTAATCGGCCCCGGACCCATAGGGTTGATCGCTATGAGGATGGCAAAGGCTTTGGGTGCTTCGAAAGTGATTGCCGTGGGAAGAAGAGACCGATTAAAGGTTGCCAAGGAACTATGCGCAGATGAGGCAGTGGATTTCGAAAAAACGAATCCGATCGAGGCCGTGAAAGCCCTTACCAACGGATTAGGAGCGGATGAAGTCTTTGAATGTTCCGGTGCCGCTGGAACCATGCTCCAAGCTGTGTACATGGTACGCAGAGGAGGGAAGGTGGGACTTTTAGGGGTTCCCGAAGGAAAGGTCGCGGATCCTATTCCTACTCGATACGTAGTGAGCAATGAAATTTCCATCTATGGATCCAAGGCCAATCCGAATGTCTCCCCCAAAATTGTGAATCTAGTGGCAACGGGAAATCTGAAATTGAAGGATCTCGTTTCCCATACGTTCCCTCTAGAACAGTTTGCCGAGGCCTTGGATACCTTTGTATCTCGCAAGGGTTGTGCATTGAAGGTGGTACTGGAACCGAATGGAAAGGAGTAGATCGACATGAGGGAAACTGAAGGATACCTATCCGTGTTCATAGGTACTTACACGGAACCGATCCGCTTTGGAACCGGAGTTGTTTTACAGGGAAAAGGAAAGGGAATCTATTGGCTTACTCTAGATCTGAGTGATGGATCCTTACAATGGGAAGGGTTCACTGAGCAGGTCCGTAATCCGTCTTACCTTACGGTAAGTCCTAACCGAATGTTCCTCTATACGGTGAATGAATTAAAAGAGTACGAGGGTAAACAATCCGGAAGCTTAACTGCATACCGCATCGATTGGCTTCATAAGCGGTTCCTCTTTTTAAATCGGCAACCTTCGTTGGGAACGGATCCATGCCATGTTACGATCAATTCTGAGGGTACGCACCTATTCGTTTCCAACTTCATGAGCGGTAGTGTCGTTGTATTTCCTATCCATGCCGATGGATCCCTGGGAGAACCGACGGATTTCATCCAGCACCAAGGTTCTAGTGTCGATCCTGTTCGTCAAACAGGCCCCCATGCTCATTCGCTTACATTGGATTTGGCTGAAAGGTTTGCCTTTGTTCCAGATCTAGGAATAGACCAAATTGTGATTTATTCCTTCGATCAAAAAACGGGTAAACTTCTAAAAGCCCCTATACCTACCTGTCCAGTATCCAAGGGAGCTGGACCCCGACATTTCGAGTTCCATCCATCGGGAAGATTTGCCTTTCTGATCAATGAGCTTGCTTCCACTCTACAACTGTACGAATTCGATGGTGAGACAGGAAACCTCATCTTGAAACAGACTGTCTCTACCCTACCAATCGGATATACAGGTCCAAATACTTGCGCTGATTTACACGTGCATCCTTCTGGAAGATTTGTATATGGTTCAAATCGTGGTCATGATAGTATTGTAGTGTTCAATATGGATGAGGAGAATGGAAGTTTACAGTATAATTACCATCAATCTACTTTTGGAAAGACTCCACGTAATTTTGCGGTGGATCCCACAGGAAATTATCTGGTAGTAGCAAATCAAGACAGTGATATGATAGTCACCTTTAAAATAGATACAAAAGATGGAAAACTTATTAAAGCTAGTTCCATAGAAATACCAACCCCTGTATGTGTTAAATTAATTGAATATTCACATGCCTAGTTGCAAAAACCTCCAAAGTTTGTTATTTTTAAATGAGAGCTTATAGTATGGAGGAATAACGCATGGCAGAAAAAACATTAACCGAAGAGGAAATTGCGCTTTTTCTAGCTCAGCAACCAAAAGAAAAACAAAAAGAATTATTGAAGAAAGCGAATGCTTTACGAGGAAGAGAAACGAAAAAAGAAAAAACGTTACAAGGAGCTTTAGAGTTACTGAAACAATTTGCTTCGTTGAAGAAGGGAGATAAGGTGACCTTCCAAGGTGGAAGAGGCGGGTCCGGAACTGGTATTTTCCAGTCCATCGATGTGTACTGTAATATTCGGGTTGGAAATAAAATCAAAAAGGTCGCCTTGAGTAGCTTAAAGAAATGAAGTAATTTGTAGGAAGTCTATTTGTTCGTGCACTAGAATCACCTTAAATTGAAAAGAAAGGCGGTCTGTAAACCAGAGCCGCCTTTGTTACTTTGACATATCTGATCAAAGCAAATCCTCTTACAGAAATACGCGTTTTATGTGCCGTTCCAATAGGTTCTCCTGCACATTCTTTGAGATTTCCTCTTCTGCAGCTTCCAATGCCTTATAGTACCTGTCTCCCATTTCAGCGGCTATTTTGTATCCTACATGAAGAAGTTGCCGGAAATGGGGATTGTAGTGCGAATTACTAGGCACGTGTCGAAGAGTTTCTGCGAATTGTTTCCCGTCCCACTTGGAAACCTGCGATGGATCTGGAAGTTTCGACCGATCGATATCGATCACACTCGCATAGGGAGCGCAGAGTTCGTCGAACCGCCCATATGCTTTTTGGTAGATTTCCTTTGCAATGGCCAGGCCTTCACTTTCTCCCGTAGCGAGACCAATGAGTTCCTCCAACCAGGTAGTCCCCGCGGTCTTTAAATGGAGGCCTGCTCCTGTGCGTTTCAATGCTTTCTGGATCGGTCCATAGATGGAGAACTTGTCACTCCCCGAATGTACACTGAGTTTCAGGTTGGAAGGCAGGCCGAACTCTTTGATTGCAAAGGCAACTACGGCAACATCCTCATTGAACTCTTTTTCGAACTGCTTCACATCACCTACATAGTCGATCCCCTTATTGAAACGGCCGGTAAATTTCGGTGCGATCGTTTGGGCAGGTATTCCTTCACGCGCGATCGCAGATAGGATGAAAAGCATTTCAACGGGAGCTTGTGGAACATCGGTTTCATCGATTGAGACCTCGGTGATGAAGTTCCCCTTTCCCTTTTTCGCTTCGATATGGCGGTAGATCTTCCCTGCTTCCTGTATGGCCAAGAGATACTTTCTTGCTGTCATACGGACGGTTTCTTCAGTGATCTGAAGGGGTCTCTCGATGCCAGGAATGGAAAGGCTTCCCAGAAAGGAGGTATGAGCTTTTACGAAGGCTTCGATATCCTTCTCCGAGGTTGGTTTCCCTGAGTAATCTGCCACGTCTAAGGTAAAAAAGTCACTGGATTCAAGGAAAAGATCAACTGTCTTTAAACTGATATGGTCAGCATCCACATAATAGGGATCTTTCCATCCTAACGCGTTTACCGCTTCGTCCGCTTCCTTCCGAACCGTGCTTGGATCCGTATGCACAATGGTGTGCTCCCTGAAAGATTTGTTCCACACAGGAACTAGGTTCACACCGAGTTTTTTTGCCTCTACTAGAGCCTTCAACTGAGCTTTCCCCTGGCGGGCGAACCGGTCTCCAATTCCAATGGAATATTTCTCCAACTGTTTCATCCTACTCTCCTTCATCTAGCAGATTGGTATACCAAAATAATTCTTCGCGTTGTTAAAGCAGATGTCTTGCACCATCTGCCCCAAGAGGTTCAGATCCTTCGGTGCTTCTCCGGATTCCACCCAGGTTCCTAGAAGATTGCAGAGGATCCTGCGGAAGTACTCATGCCTTGGATACGACATGAAACTCCGAGAATCTGTCAGCATTCCAATAAACCTAGAGAGGAGTCCCATATTGGCGAGGATTCGCATCTGCTGTTCCATCCCATCCTTCTGATCGTTGAACCACCAGGCTGAACCAAACTGCATCTTTCCTGGAATTCCTCCACCCTGAAAATTACCAATCATCGTGGCTAGAACTTCGTTATCGTTGGGATTCAAGCTATAAAGGATGGTTCGGGGTAGTTCGTTCCGTGCATCTAGCATATCAAGGAACTTTGAAAGAGGACGAGCAATAGGAAGGTCAGAAATGGAGTCGAATCCCGTATCGGGTCCTAATAGCTTGAACATCCGAGAGTTGTTGTTTCGGAGGGCTCCAATATGGAGTTGCATGGTCCAATCCCGCTTGGCATTCATCCGAGCCACTTCATAGAGAACCCCTGTGCGGATCTGGTTTGCTTCCTCTGTGGATAAAGCGATTCCTGAACGGACCTTCGAGAAAGCTGCTTGAAGCGCTTTATCTTCCAGGGGTTCGGCTACAGGTACCAACAAGGCATGATCGGTCAATCGACATCCTAGCTGATGGAAGTACTGGTGCCGTTTGTCCAATGCGTCGATTAGGTCCGTGTAGGTTCGAATTTTGATTCCTGCCGCTTTTTCCAACGTATCTAGATACGTGTTGTATACGTTTGGATCATCGCAGTTCATGGCTTTATCGGGTCGGAATGCGGGGAGCATCTTGGTTTTCATGGTGGGATCGGAAGCGGCCAACTTATGGTACTGCAAGTCATCCGCGGGATCGTCTGTGGTGCATACCACCTTCACCATGAACTTTTCCATGATCGCCTTAGGTTTGAACTCGGGTTTCGGAAGAAGAGCATTGGCATGGTCCCAGATCTCTTTGGCAGTCTCAGGACGTAAAAGGATCCCTTCGATTCCGAAGTATCGTTTTAATTCCAGATGAGTCCAATGAAACACGGGATTCCCGATGGTTTGGGGAACCACAGCTGCCCATGCTTGGAACTTTTCCTCATCTGAAGCATCGCCGGTAATGAAACGTTCCTCCACTCCTGCAGCTCGCATCAACCTCCACTTGTAGTGATCCCCGCCCAGCCAGATATCGGTGAGGTTCTTGAAGTTCTTGTTTTCTGCCACCTGTTTAGGAGAGAGATGACAGTGATAATCGAAAATAGGCATGTACTTTGCGTAGGAATGGTACAAGATTCGAGCCGTTTCCGACTGGAGTAAAAAATCTTCATCCATGAAAGCCATAGGTATCCTCCTGATTTAGATATTCTGGACTAGGTATCCACCATCGACGGGCAAGGACACTCCAGTAACGAATCCCGAAGCCGCATCGCTCATGAGAAAGATTGTAGCGCCTGCCAGCTCTTCATGCTTCCCAAATCTTGCAAAAGGAGTATGAGCAATGACTGCTTTCCCGCGATCCGTCAGTTCCCCGGTTGTTTCATCCTTGATCAAGAGAGCCTTGTTCTGGTGACCGATAAAGAATCCGGGTGCGATGGCATTCACCCGAATCCCATAAGGGGCAAACTCTTTTGCAGTCGCCATGGTGAGATTCAGGGTAGCAGATTTTGCTGCATCGTATGCCCAGACCCCTGACAGGGGAACATAGGATCCCATGGATGTTAGATTGATGATGGTTCCCTTGATATTATTCTTGATCCAATAGGCAGCGACGTACTTGGTAGGAATTACGAGACCGGCAAGAAGGTTCATGTGCATTACCTCGTTGAACAAAGCAATGTCCACATCCACGAAGGAACTTTTCCCCTTGTTTCCTCCCGCTGCGTTGATTAGGCCGTTAGGCTCTCCCATCACCTGTATGGTTTTTTCAATGGCCTTCTGCACATCTTCTTCGATGCCAGTGTCAACC
Organism: Spirochaetota bacterium; assembly: GCA_026418195.1. Taxonomy (GTDB): domain Bacteria; phylum Spirochaetota; class Spirochaetia; order DTKZ01; family DTKZ01; genus DTKZ01. The sequence goes on along the minus strand of JAOABU010000063.1, from coordinate 35,621 downwards.
GTTACCCCCGAGACAGCATTTGGTTTCCCTGTCTTTTCCGCTACTCGTTTCACTGCCTCTTCTACAGGATGATGGGTCCCCCTCCCCCAAAGACAAACTTTTGCCCCCGCCTTTATCAGGGCTTCTGCCATGGTACCGGCAATCACTCCAGCACCTCCCGTAATGATCACTCGTTTTCCCGATAGACTGAAGAGATCTTCCACGTAAGACATACTTCCTCCCCTCACAATAGATTAACAAAGTATTACTTCACAGGGAAACTTGCCAATATCGGTAAGTTCCCCTAATTTCTTGTCGCTGATGAGTAGATCGATATCTTTTACAGTTGCGAACACAGAGAATGCCTCTTTCCCATACTTGGAACTATCTACCAAAAGGATCTTTCGGCTAGATAGTTTCAAAGCCTGTCTTTTCACATCGGACTCAAAGATATTTTGAGAACTGAAGGTACCATCCGTAGAGAAACCTGTCGTACCGATAAAACATGTATCGATTCGAAAATTCTTCAGTCCATCCAAGGCCAAAGGTCCAATGAAGGATCCCGCATCCTTCCGGTAACTTCCACCCACACAATACACAGCTATCGAAGGAGCCGGTTCAAGTGTCAGTACGATGTCCACGGAATTGGTAACCACCCGCAGACTCATCTCTATGAGAAGGGTTGCGAGGGCTTGAGTGGTGCTACCAGAATCGAGGTACAGGGTGTCTCCTTCCTGAATGAACTCTTTAGCCTTTCTAGCGATTGCCTGTTTTTCCGGAAGGTGTTCGTTCCTTCGAAGGGCTATAGGATGCAGAAACTCTTTCTTGGTTGCAGGAATCGCCCCTCCCCGGGTCCTGATTAAATGCCCCATTTCTTCCAGCAAGGATAGATCCTTTCGGATGGTTACCTCAGATACCTGTAATCGAGTCGCCAATTCCTGAACCGTGAGTTTCCCCCGATGCGAGAGAATCCGTAGAATTTCTTGGTGCCGTTCGATTAGGCTCACTTACGATTCCTTTTAGATTTTGAGCATAGATCGAAAGTAGAAGGGTGTCAACGGGAAGATGCTGCTTGATAGGCTTCTAAGGCTTTCTTGCCCTTTTCATTCAGCTGATACACTCCTCGAGAGATTCGTTCGAACCACCCATAGTAGTTTTTCAGAAGGATAGAACCAGTAGAGGGGACACATCCTAACGCACGTAGTTGCTGAGGAGAAAGAGGGCCATGTTCCACTAAGCATTGAGCGATCCGCAAAGCTTCTTTGCGGTAGGCAGTATAGAGAGGAACGCGGGAGGAACCTCCTATGTTCCGATTGGTCCCACGGCCTTCAATTTCTTTCAGGAAGAGGAGTTTTGCCTTTGAGTTGCCTTTAGATACATCCCTCCGATGAAGGGCTACCTCTACCTCCGGAGCCCTGCCTTCCACGAATCGAACAAAGAGAATTCCAATCCCAAGGCGGGAACAAAGGGAACGTATAGCTTTCCATCTTCGGGGGTGGCGGCGAAAGTTGTGTATAGGTATGGCAATGTATACGGCATCTGCGGCTCTTTGTCTTTCGATGGCTTGAAGGATCACATCTAAGTTGAAGCGCAATTTCACTTCGACTACCAGAAGGACTCCCTCTTTCGTAGCGGATATGTCACTCAGAACAACTTCTGCATGCACGATGTACCCATGCTCAGTTAGGAACTTTTCTAGAGGGGCGTACAGGTCGATTTCCCGAAGTCTAGATTTCATCCTACTATAAACGTATCAGGGAACGGAGAAATATTCCATCCATATAGGGGACAAGTTGCTTGAGTTGATGTTCATAAAGCCCTATATTCTAAGGAGAGGTGGTTATGGGGAAAAAAATGGTTCTAGGGAGCATAGCCTTTCTACTGTTAGGCGTCCTTCCCAATATGAATCTGATTGGAGAGGTAAAAAAGCCTAGCGCAATGTTTGTCATCCCAGTTCATGGAGACATCGTCCCATCCCTCGAATCATTCATTCGAAGGCATGTATCCAAGGCTACCGACGAGGGGGCTACGGTTCTAGTGTTCGATATCGATACCTTTGGGGGTAGGGTCGATACGGCATTACAGATCTCCTCCTTCATCGGATCCATAAAAAAGGCTAGAACTATTGCCTTCATTCGAAGTGGACCTTCCAGTATGGGGGTAAGCTGGTCTGCCGGTGCTCTTATCGCGTTATCCTGTTCACAGATCTACATGGCACCAGGAACTTCCATCGGAGCGGCAGCTCCTGTAACGATCGGTGCGGATGGATCCATGCAACCAGCAGGAGAAAAGGTAGTGAGCGCAGTGCGTACACAGATGGCAGCTCTAGCGGAAAAGAACGGATATCCGGTGGAATTAGCCTTAGCCATGGTAGATCTGGATCTGGAAGTATGGGAAGTAGAGCATGGGGGAAAGGTTCGATTAATGACTCTGCCAGAATTGGAAAGGCTTGAAAAGGAACGGCCAAAAGAGGTGCGGAGGATCCAGTTGGTTTCCCCAAAAGGGAAACTCCTTTCCCTTACAGCAAAGGAAGCGGAACGGTATGGCTTATCCAAAGGTACGGTAGAGGATCTAGCGGCTCTAGCCACAAAGTTGGGGGTGGAGGGAGGGATCGTAGAGATGGAAACTACCCTTCCAGACAAGATGCTGGAATTGATCACATCAGGGCCTGTGCAAGCCCTGTTGATTCTAGTTGGCCTCGTAGCTTTATTCATGGAAATCAGTACTCCAGGGTTTGGAATTCCTGGAACAGTGGCGGTGATTTGTTTCCTAACCTTGTTTGGGAGCAATGCTCTGCTAGGTACGGTAGGATCCTTAGAGATCATCATGCTCCTAGTAGGAATAGGGCTTCTCGCGGTGGAACTCTTCATCCTTCCGGGTTTTGGAATTACGGGGATTTCGGGTCTTGTGCTCATTGGTCTGGCCCTCCTTTTCTCCATGCAAGATTTTGTATTCCCTGAGTTTTCCTGGCAGTGGGATATTTTCGTTCGAAACCTGATCGTAGTAGGAAGTGGATTATTATCGGGAATAGTGGGAGTGGCGGCTTTAATCCTCCTGCTTCCAAAGGTGAGAATCTTTGATCGCTTAGCCTTGAAAACGATGATTTACGGTACTGCTTCTGGATCTACACCCTTAAGTAAAGGTGAGGTAATACATTTAGATCGCAGAAAGGGTGATACAACCGAGGGGCAGGAGAGTCTCTCTTTCGAAAGTGTTCCTTCCCCTGAAGACTTTCCGGTAATCCCCCAGGACCTGGTAGGTAAGGAAGGAAAAGCATTGACTATCCTACGACCATCGGGGAAAGCGAAGATCGAGGATACAGTCTATTCAGTGGAAACTGAAGGAGAGTTCTTACCTCAGGGAACACCCGTACGGGTAGTTCAGGTACGTGGGAATCGAATCACAGTGAAAGCGATATGATATAGTCTATATTAGGGAGGTACTATGTTGTATTTGATCGTATTTGCCGTATTAACTCTTCTCGTATTAGGGTTCCTAATCCTCTTTTTCAAATTCTTTGGCTTGTGGTTTAGAGCTCTTCTATCGGGTGCTCCAGTAGGAATGGGTAGAATTATCGGGATGTGGTTGCGGCACGTGAATCCTTCGGTGATCGTAGATGCTCGGATCATGCTTACTAAAGCTGGAATTCCGGTAGAAACAGATATGCTGGAAACCCATTTTCTTGCCCGCGGGAACGTGATGAAGGTAAGTCAAGCTCTAGTAGCGGCTAACAAGGCGAATATTCCCTTACCCTTTCAACGAGCCGCTGCCATAGATTTAGCGGGAAGAGATGTACTGGAAGCAGTCAAGACCAGCGTGAACCCAAAGGTGATCGATTGTCCCGACCCTTCCAAAGGGAAAACTACCATAGATGCAGTGGCCAAGGATGGAATCCAGCTTCAAGTTAAAGCAAGGGTAACTGTTCGGGCCAATATAGAGCGTTTGGTCGGAGGAGCCACCGAAGAGACGATCATTGCTCGAGTAGGGGAGGGAATCGTTACCACCATTGGTTCTGCGGAATCCTACAAAGCAGTGCTGGAAAATCCCGATTTAATATCGAAAACTGTTCTGGAAAAAGGGTTGGATGCAGGAACTGCCTTTGAAATCCTTTCTATCGACATCGCTGATATTGATGTGGGAGCGAATGTTGGAGCTAAGCTTCAGGCCGATCAAGCGGAAGCAGATAAGCGAAGGTTCCAGGCTGAGGCAGAGAAACGAAGGGCAGCGGCTCAGGCAAGAGAACAGGAGATGCTTGCATTGGTACAGGAAAATAGGGCAAAAGTAGTGTTAGCAGAAGCTGAAATTCCGCTGGCTATCGCAGAAGCCTTTCGGAAAGGTCAACTAGGGGTAATGGACTACTATAGAATGATGAATATTCAAGCTGACACCAATATGAGAAAAAGTATTGGAGGAGAGGCTCCTTCGAAATGAATGAGATCCTTTCCAATCTATTTGTTCTGATTCCTCTGGCTTTCTTAATCGCCCTACGAATTCTTCAATCTCGGGCTCAACGAAAGGCTGGGGTTCAGACTAAACCGGTTTCTTACCCTAAGCGCGTTTTACAAGGGGAACGATCCATTGCGGGAATAACCCTTGGGCAACGAGAGAAAAGATCCATGTACCCCATGGCTCAGGAAGTAACCACAGAGTTCAAAGAGGGGGAATTTGTCTCAGGAGAAGAAGAGCACTCCCCTCCTGTCCCAACTGGAGTACGTATTCCCGAAGGGCCTACGTCGGCAGAAGAGAAAAGGCAGTTACCCTCACTTCCGGAGAAGATCACGAAGCTTTCTCCCTGGAAGCAAGCGGTGGTGATCCGTGAGATCCTCGGACCTCCGAAGGGGTGGTAAAGGATCAGAGGGTGAAAGGTGAGGAATCTCTTTCAGGAAAGCAATCTCATCTGGCCAGAGGGAAGGATTAGGGGTTTCCAGAATAAGGGGAACTCCTTCGAATCGTGGATCCCTTAAGATTCTGACGAAGGTCTCTATTCCCAATTCTCCCTTACCAATGCTGGCATGCCGATCGATTCTGCTTCCTAGGGTTGATCGCGAATCATTCAGGTGTACTCCTTTTAATTTGTGGAAACCAATGATGGTAGAAAAGGCTTGGAAGGTGGCCTCATATCCTTCGTCGGTGCGCAATTCGTAGCCGGCAGCGAAGATATGGCAGGTATCGATGCAGATACCAACCCGTTCCGGGTTTAGGGAAAGCTGAATCAGTTCTGCCAGGTGTTCGAAGCGATACCCAATACTGTTCCCCTGGCCAGCCGTAGTTTCTAGAACAAGGGTGATTTGGGGCACAGCTTCTAACACTTCATTCATCCCCGATGCAACTAGGCGAAAACATTCTTGCTCTGAGAGGAGTCCTAGATGACTTCCCGGATGAAAGTTCAAGGTTTCTAAACCCAAAAGGCGGGCTCTTTCTGCCTCCTCCTTGAGGGATTCGAGTGACTTTTTTCGTTTTTCTTCGTAAGGATTCCCAATATTGATCAGATATCCGTTATGGGGGAGCACAAAGGTTGGTGAAATTCCTACTTTCTGTAGGTTCCCTTGGAAGGCTCTGATATCGTCTTCTGTGAGAGGCTTCCCCTTCCATTGTTTCTGATTCTTAGTGAAGAAAGCGAATGCTTCTGCACCTAGTGCTTGAGCTAAGAGGGGAACATTCTTTACTCCTTCGATTACAGGTACATGTACTCCTATTTTGTATCGTGTCATATAGTTCTAATGTAATGGTTTCTGGGGTTTCCTTCTACTGTTGACGGAGGAATGGGATCTATGAAAGAATACGGTATGCTGTATTATGCCAAAGGATCCCAGACCGAGAACATTACGAAAGAAGAGATGGAAGGGGCTCTGGAGCAGACCTTTCGTGCCTTAGGGCCAAAGAAAAAGGTCTTAGTGATTCCTCCGGATATCACCCGTTTACATTCCAGAGCAGGGGAAATTACTAACTTTGCCTGGCGCTACTATAGGGATCGGTTAACGGATATCCTCCCTGCTTTGGGAACCCATGTTCCTCTCACAGAGGCGGAAATCGAATTGATGTTTGGTACTACCCCCAAGAGTCTTTTTCGGGTCCATAACTGGAGGAAGGATCTCACCACTTTGGGAGTGGTACCGGCTGAGTACGTAGCCCAGGTTTCCGAAGGACGGGTGGAGTACGATTGGCCTGCTCAGGTGAACACCCTTTTGGTAAAGGGCGGGTTCGATCTGATCCTTTCACCCGGACAGGTGGTCCCCCATGAAGTGATTGGGATGGCTAATTACAATAAAAACGTGTTTGTCGGCACAGGAGGACAGGAAGGGATCAACAAGAGTCATTTCTTAGGGGCCGTGTATGGGATGGAACGGATCATGGGAAGGAAGCGTACTCCTGTTCGGGATGTGTTGAACTATGCTTCAAAGAAATTCGCTAAGGATCTCCCTATCCTGTATGTACTTACCGTACTCGGAAGAGACAACGATGGGAAGTTGGCTCTTCGGGGACTTTTCATCGGGGATGATGAGGAATGCTACGAACGGGCAGCGGACCTATCAGCAGAGGTGAACATCACGATGCTGGAAGAACCGCTTCAGAAAGTGATCGTGTATTTAGATCCAGGCGAATACCGGAGCACTTGGTTGGGAAACAAAAGTATCTACCGAACCCGCATGGCCTTGGCCGACCAAGGGGAACTGATTGTATTAGCACCCGGCTTACGGGAGTTTGGGGAGGATAAGACCATCGATGGTTTGATCCGTAAGTATGGTTATAGAGGCACCCCATATACCCTCACCCAGGTAGAGAGGAACAAAGATCTAAAGGAAAACCTCAGTGCAGCCGCTCATTTGATCCATGGTTCCTCGGAGGGGCGGTTTTCCATCACCTATTGTCCAGGGCACTTAACAAAGGAAGAGATCGAAGGGGTAGGGTTTCTGTATCGTCCCCTGGAAGAAGCTTTGAAAAAGTATAATCCGAGTCAACTAAAGGATGGGTGGAATGAACTCCCCTCGGGAGAACGGGTATACTTTGTGTCAAATCCTGCGGTGGGACTTTGGGCTTACCGCAAAACATTTGAAGCCGGTACCCGTACCGGTGTATAATCGTATCAATTTCAATAGGAATGGGAGGAGAAGGGATATGAGTGGAAAAGCGGACATCGGGTTGATCGGGTTGGCTGTGATGGGGCAAAACCTTGTACTCAATATGAACGATAAAGGGTACAAAGTGGCAGTATTCAACCGAACCGTGTCGAAAGTGGATGAGTTTTTAAACGATGCAGCGAAAGGTCGTTCCACCATTTACGGAGCCAAAAGCATAGAAGAGTTCGTAAGCCTTTTAACTAGGCCTCGGAAAATCATGCTCATGGTGAAGGCCGGGGAAGCGGTGGATGAGTTCATTGAACTCCTTCTGCCCCACCTAGAGAAAGGAGACCTTATTATCGATGGGGGCAACTCTCACTATCCGGATACCATCCGACGGACCAAGTATTTGGAGGAAAAAGGAATTCTCTTCATCGGCACCGGTGTCTCTGGAGGAGAAGAGGGAGCACGCCATGGCCCATCCCTGATGCCCGGGGGAAACCCAAAAGCCTGGCCCTTGGTGAAAGAGATCTTCCAAGCCATTGCTGCGAAAACCCCCGAAGGTGAACCCTGTTGCGATTGGATTGGGCAGGATGGAGCAGGACATTACGTAAAGATGGTACACAATGGAATCGAGTACGGAGATATGCAACTCATTTGCGAGGCTTACCATCTAATGGGTACCCTGTTGAAGTATAAAGCAATGGACATGCACAAAGTCTTTGCGGAATGGAACAAAGGTGAGTTGAATAGTTATCTCATCGAAATCACTCGGGATATCCTTGCTTTCAAGGATGAGGATAAGAAACCACTGGTGGATAAGATCCTCGATACCGCCGGTCAGAAAGGAACGGGGAAATGGACAGTAATTAGTTCGGTGGAGTTGGGGATTCCTATTACCCTTATTGCAGAAGCGGTGTACGCTCGATGTCTATCCGCTTTGAAGGATGAGCGAGTAGAAGCATCCAAGGTACTTAAGGGGCCAAAGCCTAAATTTGAAGGGAACAAGGAAGAGTTCGTGGAGGACATTCGAAAAGCTCTTCTGGCTTCGAAGATTGTAAGTTACGCCCAGGGGTACATGCTGATGAGGGAAGCAGCCAAAGAGTACAACTGGAACCTGAACTATGGTGGGATCGCCCTAGTTTGGAGAGGGGGGTGTATCATCCGAAGCGTGTTCCTTGGACGAATTAAGGAAGCCTTCGATCGAAATCCAAATCTGAACAACCTTTTAATGGATGAATATTTCCGCAAGATCATTAAAAAGTGTGAACCTTCCTGGCGTAAGGTCGTGTCCGTTGCGGCCCTTAACGGTATACCTGTTCCCGCTTTCTCAACCGCGTTGGCCTTCTATGACGGATACCGGAGTGAACGCCTGCCCGCAAACCTTCTGCAAGCCCAACGGGATTACTTCGGTGCTCACACCTACGAGAGGGTAGACAAACCTCGAGGACAGTTCTTCCATACTAATTGGACAGGAACGGGCGGAAAGGTTTCCGCAGGCACCTACGTAGTTTGATACCCTCAGTTCCAGTGAGCTGGTTTATCCTGTAAGGGTTTGAAGGGGGCTCTGCAAAGAGCCCCCCGATGATTTCATGAAGTTCTTAGAATTGATTCAAGCAGGGTGCTTTCATCTTCCTCTGTCCAGGAAGATGGACCTACTGTACCGCTCTTCCCATGAAATAGAGAAGGGGATCTTCCAGTAGATCCCAAAACTTCAGCTTGTACTCTTCCTCGGGATACTTTTCTATCCTCTGTACCCCGAAGTAAAAAGCGTCTGCCTGTGTTCGATGAAAGGAGAGAGCGGTTCGTTGAAGATCCTTTGCTTGGGAGCGGGGGAAGGAGAGCTTCCCTTTTCGATCCATGGGAAACCGAGGATCTAAGCTTTGGAGGTATCCTCTAGGAAAGGAGTTACCCAATCGTTTTACTTGTTCGATAGCTTTCCATACGATCAAGGCTGTTGCCTCATGCTCGAAATGTTTTCGTGCCTTGGAAGGCTCTTCTGGAGATACAACAATATCTGGTTTAAGAGTTAGGAGTATTTCTACCATTCGATCGATTGGTTTGGATGAACTCCATCGCTGGAGTACCTCTATCGGTTTCTGTTCGTCACGAATCCCATTGTAGGGTAGATTGGATAGTCCTAGCCGGATATAAACAGAACTTCCCAACGTTTTCAAGGCCCATGCAGCTTCCCGGATGCGGATCTCCCGTAACGAGGTTCGGGGACCAGAATACTCTTTGGAAAAGATCCCTCCCTCTCCATCGGTGAATAGAACGGTAGCGGTTGGGATCCCTTGCCTTTTGCATAAGGCCATGAGGGTTCCGAATTCAATGGACTCATCATCCGGATGGGCATGCACGAAAAGTACTTTGATCGATGTGTTAGGGATCTTCCCTCCTGGTTCTACGATAGATAGAGAGTCTGGAAAATCAGGGAGAGGTTCTTTTTGAGGTTCCGGTTTCATAGAAGGACGTTGAGCGATGGAAGCCAAACCGTTCGTAGATACACTTTGGTCAATCCCAGGGCTCGAAGGTAAAGGGATCTGCTCAGGATTCGAAGTAGGGGAAGCAGGAGTTGAGACTATAGGGGTAGGTGAAAAAGCATTGTTTGCCTTAGAAGAACCAAAGGAATACAGACCCATCCCTATGAATAAGAGTGCAAGTGATGCACTCACTGCTCCAGGACCGTAGTAATTCACCCAAGCTTTTAAAGAAGGCTTCACAGGCACCCGTTCTCTCACTTCCAGAGGTCCTTTAAATACAAGCTTCACAGGTCCCGACCGAAGAATGCCATTCACCCTGAGCCATCCCGAAGATCGTTCTACCCCTTGGATTAAGAGGGGACGATCAGCGGTAACTCGAAGATACTCATCGGTAGGGGATAGAACGACGTGCGAGGGTAGATCACGGAAGGAAGTTGCTAGGAGTTCCTCCAACACAGCAAAAGAAAAGTCCGAGTCGGGATCTATCCCCATTCGAACTTCTTTCCAGGGCAGAAGAATTTCTCTATTCCATTTCCCATGGATATAGAGAAAGAAGTGCATACGTTTCTCAGTGATAGCACGAAACCGTGAAGGGAACTTTCTTTTCGGTAGGAAATACACAATATATAAGACTGTAATACCGGTGAAACTGAGGCCTGCCAAGAGATACAGCATACCGATTCCTTATACTATCTATATTAAAGAATACACTCGTTCCGGTTTAACGATCTTTGGTTTCGGGAATCCCATGGATTCCAGGTAACCAGAGAGATGATCCAATGCACTTTGCTCACCATGTACCAAGTAAATCGATTTAAGGTAGGTTGTATCTAAAGCTTGTAGGTATTCTCCGATTTCTCTATAATCCGCATGGGCGCTCATGGCTGAAAGCTCTTCTACTTTGGCGCGGACCGTATAGGTTTCTCCGAAGATCTTCACTTCTTTTTGACCCGAAAGGATTCTTCGTCCCAAAGTATGTTCTGCGGTATACCCGACGAACATTAGGGTAGTTCTTGGATCCTGGATGTTGTTGGCTAAATGGTGAAGGATACGACCCGCTTCACACATTCCATCCGCGGAAATAATAATGGCAGGTATTTTTAGCTTGTTCAGTTCTTTGGATTCTGCCACACTGGTAACGAAATGCAGATTGTTGAACCCGAAAGGGTTCTTGTGATGCTTGAGGAAAGCCTCGTGTATCTCTTGATCGTAACATTCTGGATGCACCTGGAATATGGTGGTAGCGTTGGTAGCCATGGGTGAATCTACGTATATGGGAATATCTGGAATCTGTTTCCCATCCACCAGCAAGTGGAGAAGGTAAACCAATTCTTGTGTTCGTTCCACGGCAAAGGCAGGAATAAGGAGTTTTCCTCCTCGATCCACTGTTTCATTCACGATCCTTGCCAATTTCGATAGAACTTCCTCTTGCGTATCGTGGAGTCTGTCTCCGTAGGTCCCCTCCAGAACAATGATGTCAGGGGCGGGTACGGGTTCGGGATCCCGTATGATGGGTTTGCCTTTTCTTCCTAAATCTCCTGTGAATAGGATTCTCAGATTTTCCTTCCATCCAGCCCCCTTCTGAAGGGTGAGAAGCACAAGGGCAGACCCTAGAATATGGCCTGCATCGAAGAACTCTGCCATTACTCCGGGAAGGATGTAGAAGGGTCGATGGTAGGAAAATCCAACAAACAACTCTGTGGCCTGTACCACATCTTGTTCTGTATACAAGGGTTCCCAGGAGAAAGGTTCTCCTTTCTTGCGGGCCTGTTTTTCTAAGTATTCCTTATCCCTAGCCTGTATGTGAGCCGAATCCATCATGATAAGGGAAGCGATATCCCTGGATGCAGGAGTGGTATAGATGTTTCCCTTGTACCCTTTTTTAACCATGTATGGGATCAATCCACAGTGATCATAATGTCCATGGGTAAGGATGAGAGCAGAAGTTTGCTCTACATTCTCGAATCCACTTCGGTTCTTTTCCTCTGTCTCTTTTCGTTTCCCCTGAAAAGCCCCACAATCTATTTGGATCCGCTGCCCATTGATCGATAGAAAATGCCGAGATCCAGTAACCTCTAACGCTGCACCCTTAGAACAGAAGGTAAGTTCCATGGCCTAAATGTAGTAAAACCCTAGGTTCGAAGCAAGTCTTTTGTCACCAGAGCATTCCACAAACCATCCGTTGTCCCCTTGCTTGGTAGGAGGGATGGAATTATAGTATAGCTGAATGGCACAGATAGTATTGCTCCTTTTAACCTTTCTTATAGTTGATCCATTTCCCCTCTGGAGCGGAGAAGAGGATCGAGTGATGATCTATTCCGACGCTTCCCCTAGGGACTTTGGTAAATCGTGGAAACGGCAGGGAGTGCGTATTGTTTCTTTTCACGAGTTCACTTCTGCTCGTACCCTTTCTGTAGCAGACCCAGATGGGGCTCTCACTGCAGTTCTAGTGGATGCCAAGATAGAACAAGGGTTGCGAAAGTTTCTGGAAGGCTTCCAAGAACGCTGGATGGATCCTAGCTGGATTTGGGGGGAGAAGAGAGGGAATCGTACAGTCTATACGTACTTCGATCCGTCCCTTCGATTGCAGGTTTCCTTTTCGTTAGAAAAACCAAATGAAAAGATCTTTGCGTTAATCGATCGCACCTATGCAAAGGATCCTACCAACCGAAGAGAAGTACGGGAGGCGTACCAGAAGAACTATGTGGTACGGATCCATGCTGCAGAAAATATCTTCGAGCCTTGGCTTGATACCATCACGTTCGACGAGGTCCTTTTGGCAGCTACGTTGGTCGGGGACACTTTTCAGCCTTTGTTGGGAATCCACGATGGTTGTGGTCTTTTACAGAACCTTCCTGATAGGGTAGAGGCAGAAAGTTCCCTTCCTTTAGTATCCTATAGACCCATCCAAGTGAATAAATCGGCGTATCATTCCTTCATTCTCAGGGTGCATCGTTTAGCGGGCAGTTTCTCTAAAAACCTCTGGAACGAGGTGAATCGGATCTTAGAACCTGGAGATATCGGAGGATTCCAAGTTCCAGAAGAACTTATCGTGCGTAAGAAAGGGAGAGATGAGGAAAAGGCACTCCTCTTCTATGATGTGCTGACTCGGATAGGTTACGAAACAAGACTTGTGGGAGTTCGACGCTCTGTAGGGGAAGATCCTTTTCTTATGGTGCTCTACCGCGCAGGGGGCAGGGGTAACTGGGGGGCTATCTGGGTCGATCGACACGAAGCGGAACTAGCAGCTGATTGGAAACTTGTCCCTTCTATTCTATTGGGAGGGGAACCTCTGTTTGTGCTAATAGATCCCTTGAAGATTTTCCAACAGAAACGCGTTGATTGGCCAGAACCTTCCCAATGGATGGGATCCTAATTAATTATGCGATAACCTTTCAGGGAGGACTGTTCCAAGAAAGTTCACATAGATCTTCCAGGACTCCTTCCCATATCCTCCGGCCATAACCCATGCAGAAGGGATGTTCCGTTCGGTGAGAAACCTATATATCAGCAAGTCCCGTTCTAATAGAGTCTCTTCGGAAAGAGCGAGAAGTCGTGTGGACTCCAATTCATCCTTTTCAAACGGATCCGATCCATCCACTACTAGGGCGAGGTCTGGTAGACCGAATTGTTCCAATCGATACAATCCCTCTTTCAGTTTCGTTGTGTAGAGGGGCTCTTCACCCGAGTCGATTCCAATGTCGATATCGCTGGGGGTATAGGAAGGATTGTACCTTCCCTGAACATCATACTCAGGAGCATCTAAAGGCCAGCCATGGGCCATATGTATGCTCAAAGTTCGGATAGTAGGGTCCCCATAGGTAATCACTGCGGTTCCATCCCCTTTATGAGCATCCACATCGATGATCCATGCTTGTTGGATTTTGCCCTCGTCCTGGATCTTTCTCAGAGCGATCACGAGATCGTTCACCAAACAGAAACCAGACCCGTAGTCTGGAACTGCATGGTGCATCCCTCCTCCTAGGAAATAGGCGAATCCTTTTTCAAGAGCGGTTAGACAGGTTTCATAAGTGCCCTGGACAATGGCGAGTGCCCGGGTAAGCAGATCGGATAAAGGACGTTTTGCTTGGGACGGATCATACCGATGAAAGGTGCCGTTAGAATCTACTAGTTCAAACGTTCGAAGGGCTTCTTTTTCAACAGCAGGAGAAAACAATCTATCTACATAGGAAGGAGTATGTACTCGGAGAAGATCTTCTCGCTTGATCCCGGTACAGGAAGGAACTCGATGCCACTGGGATTCAGGAAACCGAGCTAATGTACCTTCTTTTAAAGCTTGAAATACCCGTTCCTGCTTGTCGTACTGGATAGGAATGAGGATGCCAAAATCAATTAACGGCATAGTACATTCGGGGTTGTACAGGATCATATCCGAAAATATACTAGGAACAGGATCTAAAGGGCAAGGAATGATAGACAATAAGTTTTATGATAGGGAAGCAAAACACTGGTGGTCAGGAGAGGACAGCCCTTTGATGCTGATCCGTTATACAGTGCATCCTCTTCGTTTACAGTATGTATTGGAGCATTTAGGAATGGAGTACCTATCCTTTGAAGGGTTACAGGTGCTAGATGTGGGATGCGGGGGTGGATTTCTCACAGAGGAAATTGCCAAGTACGGGTTGAAAATAGTAGGGATAGATCCTTCTTTAGCTAGTTTGGAAGCTGCACGTTCTCATGCGGAAAAGATCGGTCTGCGTATTGAATACTTAGAAGGTATAGGAGAGAGGATTCCTTTCCCTGATTCCTTCTTCGACATAGTGTTCTGTTGTGATGTCTTAGAACACATGAACGATTACCAAGAGGTGCTAAAAGAAGTGAAACGAGTATTACGACCAGGGGGGTGGCTATTTTTCGAAACCATCAATAGAACTCTACTCAGTTTCTTTGTGGTGGTGTTTCTCTTACAGGAATGTGAGTTTACCAGCATCATTCCCAGAAACATACATTGTTGGGAAAATTTTATCAAACCGGAGGAACTTCTAAAGACGTTGAAAGCTTTGGGATTTCAGGTAAAGGAAATCGTGGGAATTATGCCGGGATGGAACTTTCTCTATCATATTCTTCTCCTTAGAAAAAGGGTTAAACAACAAATTGGGTATGAGAAACTGTGCAAGTTTTTTAAATGCCACACCACTAAATATACAGGTTTATGCTACCTTGGTTGCGCATGGAAAGCTCACCCGTAGCTGGAATCGCTTGCGAGAATGGAGGTTTTCCTGTATATAGACCGTATGAAACCTACTTTAGTGGTAATGGCTGCTGGAATGGGTTCCCGATATGGGGGAATCAAACAGATCGATCCTGTAGGTCCCAGCGGAGAAGCGCTACTGGACTATTCAGTGTACGATGCCCTTCGGGCCGGATTCCAGGATGTGGTGTTCATTATACGACAGTCTATCGATGCAGATTTCCGAGCTTTCTGCAAGGGGCGTTTTTCCAATGTTCCCTATCAAATTGTCTACCAGGAACTGGAAGATATCCCTGTTGGGTTCTCGATACCTGAAGGACGTACGAAACCCTGGGGTACGACCCATGCGATCCTCCGGGTTCGGGAGGTAGTGAAGAATCCATTCGCGGTGATCAATGCGGATGATTTTTATGGTCGGAATGCGTACGAGATCCTTCAGTCCTACCTTTCCCAGCTGCCTGTAGACTCTAAAGACTTTGCCCTGGTTGGGTACCGGTTGGAAAATACTCTTTCAGAGCATGGCAGTGTAAGTCGGGGTATCTGCTCGGTGGACTCGGCTGGGTATCTGCTCTCCGTAGAAGAGTACGTGAAGATCATAAAAAAGAACGGTAAAATCGAGAGTATCGAACCTTCCCAACCTGGAACGTTCACGGGAAAAGAGTTCGCTTCCATGAACATGTTTGGATTCACCCCATCCCTTTTTCCGTTAATCGAGCGTGAGTTTCTTGATTTCCTAAAAACAGATGGAAAAGATCCAAAGTCGGAATGTTATATTCCTCGGGTGATAGGGAAACTGGTGCAACGGAAGGAGATTCGGGTGAAGGTTCTTCCTTCTACTTCCTCCTGGTTTGGGATTACGTACCAAGCTGACAAGCCCGTTGTGAAAGAAAAGATCAATCAATTGATTGCCTCCGGGGAATACCCCCCACAACTTTGGAAACCGTAAGCAATCGCGTGGACTTCAGCATCCTGCTAAGCCACAACCTGTACGAGTGAGGGCGTTTTCAGAAGGATGGTGGGATGATTAAGGTTCTTGTCTTCCTCGTAGGGTGAGCATTCGGATAGTGCCCTGGAGTTCGTTGATTTTCTTCTGTTGGGCAGTGAGTACAGTTAGGAACTCTTCGGGAGTCAATGCTTCTTCCTGTTTCTTGCCGTTTTCGGTACTGGTAGTTTCTGCTAGGTCATAGTGGGCTTCAATCTCGGCAAGTTCGAAAGAATCCTTGTACTGGGATAGATCGAGGGGTAAATCAGGAAAGTTCTTCGACTGGAGGATTTTTTCTGCCATCCGGAGAATTTGCTTCGATACAAGTCGTTCGGGAGCTAGGTGTAGAAGGGGACGCATCTGTTCAATGGATTCATGAACTTGATCATCCCGAAACACGATTCCCAGACATCCGAAGGGAATTTCCAAATTCTTTTGCACCAGGTTCCTTAAACTCTCCACGATAGCTAGATCATCAGGATGCTTAGCCATGTTTACAATCAGGTGAGGCTTGAAGGCCTGCAATATCTGTTTGGCGGTAGCGCAGGCTTCGGGGTTCATCCGTTCTATCTCCTGTAGGATCTTACCTGTGCCGGGAATGGAATTGGGTTGTGCTTCCTTTTGGAGGGATTTCAGGTATTCTGAGATTTCCTTCTGCTTGGCGAAGATCCGAGAAAGTAATCGAAAAAGAGCATTCTTCAGAAAGCTATAGGTATTTAGAATGGAAGGCACCTGGGGAACGGCAACCAGAATTCCTGCATTGGAACTGAGAAAAAAATCCAGAGTGCTGGAATGGGTTCCTGAACCAAGATCGAGAAGTATGTAATCAGTTTCCAATTTCAGAAGGTTGTCTAGGATACGCTTTCGCTGAAGGTAATTGATATCTGCTGCACCCGGTACCAGAACATCCCCCGGAATAAAGAATAGGTTTGGGTATTCGGTGCGCAGGATGATCTCTTTGAAAGAAAGAGTTTTCCCAGAGATAAAGTTACCAATACCAGGGAATTTATTCTTGATGCCCAATACAGAATGGAGGTTAGAACCGCCGAGATCTAGATCTACCAAGATCGTTCGGAAGCCTGCTTTTCCCAGAGCAATTCCTAGGTTGGCAGCTAGTACGGTTTTCCCTACTCCTCCCTTGCCACTGGCAATGGGAATAATTTTTCTGTAGGAACTCTCGCAGCGAATCATAGAAGCATTGTAGTATTTCTCCTAGAAAATTAACAGTCTCCCAATGACCAAATAGGAAAAATGCAGTATATTATATCGCATGATAGAAAATCCGGCTGAACGGGTTTTCCATATCGATGGTGAATGTTACCTCATCTATCTAGGGAGTTCCCACACGGAGTATCGACCTTTCTTGCGTATCGGGAACAGCGCCAAGTTGCCAGAAGAAATCAAGAAATATGTATCTACAGTTCTCGTAACGGATAACTATACAGGAAACCCCTTTCTAGAACATGAGAATGTAGAATTACCCCTGAATGGGGAAACCCGTTTCGTAGGGGATCCTGTCCGTATCGAAAGGCTTAAGCAATTTTTAAACGAAAAAAACCTTCCAGTGGCCGAGTTCGAGTACGAAACTGTAGAATCTCCTCCCCAAAAAGGGAAATCTATCGTTTTCTTTTTTAAGAATGGGAATCTTCATGTACACCACAATGGGGATGAACTTTTCAACCTCAGGCAGCGGGAAGCGGAGGATCTTCACTTCGTTTATCTTGCAGAACGGGTAAGTTCCTTTGTCAAGGATAACCCTCTACGATACTTGGCCAGGGTATTCCAGAATCCAGGGT
Organism: Spirochaetota bacterium; assembly: GCA_026418195.1. GTDB lineage: Bacteria > Spirochaetota > Spirochaetia > DTKZ01 > DTKZ01 > DTKZ01. The sequence continues at coordinate 18,111 of JAOABU010000063.1, read as the reverse complement.
TTATTCTTCTCGGGCAACAAATCTATTTCTTTCATGAAGGTCGATTGGGGGTAGTGCATGTGCCCAAAGACTTCCTCTGGTCCCTTTCCCGAGCAGGGATCGATCCAGACATGCTCCAGTGGTGCATCGAAGAACAGTTTGAAGAAGGAATCCTGCAAAAGTTGAAACGCTCGGTAGCTATAAAGAAGGAATTTCGGGTAGCTTCCCACCGGATCGAACAACTTCGAAGCATTATAAATCTTTTTTCAGGAATGGATACTTCCCTCTTTGCGATTGAACCTGATGCATCAGGGTGTTTCCATCTCCAGGGATTCAGGTTCTGTGGGGAAGGAGGATCGGTCGAGTTTCCTTCTCCCTTTGGAATTGCGTTCAATCTTTCTTCTGGTTTCTCCCATGAGAGAAACAACTTACAAAAAGCATTGGAAAACAAGGGACTACCCATCGGTACAAGAATCTTAGGAAACATACCTTATCGGTTTCATTCCTCACCCCTTCCTTCTCCTTTAACTCTACTTGCTACGTATGGAGTGAATATAGCCAAGAATTGTGCTGAGGTGGGAAACCTACTGGAACAGGATTGGTGGAGAATGATGGTTTCCACGTTGAACCTAATCCAGGAACAATGGAAAAAAGGCTCTCCTCGTATATCTTCTTTTGAATCTTTGGAGCCTCTCCTGATTCGGGAACTTCCTTTAAATGAAATGAAGGCTGTAATTCCCTACCTGATTTGGAATTTAGAAACTCTCTCTAGAAGTATTGATCCTTCAAACAAGGGAACAGTGTGGGAACGATGGAGGAGGAAGGCCAAGAACTCTTTCTTGTATCAGCTTCCTGAAGATCGAGAAGGGTGTATTCCCTTTGTAGGGGATTTCTGGGTGTTCCCCAACGGGATGCATCTCTTCTATCAAATCGAAGGGCGTCTCACTCCTTTAAAACTCTTACAGGCTAATAAATCGATCGAGAATATCGATAAGATACGAACCTCCTTAAAGGAGGAGACGTTCTTCGTACAGGAACGGGACCGTTTGTTAAGGTTTCTGGAACACCTTCATCAGGTTCCCCCTAAGCGGGTCAAGAGAGCCGTGGGAACTCAACCAGCGACAACAGCGAGCTTCCAATCTCCAACATCGAATCTTTCACATACAGAGCCGCGATCCCCGCAACCCTCTACCCAACAGCTTGTCCAACCAAAGTCTACCCCCTCGCTGGCAACCCCTTCGAGTCTTTCATCTCCAACGCCCCCTTTCCCCATGCGACCTTCAAAGGATGAACTAGGGGGAGCCGTTTCAAAAGGGGAATCTTCCGAAGACCAGAAGATATTCATTCGGGGATGGGGTCTGTACCTATTAGGAGGGCTATTCCTCTCTGGTTTAATGGTTGCCCTATGGCAATTCGATCTGTTTCCTCATGGGATAGGAAGAAGTACGTCTACTACCCAAACGCTACACGAACAATCTATAGCACCTAATGGTACTTCGGGAAAAAGCGAATCCCTGAAACAAGAGGAAGATAAGACATCCACCACTACTAAAACAGATGAACCCATAGGAAAAGGGAATATTCTTTTAAAGGCGGGAGAACCTTCCGAGGGACCCAAAGAAGTTCAAGTTCAGGGGAAGGCTCAACTAGGGCGGGATCAACAAGATGCACCTGTACAAAAGAGTCCTATCGCACAGAAAGGAGCGGAAGAGAAAAAGGAAGTAGATGCATTTCCTTCTACCTATACGGCAAATATTCCTCCCCTTGGGAATATTTCGATCACGGTGATGGATGTGTTCTACCTGGTAAACGAGATTGCAGACGCTAATGGGTACCGACGATTGGACTCGCCGAAAGATTTGCGGCCGGATCCTAACTGGATCTATCCTGGCAACCAATTCAAACTACCCGATTCTTCCCTTTATGTCGTGAAACGTGGGGATACACTCTGGGGTATTACCACCCGATACATCGAACAGGAAGTGGCAAAAGGGATTGGGATCTTGAAACTCTACCTAGGTCCTACATTAGAATCGGTAGTCCCGAAGGATAAAAAGTCTGAACTGGAAGGAGTTATTGCGGGGCTTCAGCAAGAGTCCCACTGCAAAGCGTTTGTGGAATATTTGAATAGTAAAAAGAAGGAGGTGGTGTATAGGTAGTAGCAGTTAAAGGTACTGTATTGTTTTTCTTTGAAGATGTACTATACTGTATTAGGAAACTCGGGGATTGCCCCAGAAATTTTTTAGGGAGGAGTTGTATATGTCAGATATATCCAGGAGCCCGAATGTATTTCATCCTACTAAACCATCGGCTGTAGGGTCCAGGAACAGTTTAGCTCAGGAAGGCCGAAGGCAGAAAGAGGAATTCGAACAAGTTATCCGGGAAGAAACAGAGAATATTCTAAATGTAATTCAGACAAAACTCCCCAAAGAAGTATTGGAAAAGTTGGACGTGATGGGGGGGTTGAAGGAGAAACTCTATAACTACTTCAACCAGAACTACCAAAATATGTTCAACCGGTACATCGTCACCGCAGAAGACGAGATGGTAAAGAAGATCCGCAACTTCATCGACAAAGAGGAAAGCAAAACTCTTGCTCGGTATTCTCCCAAAGAGATCGCCGAGATGCTGGATCAGATTGCCGGTGCAGACAAGTTCAATACGGGTGAAATCGAAAAATCCATCGTGAACATGTACGGCCACCTCCATGGTCATATCCAGAGAGGGTTAAACGACTTAGAGAACGAGACGAACTCGCTGTTGAGGCAGAAGACGGATGTAGGTGCTTTCATCCGGGGTGAGAATGCATATTCCGTGGTCAAGTGTGCTTTCAAAGACAACCTGACCAAGCCCAAAACCGTAACGGATGTAAAGTTATCCGTGAACATCCTTGATTCCGAGTTGATTAGCCCGATTTTCCAGTATCAGGCAACGGTAGAGTATATCATCAAGGATCAAATTTCCCGAACCATCATCAACTTCATCGAAAAAGAAGTGGAAGCTCTACAGGAGCAGCTGGTGGATGAAGGAAAGGAAGAGTTGCAGGATACGGAGCTCCTCTTTGAGAAAATGAAACGGGTTCCCAACTATACAGATGACGACGTGGAGAATGAAAAGTCCAAACGGTACACGTTCCTTGCTAAGAACCTAATGGATAAAATCGAAGGACTTCGAGCAGAGATCGATCCAAAGGAGTTCGATCCCCTCAATATTCGGGAAAACTTAAAGAAGATCGTAGATCTGGAGAATATCCGAAATCGTGGATTCAACACAGCGGTGAACTCCCTTACCTCGATCCTCGATACCAGCAAGATGGGCTACCAGTACATTGAAAACTTAAAGAATGCAAGGGAACTGATCATTCGCGAGTATGAGGATGTGAATGAAGCAAACCTTCCCGATGAACGGTATGTGATTCGCCTCAAGTATTACGATGCGGAACAACTACAGAAGGAACAAGCCGCCTACGACAAACAGATGGAGTCCTTCAAGAACGAAATTCAGCATCTGTGGGACGTAGTAGAAGCGATTTATCAGAGCAGCAAGTCCAGCTTCAAGGTGAACGATTTCGAAGATTTAAGCCGAAAGGTAGCGGGGAGAATCCGGAGAGCGAAAGCGAAAAAAGAAAGCACCGAACCACTCTACGAAGAAATCGAAAAGGTGTGGAACGAGATCACTTTAATTAAAGCAGAGGAGACCGATGTAGAACGACTGAACCGAACCTACCTGTACGAGAAGAACCTGTACAAGAAAATGCTGGCTAAGTGCAGGGAAAAGATCAAAATCATCTATGGGTACCAGAATCCCCAGACTCGAGTGATCCTGGATCAGAGGGTTGATTTCCTGGAAAAAGAGTTCGAGGCGTTCGATTACTTGATCAATCCGTACCATATCCAGCCTGGGCTCCTTCTGGATATCAATATTACCAGCATTAAACGGAAGAAATACACATTGATGCAGATGGCTAACGTGTTGAACGAGTTCCTCCATGGAATTTCCAAAGGATTCCAGGATGCTGCCTTCGCTACCTTCAAGCGCAGACGATCTACTGTGCGGGAAGATATTACGCAGCACTTCACCTCTGAAATTGACGAGCCTATCGTGAAAACCCTTCCGAAGGAAACCCCGAAATATGCGACGGGAGAGGAATCCAAAGAAGAGGTGAAGGGGAAAGCAGATGTAACACCCCCGAAAAAGCGAGGCGGGTCTGACGAGTTACAAGAGCTCTAACCTATGGAAAACGAACTGAATTTTCTTGCGCGCAAAGCCGGTTTTAACACGGCTTTGCGCCATTTTAAACTGGTAAATCGGTATGTGGGGGAGATCCAAGAAGGGGCAAACTTGGCGGATCTATTGAACGAATCATTGGAGAGCGGAGAGGTACGAAGGGAACAGGTAAAAACGATCCTAAGTGCCCTTTTGGTAGATAAATTTTCCTATGTGTTCAGATCCCACAATATTCAGAGAGGTTGGGACGATGTAAAGGACCTCCTTTCTGTGTTTCGTCCATGGGACCGAATCCAACTCGTCTTGATGTATGCTTCTCCCCAAGCGGGAACGTTCCTCATCAACCCTAAGAAAGCCGAGCATTGGGAACAAGCTCTTCCTCTCATAAAGGATGAATTGGTGGTGGTGTATGCGGGCCCAGTAGGATCCGATTCGGTGGATGGTAATATATTGGATACTGCGGTAAAGGATACAATTACCCTATTAGATGGAGGTAAAATTTCGACACGACCTGAGTATACCTCCCCGAAAAGGAAGGAAGTAGCCCCTATCGAGGAGCGGGTTCCGAAGACTTCTCCTACTGTGGAAGCTTCCAAAGGGCCCTCTGTAAAAAAACGCATGACCCCTAAGTATGGAGTCCTAGTTACCAACGAACTATTCCACAATGGAAATGTCGAGGCGTGGAAACGAATCATCGAGAGCTATAAAGCGAAGTATCCTGATTTGGATGTGTTGATCTGGTACGAGAACGAGCGGATCAATGACATCAATGCGCTCTTCAAGTGGGGGAAAGTGAAGCATGGCACTCCCATCATGATCAGTGTGGTAGGGGATAACATAAAGGATGTTGCTAAGCTTCAGAAGTACCTGTATGAAGGCGCAAGCCCAAGGTTTGAAGTATTCCTTCGGGGCGCGGTGAATCGCGTTCTAGATCTGTTCTGAGGTTAATTATGGCAGATTATTACTTTTTCTGTAACGGCCAATACGATGACAGCCCGGAGGCTATCGAAGCTATTGGAAATCGAGGAAGGCGGATCGTTGAATTGGCTACCCTCAATATCCCTACCTCTCCCGGTTTTATCCTTCCCAATGCTACAGTACGATCCTTACCTAGAACGACATATAAGGTATGGGAGGTCCTGAAGGAACCTTTGGACAAGACAGAGAAAGCCTTTGGGAAAGGGTTTAACGATCCCTCGAATCCCCTGCTGGTAAAGGTAGTAGAGAGCCCCATGCTTAACATCGTGAATACACAATCCATACACAACATTGGATTGTGCGATTCAACCATCGAGGGGTTCGGAGCTTTTGTGGGTGAAAAGTTTGCATACCACGAGTATTGTAACGTGATTCAACACATCATAGACTTGGAACTTCTCACTCAGACTGACAAGGACCGGATTTCCAAACTGAAAGCGTATCGTAAGGCGTTGGACGGAGAAACGAAAGCTGCTCTTCAACGGGCTTTTAAAAACTTCCGGTCCCTCTATCCAGAAGAAATCTATACAGATGCGTATCAGCAGCTCATGTTCGTTATCAACCTCTTCCGAAAGGTCATAGAGGAAAACACTACCAGTGAAGATTCAGCCCTTCTAATCCAGACGATGGTGTTTGGAAATTTCAACGAGAAGAGTTGTTTTGGCAGCTTCTTTACCCACAATATCATCAGCGGAGAAAATGCTTTGATGGGGGAGTTCTTCACCCAAGCCTTTGATGAACGGGAAAAGGAAGGGACTCCCATAGCCAAGATAGAACCTAGGATTTTGAACCGTTTACAGGAAATTGGCAAACAACTGGAACGGAAGTTCAAGGAGATCCGACGGGTGCGATTTACGGTAGAAAATGGGGAACTTTGGATTATTGATCAACAACCTGCAGCGAACAAATCTACACAGGCGGAAATCAAGAGTCTCCTCGATCTATTGAACGAAGGGATCGTAGATGAAGAGTTTGTCATCAAAGCGATTAAACCTGGAAGACTTTCGGAGATACTTCATCCTACCTTGGATCCTACGTCGGTCAAGAAGTATCCGAAAGTTACCGGAGGAATTGCGGGTGCTGTAGGAGCAGCTATAGGAAAAGTATACTTCTCTACCGATGCCCTTCTAAAAGCCTATCGACAGGCAGTTCAGACAAACCAATCTACAGATTTCATACTGGCGATGCCTGCTACCTTTGCCGAAGACGTGAAAGCCATTGAAGTAGCCAAAGGAGTTCTAACTTCAGAGGGGGGATATGCGTCCCATGCGCCAGTAGTGGCTCGAAGCCTTGGAAAAGTAGCTCTGGTATACCCTGAGATAGAGTTCACGAAAGAGGGAATGAAAATAGCAGGAAACTTGGTGAAAGAGGGTGATGTGATCACGTTGAACGTCCCTTATTACGATCCTCCTGCTATTTACTTAGGGAAAGGGACCCTTATGAAACCAACGCCGGAAGATTCCGGTTTATTGGAACTTCTGGAAATCGTGCAGAAGTACATCTATGGCTTCGACGTACATGCCAATGCGGATCAACCGAAAGACGCCCAGTTAGCCCGGTTGTTCAAAGCGCCGGGAATCGGTTTGTGCCGAACTGAACATATGTTTTTCAACGAGGATCGGATCAATCGGTTCCGTTACATGATTTTTGCGGAGACCCAGGAAGAGCGATTAGCAGTGCTAGAAGAATTGAAGAAAGACCAATCCGAAGACTTCTATCAGCTTTTTAAAATCATGGAAGGGTTCCCGGTAACGATTCGACTTCTCGATGCACCCTTACATGAGTTCCTTCCTCACACGAAGGAAGGAATGGCAGACTTTGTGAAATACCTCCAAAAACGGAAGCGAAAGATGACACCCGAAGAAGTGAAAGCGCGGTGTGACTTGCTTCGGGAAGTAAACCCCATGTTAGGGCATCGAGGGGTTCGTATCGCTATTTCGTACCCAGAGATTTACAATATGCAGGTACGGGCCATCTTCGAAGCGGCGTATCGCTTGAAGAAGGAAGGGGTGAATGTCATTCCGGAAATCATGATTCCTGTGGTCATGACCGCTTCCGAGGTAAAGATTATCCGGAATGGAAAAAAGATCGAAGGAAAAACTATCGTAGGGATCCGAGATATCGAAGAGGAAGTACGAAAACAGTTTGGATTCGAAGAACCCATCCACTATCGGGTTGGTTCCATGATCGAACTACCTGCCGCTGCCCTCCAGGCTGGCGAAATTGCCCGATATGCCGAGTTCTTCAGCTTCGGAACCAACGACTTAACCCAAACTACCAATGGACTTTCCCGGGATGATTTCAACAACTTCTTTTCCGATTACAACGAAATGGACCTACTTCCCCAGAACCCATTCAAGGTATTGGGCGATCAGGTGAAAGAAATGATCAAGATTGCGTCGGAGCGGGCTCGATTGGTGCGACCAGACATTGTGCTGGGTCTATGTGGAGAACATGGAGCGGAGCCGGAGAACATCCCTTTTGCACAGCAGGTAGGAATGAATTACGTTTCCTGTTCACCCTATGGGATCCCCATCGCAAAGCTCGCTATTGCTCAGTACAATCTTTCCCAAAAGGGTACTTAGGTAGCCTGAAGCAAGCAGTGAACGCCTTCCCCGAAAGCATCCTGGCTGACGCAGGAGGAAGGCGTTTTACTTGTTCACTCTAGAACCGATAGAAAAAGGAGCGGTGGGAAGAATCCCGTTCCTTTCGGAAGTTCATTAGGTTCAAAAAGCTTTCCAATAAGGCCAGTTTGATCGTGGCTTCACCTACCCATGTGCTTTGATGGTAATGAAGAAGGACCGTGAGAAGTTCCTGTTGGCAAAGGGTGGAGCATTTGGGGGGCAGAATCAGGTTCGAGTAATCCTCTGGAAATAGGATTTTTTTTAAGAATCCATCGAGAAGACGACTCCCATTGTAGTAGTGCTTGTACGCTTTGTGGTGGATGGATCCATCTGCCACAAAGGTTTTCTGTATCCGCATGTTTTGAAGGAACGCTTCGCAGAAGCTTTTCTGCAGGCTAAGTTCTTCTCGATCCTCAGGAAGGAGTGGTTTTTGTTCATATAGTTCCAGGATTTTTTTCCCCTGCTTGATCTGTTTCTGAGCAAGGATAAACTTGATGTGGAAAGGCCCCTCCTGTCGAATATGGGGATTCTCTAACCCGTAGGTATAAAACAGATGGATTCCGTTCTCGATCTTCTGCCAAGCTTTCTGGAGCTCTGTGTAGATTGGTGATGGAGTATTGGGTTCCTCTTCCGTCTCCTCTGCTTCTACGGTATTCTTAGTGAGAACATCTCGGATCAATGTGTATGCCTCATTGAGTCTAAGGGTCATTTCGTGTGACCATTGCAGACGGTCTTGGTTTCGATCTGGATGGTATTGTTTAATAAGGCTTCTATAGGTAGTTTCTAGGTCTGTCAACGTGGTAGGAAGGTTGATGTGCATGAAGGAAAGCGCTTCGGGTAAAGTCATTGGTTTGGATTATAGATAGGGTTGTAGAGCTTTACAAGGGATTACTCCCCAGAAACTAGCAGAAAGATTTGACAGAATAGAGAGAAACTCATACAATAGGAGAAAACGGTAAGAGGTGGTTGTGTATGGCGATAGTGAAAGAACTTTTTGAGGCCTACAACAAGAAAGAACTACCTACTGCAGGTGGGTATATAGTGAGTGCGTTTTTCGATGACACTTCCACGTACACGAAGTACGAGATCATATCTTTCAGTAATGTGAAGGATATCTATACCAACGAGGAAGGTCTCGTGTTTCAAGCGGATGGACAGAAAGTGTTCGTGCTGGTAGAACCTGCAAACTATCCGAACAAACATATTGAACCCGCTTATAGGAACAATTTTCAGCGTATTCCGTATCGACTTAGGGAACTGAACATTTACACCAGTGCCAGACAGGACCGAATCATGATTGGTAAAGAACCTGTGATGACCTACACATCCTTCACCGTATTAAAATCCTTTGGTCAGAATTATTCCTATATTTTCTATATGACCGACGATATTATCGAGGGAATGCGGGATTATTTCATGAAATCCATCTGGAAGGAAGCTCGGGTTCCGCGAGCAGATGCACAGAAAGTTACCGAAATGATCCTGGAAGTCTTTAAAAAGATCATTGTTCATTGACTGGTTAATTCACCGTGCTCTAGAAAACTGTAGTACCCCTCTTCACTGAAGATGATATGATCTAGAAAGACGATTCCTAGAAGTTCTGCTGCGGTTCTAAGCCTCATGGTTACCTGCTTGTCTTCTAGGCTGGGGTCGAGGTTCCCCGAAGGGTGATTGTGAGCAATGACCAACGCAGCTGCTCGATCCTGTAGGGGGTCGGCAAACACTTCCCTTGGGTGTACCAACGACCGATTGACCAATCCGATAGAGACTACTCGAATGGCCAGTACCTCATGAGCACCGTTAAGGGAGATGGAAAGAAAGTATTCCTGTTTGCGATTGGCATAATGGGACACTAGGGGAAGCACATCCCTAGGGAACCCTATTCGTTTACGCTCAGGACACAGGAATCGCCTGGAAAACTCCAGTGCAGCCAGGATAAGAGTCCCTTTTGCCTTCCCAACACCAGGAATCTTCATCAACGCATCGACTGTAATGTTTCCATTGGAACGGTCTAAAAGATCTAGCAGTAGGGAGGAGATCTTTTCAACTCTCACTGTTCGATTCCCAGAACCAATTAGGATGGCCAGAAGTTCCGCGTCTGACAGAGCAGCTACTCCCTGGAAGTAGAGTTTTTCTCTCGGACGTTCCTTTGTAGGGAGATTTAAGATCTTTTCTTTCAAGTAGAGCTTCATCTACCCATTTTAACAGAGCGAATCTTTCAGCTGATTCAAAAAAAAACTCTCCCTTTGCGGGAGAGTTTGTACCCTAAAGCCAGTGTTAGGCTACCCGAACAACGGTTGGTTGCATTTTCACGTATTTTATTGCAGTGGCTTTTCTAGCCAGTTCGATGAAGGTTTCTACAATTAAGGAAGGTACCAGGTAGTCTTTGTGGAGATTCTTTTTACAGGTATCCTTTAAGTCCTGCAACATGTTCTTCAAATTCGCCACATACTGCTTGTGGAGTTCGATGGCAGTCTCGATTTCATGGGGAGTAGCTCCCTTGTACTGATGGTAATCGGCAATACATTCTTCTAGGTACACTTTGGATTTGTCGTTTAATTCACTGATCTTGGCATCGATAACTTTCATAAACTCGTCCAACCTCATGGAGGTTAGAACCAGTATTCCTCGATCCCGTTCATCTTGCGTAACTGTCATAAGAACCTCTCCTTGATTCGAGAAGTGATGTTTGCTTTTAATATAACACAGATTAGGATCTTTAGCCATATCCCAAGGATAAATTTTCTGATAGACTCTCTTTGGAGAAGGATATGCATACGAAGAAACCATTGATTTTTGCTCATAGAGGAGTAAGTTCCCAGTGCCCAGAGAATACTCTATCTGCGTTTCGTAAAGCGATCGAAGTTGGGGCCGACGGAATCGAGCTAGATGTGCACCGATCCAAAGATGGACATCTTTTGGTTTGCCATGATGAAACGGTAGATCGTACTACCGATGGGAAGGGGGTCATTCAGGAGATGACCAGGAAGGATCTTTCTAAATTGGATGCGGGATCGTGGTTTGGCACTGCCTTTAAAGGGGAACGGATTCCTATGCTGGAAGAAGTCCTGAACATCTTACAGCCCACAACGCTTTTGTTAAATATCGAACTGAAAACCGATTATTTTTTCTATCCCGGTATCGAAGAGGAAACCTATGCATTAATCCAGAAGTATGGGATGGAAGACCGGGTGATCCTTTCATCTTTTAATCACTATACCGTACTTCGATTTCGACGCATCGCTCCAAAGGTTCGCACCGGTATTCTGTACAGTTGTCATCTCTTCGCTCCTCATACCTATGCAAGTTCGTTGGGGGTACAGGCACTACATCCTCCCATGCACCTTGCTCAGACTGAAATTATCGAGGCGGCCCATGAAGCAGGTCTTACGGTACATGGTTGGTTTTCCCGGGAACGATTCGATGTAGAGAGGGCAAAAAACTACCTCGGTTCGTATGTAGATATTCTTATTACCAACTATCCGCAGGAATACCTATCATTAAGGGACAAGGGGTGATTGGAGTTTCGAAGTGAGGTAGTGTCGTGTGTAAGAATCATGCCCGAGTGGATGGGTGTGTATACCCATACCCGTCACTAGATCCTCAGGTTTCCCTTCTGCTACAAGGTAGCCCCCTTCCTCTCCTCCTTCAGGACCCAAGTCGATGATCCAATCAGCCTCTGCAATTAGGTCAAGGTTGTGTTCGATGATCACGAGTGAGTGTCCAGCGTCTACCAACCGATGCAACACAGTTAAGAGTTTCTCAATATCCGCTGTATGGAGACCGATAGTCGGTTCATCGAGAATGTAGAGAGTGTGGGGAGGTGCTCTTTTCCCCGCATGGCCGATCTTCGCCAGTTCTGTTACCAATTTCAGCCGTTGGGACTCGCCGCCACTTAAGGTGGGGCTCGGTTGACCTAGGGTGAGGTATCCTAAGCCAACCTCCTGCATCAGTTTCAATGCATGATGGACGGTGGGATGAAAGGAAAAGAAGTTTACCGCTTCCTCCACGTTCATGGAAAGAACATCGGCAATGGATTTCCCCCGGAAGACGACAGAACAAGTTTCTGATTCAAACCTTTTCCCTGCACAAGCCTCACAGGGGACTTCCGCATCGGGCAAGAAGCTCATCTCAACTGTTTTCATTCCTTGTCCTTCGCAGTTGGGGCAGCGCCCACCCGGCACATTGAAGGAAAAGCGACTAGGTGTATATCCGCGAACCCGGGATTCAGGTAGTTCAGCAAAAAATTTCCGAATGGGATCCCAGAACCCAATGTAGGTGGCAGGACAAGATCGCGGAGTTTTTCCGATGGGAGTCTGATCTACTTCCAGCACTCTTTCTAAGGATTCCCAACCTTCAATACTCCGGCATCCGGAAAAGGGGCTTGAAGATTGGGTTTTCAATGTAGATACTGTTTTCTCGTAGGAGCGCTTTTGCATTCCCTTTTGGATAAGTCGTTCGAGGGATGTACGAAGAACGTCACGTACCAGGGTACTCTTACCGCTTCCACTTACACCGGTTACTACCACGAACCTCCTCAGGGGAATGGCAACATCGAACCCTTTAAGATTGTGGAGAGTAGCCCCTCGGATCCAGAGTCGAGGGGTGTCCATACTCACAGGCCGCCGGTGCTTTCGGAGGGGGTGGAGAAGGGGTTGGTTCAAATACTTCCCCGTGCTGCTTTGGGGATTCCGAGCGATGGTCTTGGGAGACCCCTCAGCAAGGATCTGCCCTCCCAGGATTCCACCCCCGGGACCCAGATCGATCACATGATCGGCCTGTCGAATCGTTTGCTCGTCGTGCTCCACCACTACAAGGGTATTCCCCTTATTCTGGAGCATTCGCAAGGTAGAAAGCAGGCGTTCATTGTCTCGGCTATGGAGGCCGATCGTGGGTTCATCCAGGATGTAACAAACCCCACGTAGATTGGAACCGAGTTGAGCGGCCAATCGGACACGCCGACTCTCACCTCCACTTAACGAAGGAGCGGATCGATCTAGACTCAAGTAAGATAGCCCTACTTCTTCTAGGAATGAGAGTCGGGAAAGAAGCTCCGGAAGAATCTCTTTACCAATTTCCAGATCTCTCCCTTGTAATTGAATGGTGGAAAAGAATCGAAACGCTTCCTTAACTGACATAGCAGCGATGTCAGCAATGGAGTACCCTTTAAAGGTTACGGAAAGAGCTTCTGGTCTGAGCCGTTTTCCTTCACAGGAGGGGCAGGGAACTTCTTCACCTTGATACCACTCATTCCACCAAATTTCTTCTCCCGTCTGTGATTCATCGAACCCTGAAATAACCAGACCAGTTCCATAACAGCGGGGACACCAGCCATGCTTACTATTGAAAGAAAAAAGCCTGGGATCAGGATCAGGGAGACTCGTTCCACAGGAAGAGCACATTCTTTTAATAGAATAGAAACGTTCCTCCTGTTTGAAGGAAACTCGTACGCTCCCTTTCCCCAGTTGGAGGGCTTTCTTGATAGATTGGAGTAGAGCTTCCTCGATGGGTAGGTGGGGATCTATGGGTATGGGAAGATCAATGGAATGTTCCCTGTACCTAGAAAGGGTAGGCCAAAAATCCGTAGGGTACAGTTCTCCGTCCACTCGAAGAAAGGGATACCCCTGCTTGTTTGCCCAGGAAGCGAGTTCTTTATAGATCCCTTTCCGATGGATAATAAGAGGTGCATAGATCTGGAGGGAATCCACATTCCTTGGGTTGAGGGTTTTTAGGACGAGATCCATGATGGTTTCTGGTGTCTGGGTTTGTATGGGAACTTTACATCGGGGGCAGTGATAGGTACCCAATTTAGTGAACCAAAGTCGAAGGAAGTGATAGATCTCGGTAACGGTGGCGACGGTGCTCTTCCTACCACCGCGACTCGTGTGTTGTTCAATGGACACGGTGGGTGGAACACCTAATACCTCCTCTACGTCAGGTTTAGGTAACACTTCGATGAACTGTCTAGCATAGGCGTTCAGGGTTTCTAAGTACCTCCGTTGCCCTTCGGCAAACAGAATGTCAAAGGCAAGGGTACTTTTCCCACTACCGCTGACCCCTGTGATTACGGTGAAACGATCTAGGGGGATCGTAATGGAGATATTCTTCAGATTGTGTTCCTTAGCTCCCCGAACAAGGATCTTTCTATCCAGATAAGAGGCGGATAAGAAATTGTGCGGTTGGTAAGGAGGTACGGGTTCGGCTACCTGTTCCCTTGTGCTAGCATGCGCTGAATCGATCCCCTCTTGCGCTTTCCGGACGGAGTAAGGAGTGAAGGAATTGAAGTAGGCTCGTAGGGAACGTCCCGTATGACTTCTAGGTTCAGCAAGGATAGCCTCCACAGATCCTTGTGCAACGAGAGTGCCCCCTTCATCTCCACCCTCGGGTCCTAAATCGAGGATGTGGTCGGCAGAAGCGATCACGTCCATGTTGTGCTCGATCACAATAAGGGAATGGCCTGCTTCTTTGATCTTTTGGAATACTCGAAGAAGGACTGCAATATCCTCGAAATGAAGCCCTGTGGTAGGTTCATCCAAGAGAAAGAGGATATGGGAAGATGGTTGCTCGTGGTTTCCATTGTTTTTATTGGTATCTTTCGTGTTTGCAAGATACCCCGCTAGTTTCAAACGTTGGGCTTCCCCTCCGCTTAACGTGGGCACCCCCTGTCCTAATGTAAGGTAACCAAGTCCTACTTCTTGAAGGAAGACGAGTTTGTTTGAAATCTCCTTCTTTCCTTTAAATACTACTAAGGCTTCCTCTACCGTAAGATCCAATACATCGGCTATGGAAAGAGTGTCTCCTGTCTCTGTCTCGTATAGAATTTCCAAAACCTCTTCCCGGAATCGTTTCCCATCACAGTCCGGGCACCGCAGGTACACATCACTCAGGAACTGCATCTCCACCCGTTCAAATCCTTTGCCCTCGCAGGTAGGGCACCTGCCGTTTCCGGAATTGAAACTGAACATTCCTGCTGTGAACCCCCGTTCTTTTGCCAGAGGAAGGGAGGCGAAAAGCTTCCGAATCCCATCGTAGGCACCTATATAGCTTGCAGGATTGGACCGGCTAGATTTTCCGATGGGTTTCTGATCTATCAATACTACCTGATCGATGGTCTCAAAACCCGAGATTCGTTGGACATACCGGAGGGACGTTTGTTTCTTTTCTAGAAGCCTCTCAAGATTGGGGTAGAGAACTTCCTCTACCAGGGTGGATTTCCCGGAACCGCTTACCCCAGTGATTACTACCAATCGATGGAGAGGGATCCGGAGAGAAAGATTTCTCAAGTTATGCACAGAAGCGCCTTCGATGTATAGGTAGGAATCTTTCGAGGTAGAAGGATCCTGACGTTGGGGATTCCTATCCTGTACAGTAGAAGTCAGGTAAGCCTTTTTTTCTCCCCGAAGGTATTTAGCTGTGAGGGAGCTTGGATGAGAGAGGAGGGTAGTTATTGGACCTGCGAATACGACCTTTCCACCCTGTTGCCCAGGACCAGGGCCCAAATCGATGATGTGATCCGCTGCTCGAATCACTTCAGGGTCGTGTTCCACTACCAGTAGGGTATTCCCCGAGTCCCGAAGGAGGTGGAGAATACGGATCAGCCGTTCGATGTCACGGGGATGGAGTCCAATAGAAGGCTCGTCAAGGACAAAGAGGGTATTCACTAGGGCAGAACCTAAAGCGGTGGTGAGGTTAATCCGTTGAAGTTCTCCACCGCTTAGGGTTCGGGATTGCCGATCCAGTGTAAGGTATCCCAATCCCACATCGATCAAATAGGTCAAACGTGTTAGCACCTGTTGTAAGAGGATTCCACAGGTATTCTCTAGCCCTGGACTCAAGGTAAGGTGGGAGAGGAACTCTTTTGCTTTATGCAGAGGAAGAGAGGCGAGTTCGTGAAAATTCAGTCCTCCCTCTGACTTCGAGCCACCCAAGCGCCACAGAAGGGCTTCTTCTTGCAATCGAGCACCCTGACATGTGGGACAGATCCTATAATCACGGTATCGAGATAATAAGACACGGATGTGCATCTTGTAGGCTCGTGACTCGAGCCATTCGAAGAAGCGTTTTATTCCGTACCATTTTCCCTCTTCCCAGCTACCTTCTCCCTCGATCACCCAATGTTTTTGGGTATCGGTTAGGTCTTTCCATGGGATATCAAGAGGAATTCCGCGCTTTTTAGCAAAGGATTCTAGATCTTCCTGACATTCCTTATAACTATCTGTTTGCCAGGGTTTAATCGCTCCTGCCCGTAGGCTCAAGGTATCGTCCGGAATTACCTGTTCATAATCCACGTCGATGATCCTTCCGAATCCCCGGCACCTAGGACAAGCACCCAAGGGTGAGTTAAAGGAGAAAAAATTGGGGAAGGGCTCTCGGTAATAGAGGTCACACTCGGCACAGTGGAGATCGGAAGAGAACTTCCATTGGGCAACGGGGGTGGTACGATCTTTTCCAAGTCGGTACACGGTAAGGCGACCTTTCCCAAATCGAAAAGCTGTTTCCAGAGCTTCACGGGTTCGGCTTTCTGTATCCTTGGAGAAGAGGATCCTATCCTGGATCACCTCTAGCAGTTCCTTGGAGCAATCGAGGAAACGGGTGTATCCTTGGGTATTGAGCACCTCGCGAATCGTTTCAGGGGACGAGCCAGGAGGAACAGGGACCGTGAAAGAGATGAGGAGAGGAATGGGAATCCCATTGTGGTCCTGTTTCAGGAAAGTTACGATCGAATCAGGGGTATCTTTCCGAACCTCCTTTCCACAGGATCGGCAATACAAAGTGGACAACCGGGCATAGAGGATCTTGAGGTAGTCGTTGATTTCCGTCATGGTACCAACGGTAGATCGAGAGGTGCGGACAGGGTTGGCAGCTTCGATCGCTACTGCAGGAGGAATCCCAAAGATTCGATCTACCCGTGGCTTGTCCATCCGTTCTAGGAATTGCCGGGTGTAGGCAGAGAAGGTTTCTATGTACCGTCGTTGCCCTTCTGCATACACCGTATCGAATACGAGGGAAGACTTTCCACTCCCACTTACTCCTGTTACTACCGTCATCTGGCCGATGGGAATCTCTATAGAAACATTCTTGAGATTATTCTGTCTAGCTCCTTCGATCCGTATTACTGGAGGCTTGATCGCCGTATGAAGCTCCCTTTCAACTGTATTGTTATGCATATCCCGCGAAGAAGGTACCCTACCATGAACCTAGGGGAATGTAAAGGATCGGTCCTTGACGCTCCCCTTACGGATAGATATACTCACCTCATTCATAACACATGGCACATAACGGGATGTAGCCTAGCGGCTAAGGCGCCTGCTTTGGGAGCAGGAGACCGGGGGTTCAAATCCCTCCATCCCGAAGATGCGCCCATAGCTCAACTGGATAGAGCAACTGCCTTCTAAGCAGTAGGTCGGGGGTTCGAGTCCCTCTGGGCGTAAAGATAACCCTTTCTAATATAATGATTTAATTAGGATCTTCCCCGGTGGTATCGTTATATGGCTTCCTATAAACCTACCCACATCCCTGTGCCGCACCGGAACGACAAACCCTACCAAAAGTCAGAGGCGGTGAAGTTTGCCACAGAGTAGTGGGAACGGAGCCTGCCAATGATTTCGGATGTAGTAAGTCGAAAGGATTTCCATAGTTGTAGTGGGTATTCAGGAGATCCATCTAGAATACGATAGATGAAAGCTGGTACAGTTTATCCGACTGTAACTTGCAGTTTCCCAGATTTGGAATCTATGCTGCGGTAACGAGCCTTACAGGGAAACACGATTTTGCATTGAACTTAGTGAACGATGAAACGCAGCAAGTGGTGATCGCTTTAAGCGGAGGATTTGAATCCCAAGAACCTCTTAGGGTGATTGAAATTACCCCGATCTTTGAACTGACACTCTTCCCAAAACCAGGAAGGTATCATCTTACGTTTGTTATTGACGGAAACCAAATCGGTTCAAGGGTTCTTATGGTCCAACAGGTATCCACATAACACCACTTTTGATTGAAAGGAATCCTCTTCAGGTAAGTCTTTCAATCCTTTTTACCGTCTCCTCTGTCCAAGGAGTAGGAATGCCTAAGTTCTTACCCATTCGTATGATGGTTCCTCCAAAGAGGTCTCCCTCGTTCGGTTTTCCCCGCACTTCCAAATCCCGCTGGTAGCTGGTCTTGGTTGCGTAGGGGAAAGAGCTCCCCCGAGATAGAACATCCGCTGTTATAGTAGGTGAGAAGGTAACACCCTTTGCCTTTGCTAAGGCTGCAATTTCTTCAATGATGTGCTTTAGGCGTTCTACCCTGTCTCTTATACACATCT
>JAOABU010000126.1 GCA_026418195.1 Spirochaetota bacterium | reverse complement strand
CAGACGGAGTCGAGTATGGGAAGTTCTTTTCCGCTTTAAAGAAAGGAGGCTACCAAGGAGTCATTACCCTTCCTCCAGATGCGAATGCTGAATCTCTTTCCTACTGTCGAAAGGCTTGGGAACAGGAGTCCTGAACTATTCCTCTGTTCGAATCGACGTTTCATGCTATTCCTCCACATTCCCCTTCTTTGCCGGTGAGGATCCCTAAAGCATGCTCCAATAGAGGAAATAGTATTGTTAAGTGCTCTTCCACTGCTTTAGTGCTTCCGGGAAGATTGATGATGAGGGTCTTGCCCCGGATTCCAGCGATTCCTCGTGAAAGAATAGCGCGGGGAGTCTTTTTCATACTTTCCATCCGTAGAGCTTCAGGTATGCCAGGAACTTCCCTTTGGATCACCCGTCGAGTGGCTTCGGGGGTTACGTCTCGGGGGCTGAAACCGGTTCCTCCTGTAGTAAGGATTAAATCGACCTGTTGGACGTCGCAGAGTTCTTCTATCTCCTTTACGATCCTATCCTCCTCATCGGGTACGATCTGGTAGCGTACCGTATCCCCTATCGGGAGTAGGGCCCTTTTGATGAAGGCCCCGCTCGTATCCTCCCGTTCTCCTCTTGAACCCTTGTCGCTGGCTGTCAGCACTGCAAACCGATAAGAGGGTAAAATCACGACCGGATCGTCGACCGTTATGACTCCTCCTTTTAGGACTTCCGCAAAGATCCCTTCTTTAGGCATCACGCAATCTCCCGTTTGTTGGTAGATGGCGCAGCGGGTATGACATTCTTTCCCGATTTGGGTCACCCGAAGATACACTTCTTTCCCGATCCGTAACCGCTGTCCCACTGACAAAGTATGTAACGGGATCCCTTCCGTAGTAATGTTCTCTGCGAAATCTCCGGGACCTACATTGAGGCCCTGGAACCGCATTCGATTGATACTCTCGATGGCTAAGAGACTGATCTGGCGGTGCATGTATCCTGCATGGGCATCCCCTTCAAGGCCCATCCCTTCGATAGCTATCGCTTGTCCTCGGTTCTGTTTGCGTTCACCTTTCTGTTCGCTGGTGCATACAGCGATGACTCTTGCCATGGGATCTATCTCCTCTTCAGCTGGTTATCGCGCTTTATTCCTTTCGGATGTAAGAACCACTCTTGCCACCTAACTTTTCTACCAACCGAATGTTCCCCATTACCATGCTTTTATCCACGGCTTTACACATGTCGTAAATGGTCAGTAAAGCGATGTGAACTCCGGTTAGAGCCTCCATCTCTACTCCGGTAGGGCCATAGGTTTTCACCCGAACGGTCACTTCTATGGAATCAGGTTCCACTACCAAGAAGTCCACCGCTATCGATGAAACAGGAAGAGGATGACAGAGGGGGATGAGTCGGCTGGTCTCCTTCACTCCCTGGATCGCAGCAATACGGGCAACCGAGAAGACATCTCCCTTGGGCATGTTTCCCTGGAGTAGGAGGGTAAGGGTAGAAGGCAACAGAGTGATCCTCCCTTTTGCCTTAGCTTCCCGGAGGGTAGCAGGTTTGTCCGATACGTCTACCATTCTTGCTGCACCCGTTGTGTCCAGATGAGTCAGTCCTGCTTCGGAAGATTGCGGAATCAGAAAGTCCTGGATGATCTTCGATACGAGAGCTTCAAGACCATTGAACTGAAAAATAGGGTAGGGGACATTGGAGATTTCCACATCACTCACCACAGCAACTAGTTGTTCAGGTGGGCTTACTGGTTTGGTCCCCTTTTCCTTTCTCACCACTTCTATCCTCGGGTAAGGACCTTGCTTGAATCCTTCGATGAGAGCGATGTCAATATTCCCCAGCTCACTGAGTACATCCTGAGGGAACTCCTCGGATTCAGTCCTTCGGATCAAGGCTGATTGATCCGGGCCTAAGATGGCAACGGAATGAGCCCCAGCTTCCATGAAAATCCATGAATCCTTCCCCGGTTGGTCTAACTGCATCGTATGCACCCGTTTTATCGTGCCTACCCGGAATCCTTTCTGGGTGAGTCCTTCAATGAGGGCTCGCATTACGGTAGTTTTACCCATGTTGGATTCTTTCGATACCACGCAGATCACAGGGAGATCCATCTTACCCTCCAATGGCATACATTTTTCTTTCAGGCAGTTTCCTGTCTGGTTGAACCCTAAGAGGCGGTTGAAGGAATTGCGGTTCGGCTTCTGATGCACCTGTTCCTATCTCTAGCTCTCCGTTTCGTTTTAAAGGGTGGGCAGGCTCTTTCATGAGCAGGGCCTTACGAAACACCTGGTATGCCATTTGAGGATCCAAGAGAGCGTTTCCCAGCGGAATCTCATGATCCCGGATTAGACAGGGGCGTAAAGATCCTTGTGAGGTCACCCGTACACGGTTACATTGGCCGCAGAAATGGTGACTCATAGGGTGAATCAATCCCACCAAACCCTTGGCTCCTGGTATCCGATAAAGCTCTGCGGGTCCATCGAGGTCACTCCTTTCCAGGACTGGAACCAGAGGAAACCCAGCTTCCCTAGCCTGTTGTTTAACCCTATCGGTAGGAATGTAGAAATCTGCGGTAGAAGATAGGAAGGGCATGCACTCTATAAACCGAACATGAACAGGCCATTGGTGGGCTAGGGCGAGAAAATCGGGGATTTCGTTCTCATTGATTCCTTTTAACAGAACCACATTCAGTTTGACCGGATGTAGGCCCGCTTGTAAGCATGCCTCAATCCCTTCCAGCACCCGAGACAAAAATCCCTGCCCTGTAATGCGAGTATATGTTTCCGTGTTCAGAGAATCTAGGCTGATATTGATCCTTCGTAAACCAGCTTGTGCTAGTTCCTGTATTCGGTCGACGAGAAAGGTACCGTTAGTGGTGAGAGAAACATCCTCTACACCCGAAAGAGTAGAGATCCCTTTTACAATCTTTGCGATTTCTGGATGCAGCAGAGGTTCGCCACCTGTGATCCGCACTTTCCGAAACCCGAATCTAGCGGCGAGGCTGACGATTTGCAAGCAATCTGTATACGACATTGTATGGGGACGATCTTTCGTTGTACAGGGACTCACAGTAGCAAGTTTCGTATCCTCCGTGGGTTTGCAATAGATACAACGTAGGTTACACGCTTCTGTGATAGAGATTCGTAAGTACTGATGGTCCCTTCCGAGAGAATCTAGTAACGGCATGGGGCGAACTCCTCCAATCGAAGGATACGGGCTTCTAGATCTTTACATAGATCTTCATCGTGGGTGGAGAAAATCAGGGCGGTGTTCTCCCTACGCACTACCTGTTGCAATGCGTTTATCACGATTCTCTTGGCCTCCTGATCTGCCTGGGCAGTAGGTTCGTCCAGCAAAAGAACCTGCGGTTCCCTCACTAGGGCTCTAGCTAGGGCCACGCGGTACGCTTCTCCGCCCGAAAGTCCTCTTGTGTCTCTATCTTCGTACCCTCTCAAGCCTAAAGTTTCTAGGGTATCCTGAATGCGGAACATTCTCTCCTTGGATGAAAGAGGTTTGGAAAGAAGGCTTGCTACAAGGTTCCCATACACCGAACCCCGGAAAAGGTACGGATGTTGATGTACATAAGTAACGTCTTGAGCGAGCCGGTTCCTGTTTAGCTGGATGGGAATGCCCTGGTAGAGGATCGTTCCCGTTGGGACGGAAAGGAGACCGCTCAAGACTTTGAGGAAAGTGGTCTTCCCACTACCGTTGGGACCCATGACTGCCAAACAGTCGTGCGGGGGAATATCCCACAGAGGAATGTGGAAAAGTTCGCCCCTTCCATTAAACTCAACCTTCAGGTTCTGGATTCTAAAGATCCCTTTGGGGTTCATGCCATCTCCTTCTGGGGCCCGACCAATCTAAGGGTTAGAGTGTTTATCCCTATAGCCAATAGAAGAAGCAGTATTCCCAATGCCAGAGCATATTCGTACTCTCCCCGAGTAATTTCCAATGCGATGGCTGTGGTCATAGTGCGGGTATACCATCGAATGTTTCCCCCTAGCATCATAGAAATGCCTACTTCGCTTAGCACCCGTCCAAAAGAAGAAAGGATCGCACTAACTATCGCAGCCTCAGCCTCTTTCCAAACTAAAAGACATTTGGAAGGAAAGGAGCATCCAAGGGTTTGCATGGTTTCGAAGAATCGGATGTCGAGCCGGGAGTATCCTGTCCATAGGTAACTAATGACAATAGGAAGAGCGAAGATCGATTGGCCAAGAATCACAGCATAGGGAGAAAACAACCATCCCAGGCTTCCCAAGGGTCCTGATCGAGAGAGGAGGCTATAGACTAAAAGCCCAACGACTACAGTGGGCACGGCCATAAAGGAATTGAAAACGGAAATTAAGAAGCGACGTACGGGCAACCGGGTAAGGATAAGAATCGTACTGATAGCTATCCCCAAGATCCCTGCGAATAGGGTAGAGAAGAAGGAAAAAGAAAGGGATGTTCCAACCGTAGTGAAAAGTTCCCGATCACCTGAAAGAATCAGATTCAATGCGGTAAGCAAAGATCTCATGGTAACCTCGTTGAAACGGGAAAGAACACCTGCTCTCCCCCGATGGTGTAGCATTGGATTCTTTGAAGAACTTCAGGGCTAGTGATCCATTCCAGGAACAAGGTTGCGGTTGAAAAAGCTACCCGGGGATGTCTTTCAGGATGAACTAAAATAAGAGAATAGAAATTCTGCAGAAAGGGGTCATCCTTATTCCGGTAGAGTTCGTTAAGTAAAAGCTTTCCCTTCAAATAAGCCCAAGTAGCAGAATCTGTTACTGTGTAGGATCCTAAATCCGAAGCCATCCGAAGTAGGGATTCCATTCCTTGTCCTACCTCCCTGTACCAGGATCCTTCGGGGTAGATCCCTGCTTTTTTCCAAATCTCTTTTTCTCTTACATGGGTGCCGGAATTATCTCCTCGGGACAGGAACGGCGCACGAGCTTGAGCGATTCGAATAAAACAGTCCTGAATCGTTAACGCAGTCCGAACTCCTGCCGGATCATTCTGCGGGCCTACAAGGAGGAATTCATTGTATAGAAAGGTAGTACGGAATACTCCATGCCCCTCTTCAATGAACTGTTCCTCTAGCTCAGGAGCGTGCACCAGTAGGATATCTACGTCTCCGTTACGCCCAAGGGCAAGAGCGGCACCCGTTCCTACCGCTACTACATCAACCCGGATTCCGGTACCTTGTGTAAATACCGGGAGAAGAGTATCGAGTAAATGAGAACTTTCTACGCTGGTTGTGGTAGCCATTCGCAGGATGGAATGACCTGCGGATACAGGGGAATCTTTAGTGGAATCATGCTTTAGAACTTCTTGAGAGGATAGGACCTTCGATGGAGTGTGAAGACGAACGAAAGGTACTAGCACCGCGAGTACGAGGAATCCAGTCAAATAAAAAAGTATTCGAGAATTTCGCTTCTTGGATAGCTGCACGGATCTACTCCTTTCCAATCCGGGAGGCGAAGGAGTTTCCTCCTTCACCCTTGGCCGTAGCTTCAGTCCTACAGGGAATGCTACGGCACCGACCGTTTGCCATTCTTGAGGAACCATGTCCCCATCAATTGGACTTCAGGCTACTCTTTCCCTCTCCAGGTCAAACGGTTCGGAGCATGTTGAACATTGGCAGTATATCACAGGTATATTCGAAAAGTCTACCCTTACATCTATCGATTCCATGCCAGAAGGGTGCCCTCGGGATCGAGCATCTCGCTACTTTTTCAGATCAACCAATAGTTTCTTTGCGATCCAATCTTGCGTACCAGCTTCTATATCCACTCCAACTACTCCATGGCTCCCTTGACTCCAGGTACAGAATGTCGCGTCTAAGCCCTTTTCGATGTATTTTTGGTATAAAGCCCAGCTAGCCGTCATCGGGGTCACGGTATCCTTTGCACTAACCGCAATGAGAACCGGTGGATCCTGCTCAGACACATACTGGATAGGATTCACTTTTCGACCCAATTCTACGAATTTCCACAGGGGATTGTTTGGATCGCTCTTTGTGGCGTGTAGTTCCTTCAATCGGGTGCTATCTCCATCGTTCGATCCCAAGAACCAGGAAGGTATCTGAGGCTGCATAAACACATCGGTTATGGGATAATAGATTACTGCACAGTGCACAGCACTAGTGTATTCGGTGTTCCCTCCTACATCTCCTTCCAATTCTTTTACGTCACCTGTAGTAGCTACCATGGCAGCTAGATGTCCTCCCCTACTTGTTCCCCATACTCCAATTCTCTGAGGATCTATATTGTATTCTTTTGCATGGGCCTTGAAGAATCGAACATACGCTTTCACATCGTACGTGTTTAGAAGAGCATCCCCCGAGGGTCTGTAATCCGCAGTCGCAACAGCTATCCCTCGATCTTTCAACGCGATGGATAGTTCATAGGAACGGGATCCGTTAGAAAAGTTATAAGCGCCTCCGTGCCCGTGAATGAAAATCACCAGAGGAGCGGGAGAAGGGGTAGGTTGAGAAGGTAAAT
>JAOABU010000043.1 GCA_026418195.1 Spirochaetota bacterium | reverse complement strand
GGTTGAGTAAAAGCAGATCTTATTTCTTCCCCTTCCGTTTCCTTTTCTCCCGGGAAAGCCTAGGCGTAAACGCTACTTTCGAACTTACTGAAACAGAGGTTGGCACTGAACTTGGTTTGGAGACAGCTTCCCCCTCTACTAGCTCCAGATTAGTCACGGAGGGCTTAGTATCACGTCGTTCTTCAGATTCCCTATCCTGAGAAGCTCCTGTTTCTTCAGACGCTTCTTCCTGAGGAGCCGGAGCTTGCTTTACTTCTTTCTTCACAGGGATTTTTCCCTTTTCGCGTCTCAATCGCCACTTTTCCCCTAGATTCTTCAATTCTAGCAGGATGGGAGAGGCAATGAAAATAGAAGAGTACGTTCCCACTACAATTCCCACGATCACGTTCAGCGCAAAATACCGCACATCCCCACTTCCAAAAATGTACACTGCTAGGATCGCTATGATGGTAGTCAAAGAGGTGATGATGGTTCGGCTCAAGGATTGAGTGATACTGGTATTGATGATTACGGGGAAGGGAGTTTCCCGCATGAGACGTACATTTTCCCGGATCCGGTCGAACACAACGATCGTATCGTTAATGGAATACCCGATAATGGTCAGCACCGCTGCTACCGTAGCCGTAGATACTTCCATCTGGGTAGCTCCAATGAAGCCGATCATGAATAGAGGGTCATGAATCGTGGCCGCAATCGCAGCTAACGCATAGGCAAGTTTGAACCGGAACCAGGCGTAAAGCATGATCAGTAACAAGGCGAAGAGGGTAAGGAACAGAGCCTGGGAAGCTAAGTCCGAAGAGAATCGCGGACCTACGTACTCGGTTTGAAGAATCTGGACTTTCCCCTCCCCAAACCGCTGACCAAGGGCAGTCCGAATCTTCCCTTCCACTTCGGTACTGAATGTTTTACTTTCCCCGATCTGTTTTACCTTGATCGCGTACTCTTGGTTTGACGCATTCCCAATGGTTTGGATCTGAGGGTTATCCAGCGTCCCTAACGCAGACCGTACGGTCTCGATGGGAGCTTTTACAGAAAGGTCGATCTTTACCTGAATCCGAGCCCCAGCTTGGAAGTCCAGCCCCAAATTGAAGCCCCCTTGCAACCAGGTGAGGGCCAAACATGCCACAATCGCAACGAACGAGATAGAATAGGCAAGGTATCGGTACCGTAAGAACTGGATTACTTTCATGATGCCCGCAGCCTCCAGCTGATACTAAGCTTGTTGAACCCTACCACATCGGTAAGAAAGTCGAAAATGAGCCTCGAGACGAAAAGAGCAGTGAACATGGATGTAATGATCCCCACCGAAAGGGTAACGGCGAATCCCTGGATAGGCCCTTTCCCCAACTGGGAGAGGAACAGAGCTGCAATCAGGGTGGTAATGTTCGAATCCATAATGGTCCAGAAGGCTTTTGCGAACCCAGCTTCGATGGAGGCCACAGCGGATTTACCTAGTTTGTATTCTTCCTTGATGCGTTCGTAGATGATGACATTAGCGTCTACAGCCATACCCACGGTAAGCACAATACCCGCAATGCTCGTCAAAGTCAGCGTGAAGTTGAACACCGAAAGGATGGCAATCATGAAGAATACGTTAAGAAGGAGGGCTATATCGGCAATCAATCCCGCCCCTAGATAGTAGAGTGCCATAAACCCCACCACCAAAAGGAAACCCCAGAGACTCGCCTGTAAGCCCGCTTGGATAGCGTCGGCTCCTAAAGTAGCGCCGACCGCTTGCAGGTTGATAATCTCTAAGTCTACGGGAAGGGCTGCTGTTCGTAGTACCAGGGCGATGTTCTGAGCCTCTTCCTGGTTGAATCCCGTAATCCGAACCGATTCCCGGATCGCTTCCTGAATCCGGGCGTAGGCTTTTACTTTGTTATCCATCACGATGGCCAGACTCTTTCCCTTGTAACGGTCCGTCAGTTTATAGAACTTGTCTCCCCCTTCTTTGTCCAGCACGAAGTTCACCGTAGGCTGGTTGGTGATAGGATCTCGAGCCACCTGAGCGCTCTGGATGTGGGAACCATCCAAGCCGTTTTCCTGAATATCCTCCAGGATCACAATGTACCGTTCCAGCTGATCGATCCCATACTTGTCTTTCGTGTAGTAGCCGCGGATCACCGAGCCAGGAGGAATGAAATCTACCTTATACTTTGGATCGTCCGGGGTATACCCAGGGTTTGCCCGCTGGTACTCGATGAGCTTCGCTGTTGCGTCCTCGTCCACGATATGGAAGTTGAGGCTTCCTTTTCCCATGAGAAACGCCCGTACCCGATCAGGGTCCGCATCTCCAGGGATTTCGATGATGATGGTAGTATCATCCGCTCCCCTACGAATCTGCGGTTCAGTAACGCCGAACTGATCGATCCTATTGTTCAGGATCTCCAGCGCTCGGTTCATGGCGTCCTGTCGTTCCGCAAGAGAAGGCTCATGTCCCAACCGCCGCTTGAGGGATTCCAGATCTGCCTGGAGCACTACCGTCATCCCACCAGAAAGGTCCAACCCCAATTGAAGGGAACGACTTCGCAGATCCTTTAAGTCCATGATTTCTTTCCGATAGTAGTTCTCGATCTCCATGAACAGTTCCCGCTCGTTTTTAAAGCCTGCCAGTACCGCTGACAGAGTCCATCGATCCGGAATATCCCTTTTAGAGATCTTATAGTTCTGCTTCGCTCGATCGATTAAAAAGGCATAGGTCTCTGGAACTGATCCGTTGGGATCCTTCGTCACCGCTTCCTTTAAGGCATCGAGGTCTTTCCTAGCCTTAGCTTGCGCGTACTCTCGGATCTGTTCGCGGGAGCTACCCGCTAGGAGCTTTTTATCCTGCGGGACCTGGAAATACCATTGAAGGGTGGGATAGATGAAAGACACCCCCATCCCCACCAGGACGAGGATAATGATAAAGCGCAGTCTCTTACTCATGCTCTCAACTCCACTCGAAATTCTACCGCGAAGGATCCGCGGGGGTCTATTCTTTCTTTTCGGAAGAATCCGCTTCTAGTTTGTCTGGTTCCTGTTTATCCGGCTTCGCAGGGCTAAGAACCGCTGCTACCGCTGTCTTGTTAAACTCGATCTTCGTGTTGTCGTCCACTTTGATTACCACTGCGTCGTCCTTCACAGTCTGGATGGTTCCTCGAATTCCTCCAATGGTGACGACCCGGTCTCCCTTCTTTAGGTTTGCCAGCATCTGTCGGGCTTCCTTCTGCTTCTTGTTCTGGGGTCTAATGATGAGGAAGTAGAAAATGAGGAATACGAGACCAAAAGTGATAAATGTGGTGGCCAACTGTCCACCCCCTCCAGCCGCCTGGAGCAAGGGAACATAGAAAGGTATTTGATTCATACTGGGTTCTCTTCCTTATATGGTTAGATTTTCCATAGAACCTATCATGGAACCGGGGGATAGTCAAGGCAAGCGAAGCCTATGAAACCAACCTAGACTTTACCAGGTATCCTCATTTCCCTATAATCCGCTGCATGAAGACCATCCAAGACAGAAAAGACTTCCTTTTAGGGTTGTTCATCGGCTGCCTTATCCTAGCCAACACCCTAGGAACCAAAATAACCACCTTGTTTGGAATACGGGTGTCCGTAGGAATTTTCTTCATCCCTGTCCTTTTCCTGGTCACCGACATCATTTCTGAAGTATGCGGGAAACGAGAAGCCCAAAAGTTCGTCACGATTTCGGTTATTCTTCTGCTCATTACCGTAGGAATGACTGCCCTTTGCATCTCCCTGCCACCCAACCCGACTTGGGGGAATCAAGCCGCGTACGCTTCCGTGTTTGGGGCTACCCTCCGAATGACTCTAGCGAGCATCGTGGCTTTCATCCTTAGCCAGTACCATGATGTGTGGGCCTTCGAGTTCTGGAAGCGCCGTACCGGAGGCAAACATCTCTGGCTGCGAAACAACGCTAGCACGATCGTAAGCCAGTTGATCGACACCACGGTGTTCATGTTCTTAGCTTTTTACAAGATCAATCCGAAGTTCACCGTAGGCTTTTTAATTACCTTAATCCTTCCCTACTGGCTCTTCAAAGTGGTATTCGCTCTCCTGGATACTCCGTTCTGTTATCTAGGGGTTCGGTGGCTACGGGGGGCTTCCACAAAAGAAGGAGGAGCAGATCCAGAGCACTTTGCGAAGGGTTCTTTCTCACCTTCTGGCAATTCTCTCAACCCAGATACAGGAACAACCAATGCATCCTGATTCCCAGCATGTTTCCCCTAACACTTCGCTTCATGCTGAATCATCGGGAGAGCCGTTGTTTCAGCCGGCTTACGATCCTCAAAAGAACCGTTCTACTGCACCCTTAGAATTACCCGGAGGATACTGGTTTCTCTTTTATCAGAACAATCTCCTCCTTCAAGAGGGAAGCAAAGTAGTACCCCAAATTCTACCTCAAGATGTTTCTTCGAAGGAGCTTCAGATTCAGGCTCCCGTACCGGCCCCCTCTAACCGCTCGAATGTTGAATCCAATCTTGGAACTCTCCTAAACGCTTTGGACCTCTCCTGGGCCTTAGATCGCATCCAACGGATCTATTATTTTGGCACATTGAAGGGAAAACCCTGCTGGGCTTGTTCCCTTACCCAGAATCAACCCCTCGGGAAGGATAGCAATAACCCTCCGCCTGGTTGGGAAGCTGTGAACCTGCGAATGGCTTATGGTCGCTTGAGTTCCGAAGAACTTCAAGCTGCCCGATTCGCTTCTCACCTCCTCTTCTGGGACCGGAACACCCGATTCTGTGGAGTGTGCGGAGCTCCTACCACAGATAAGCCTGACGAACGAGCCAAGCTCTGCACCCAACCGAATTGTGGTGCGGTATTCTATCCAAAGATCTCCCCTGCCGTCATCGTAGCCATCTTGGATGGAGATCGGATCCTTCTAGCCCACAACCGAAGGTTCGTTTCCAAATTTTACAGTCTCATCGCAGGGTTCGTAGAAATCGGGGAAAGTTTGGAAGATTGCGTGCATCGGGAAGTTCTGGAAGAAGTGGGGGTTACCGTGAAGAATGTACGGTACTTTGGTAGCCAACCTTGGCCTACCCCGGATTCCCTCATGATCGGTTTTCTCGCTGATTATGCGGGCGGAAGCGTCCGGATCCAGGACGACGAACTGCACGATGCCCGTTGGTTCAGCCCTCCGGATATGCCTCAATTACCTCCGAGCGATAGCATCGCGCGCAAAATCCTTCGATGGTACGAAACCGAATACGTACCAAAGATACGCGGGCAGGGGCACTGATTCCGGGTTCAAGCCTTCCTCAACTTGTAAAAATCCCCTTGCTTGAATCAACCCAAACGAAAGAGTAGTATTTATATGTATGCAAGAAAAAAGGAAATCGGTTCTTTCTTCGACGAAAATCGACCGCTTAGTGGACTCAGTGATCCAATTAGTGGAACACCAACAACAATTTATCCGCCAATTGGAGCCTGTATTGCAACTTCAACGAAGCTTGGAAACGAACTTTCAGCTGCTTGTTGCAACGGAAACGCGTACCGTAGAACGGCTTGAAAAATTAGCTGCTGCTCAGGCTAGCACTGAAGAGCGGATGGGCCAATTTGAACTCCGAATGGAGGAACTAGCCGAAGCCCAGAAACGCACCGAAGAGCGAATGGGCCAACTCGAACTCCGTATGGAGGAACTAGCCGAGGCGCAGAAACGCACTGAAGAGCGAATGGGCCAACTCGAACTCCGTATGGAGGAACTGGCCGAGGCCCAGAAACGTACGGAAGAACGGATGGGCCAACTCGAACTCCGTATGGAGGAACTGACCGAGGCGCAGAAACGCACAGAACAACAACTGCACCTCTTGACCCTCCGGGTAGACCAGTTGGCCGAGGCTCAAAAGATCTCTGAACAAAAGTTGGCAGAGCTAGCGGAAGCCCAGAAACGCACAGAGGATCGGCTGGACCGCACGAACCAGCTTTTAGGAAACCTTTCCATGAGTTTCGGATACTTTTTGGAGAACGAATCGTACAAGTATCTACCGAACCTGTTGGCACAGGATTACGGAATGGAAGTGAAAACCGAGCTGATTCGGTCCTACCTTCAGGACGTGAAAGGAGAGTATCTAGAAGTAAACATTCTAGGCGAAGGGGTCAAGAACGGTGAATCCTTTCTTATCGTGGGAGAGAGCAAATCTCAGCTTTCGGTGAATGCGATCGACAAGTTCATCTATAAAAAGCTTGAACGAATCGCCCTGCCCACAGGTAAGAAACTCTTTCCCGTGCTCGTGTGTCACATGGTAAGCGGGCCCGATGTTCCCGAGTACGCGAAACGGCGCGGGATTGCCCTGTACTACTCGTACCAGTTCAGGTGAAGGTAGGGGAAGCACGTGGGATGAAAAAAAACAGGCAGCCCCCTGTTTTGGCCCGGGAGCTGCCTAGGTTTCATCCACCAAAGGTGGTATTCTTCGATTGTTTTCGAACCGAATCGTTTTTAAAAATCGGGAATCTTATTGCAAATTCTTTCGCTTTAGAACCCTACCGTCACCTCCAGGTACATACCACCCTGCTTCAACGCCGAACCGCCGTTCCCGATTCGGGTCAGGTCCATGTTGATCCAGGAAGAGTACCCTTCCTCACCCAGGTACAGATACCCTAGGCGTACCTTCGTTGCACCCAGCATCACGAACCCGCTGATATCCAGTTCGTTCAAGGTGCTGGATTTTCCCGTGACCGTACTCACATACATGTCCTTGTCCAGGTTGAAGATCGCCCCAATATCGATCCCCGCCTTCTTTACGGGAGTCAGAAGGAGCCGCGCTTCTGCCCGGTTCGCTTCAGAGCCATCCATCCCCACAAATCCAGCACTGAGAGCGGCAAGATCCTTGTAACCGACTTTGGCCGCTACCGCGTAGTAGTACTGAACGAGAGCGTCCGAATCCAGCGCGTACAGGTACTGGGGAACGATGGCGAAGGCGACATCACCTGCGCTCATCTCGTACTTTGCGGCAAGTACCAGGTTTCCCTTGTCGGCTGCAGCTCCGTTATTGGCGGAGAACACCACTTCCGGATACAGGGTTCCCGGTCCGACGGGTAACGATCCGTCGAAAGACACGAACCATCCACCCAATCCCTTACTGAAATCGTTGGGCGCGATGGCGAAGCGAAGGTTCCAGGCATCTGCAATGGTAAGGACACTGGAGAATACCGCCTGCTTTCCCCCACCCATGGCTATATAGTTATCGCTATCCAGGTCTGCCACCTCAAAGGGCGATATGCCGTCGGTCAGGTCTGCTGTAGAAACGTATGCAAATCCACTGGTCAGGACATTCTTCACTCCCCCTTTCACGCCCAACGCTCCCGTGAGATCTGTAGTAAGGTATGCTCGATCCACGAAGGGTGCATCGGAAGAGAGGAGCCAGAAATTTTTCCATTTCGGATCCGTCGCTAAAGCAGATGACCCATCATAATTCCGCATCCGAAATCGAACCGTAGCGGTATTGAAGGGGTCGATCTTGTTGGTGAAGATCAGCTGATTGTCCCATCCAATTCCCGGTGCATCCTTGAAGTTGGAAAGAGCCCCGTACTGGAACTGTCCGGATACAGAAAGCTGCGCAAACGCCACACCTGCCAGGAACATTCCTAGCACCAACACAACCATACGTTTCTTCATGCACTCACTCCTTGTAGAAAGAATTTTGAATCACCCTGTAAAAAGGATTATTCTGAGGAGAAGCCTTCCTGTCAATGGTGAGGGAGGCTTTGATATCATTCAAGTACAAATCATAAGAACAAAAAAAGCCCCCTCTTTCGAGGGGGCTTCGCATGACTAGTTTCGAAATCTTAGAAGTTCACCAGGGTTTCGAAGTACATACCGCCCTGTTTCAGTCTGGAATCACCGCGGCCAATTTCAGCAAGATCAGTGTTTATAGGATCGTCCATCCCTTTCTTCCCAAGAGCGATGTATCCAACTTTGAACCGAGTCTTCCCGGCATTCAGGAAAGCACCGATATCGAGGACTTGTAGGGCGCTCTTTTTGCCCGCTTCAGCTGCAGAGATAAATGGGTTAGTATAAGAA
>JAOABU010000057.1 GCA_026418195.1 Spirochaetota bacterium | reverse complement strand
TCCATGCGGGTCCCTACTGAAAGGGTATACTCTGAACCATCCCTCTTTATTCAAACTTCCGAACGGTAACTTTCCCGCTCTTAGCTCCATCCTTGAAGGCAATATAGGGAACATGATTGAGCACTATAAGGGTGATATATTCCGCAGTACCCGCAGAAGCGGGCCCCCCTCCAACGACTTCCCATGCAGGATTTACCACATCCTTGTTCCACTTCTTCACCACCACCTTACCATTGGCCTGTGCATCCCTGTACGCAACATAAATCGTTTCAGTACTCACCGCCAAGGAAACGACCCCATAATAACCGAACTCGCTTTTCCCTACAGTTCCCAAATCTTCCCAATAAGGGGAAGCGCCTGTGAAAAGCTTCTTCACTCGAATATCATTATTTCATCCTCCTATACTGCTGTTTCCCGTTATCCAAGGACAGAACGTTATCTATTACGGTCACTTCCTTGAACAAAAGCGTTTCCCCCGTTCCAAGTTCGATTTTCAGGTTATTC
This sequence comes from Spirochaetota bacterium, assembly GCA_026418195.1. GTDB lineage: Bacteria > Spirochaetota > Spirochaetia > DTKZ01 > DTKZ01 > DTKZ01. Next base: position 2,828 of record JAOABU010000057.1, on the reverse strand, counting down.
CTTTCCAAGATCCAATTTCCATCTTCGAACAATCGACCATGAAGGTAGGATGAAAAGGTGCGTTTTCTTCCTTCCTTACTGAAAGAAATTTCTTCGTATTCGCCCCGGATGGCTTCCCAGTTTCCTATCAGAGCTTTTTCCATAGACTTGGCCGTAGGGATGGCAGGCTGATTCAACAAGGGTGCTACCTGTTCTTTCAGGAATGGATCAGACTTCAATCGTGGATAGAGGGAAGAAGCGGGGTGAAACACCAGTTCTCCTAAACACGTGTCCTGCCATCTCGTTCCTTTGTAGATCTCCCGAACGTAAGCTCGATACGTGCCTTTGGGCAGGTATAGATCCTCGAAGGTCTGTTTTTCCTGAGAATCCTTCAGGTTCAAGGTCTTTCGGATCTTGCCGTCCGATGAAACGATCTCGAGAGTCTTCACTCGATTGTTCCACCCGAAGTATTGATGTAGATTCTTCCCCTCGATCCTGTGAGACGCGCGCTGGTACCCATTCCACACATCTATAGCTTCTGTATCCTGTTTCAACTCAAACTCCACCCATTCCCCAATTCCGTCTCCAGGGACTCCTTCACACCAGGCAGTTTCCGGAAATCCATCGAACAGGGATAGCGGACGAAACCCAACGTTGGGAATAACTCCTTCCAATGTATAGGAGTCGGCTGTCTCCCGAAGGAAAGAGGACGCTCCCTTCACCACCACAAAATCTTGGGCAGGTTTCTTTGGGGGCTCCAATACCTGTCGATTTCCAAACCAGATACTATTCAGGTAGGCCTCGTATACCTGCTCGATCTGGACAGCCCTCATCACAATGGTATCCTCAGGAGAGGGTTCGTAGCGTTCCGCTAGATAGACTTCTTTTCCTCCCATCCTTCCCAACCGTTGAAAGGCTTGCGGAAGTGTGGGATTGGCCCCCCCAGGGGTTATTAGATACAGTCGATGAATGGATCCCTTCCAAGTCCGACCCGTTCCGAGGATATACGTGTAGGAGTAGGAAGTGGTTTCCTTAGACCCGCCTCTATCGCTACCAGAGGCGCATTCTGAAGTGTATCGAACTTCCACTCGCGAGGTCATCCCAGCTTTAAATCGTAGAACATGCCGGTAATGGAAGGTGATCTCTAGCATGACCTGGGAATCCCTCTCCTTCCCCTTCACCAATTTCGCTTCTGTAACCACCGTGGTCAATGGTACAGGTTTTCCGTCCTGCATGATCGATAATTCGAACCAGTCCGAAATATCCGATGCAGAGATTTCGTTTCGTACAGGAACATCTTTGGATAAAAAATATTCCGTTGAATGACCAATGTACTCATCCACAGGGAACTCACCCGTTTTTAACGCTTTCCCCAAGGCCACTCGGCTGTATTCGATTGCGTTACTCGGTGGTCCATATTGTTGTTCCTTGAAAAAGAACCCCTTCTGGTCTTTTGTTCCCGGAATTACATCTTCTTCAAGAAAAAGACACACCTGAACAGGGAATCCTGCTTGCACTTCGAGGTCCTTCGCTGATGTGTTGGAGAAAAAAAATACTGCACGGGTAGTACCCTCTTCGAATCCATCAAAGACAAGGATCTCGTCCACCAATGCAACATCCTGGTGCTCGGTTTCCGAGTACAGCGCCCCACCGCTCAAGGAATAATTGGCGTTCCAGCTTCCATCATCCGTGTAAGAACTCAATATGGGGAAAATCAACAGGAAGCATGCTACGAATCTGTTCATGGCAACTCCCTCCTTTTCCTAGATCCTGTCAGGATCTAGAAATAGTATACATTCGTTTTTCAGATATTCTCAAGGAAGTATGACCAAGGAAAGCGATAGAGCCCTACTGCGAACCTCAACAGAGGAACTATGAATAAGTAAGGGTTACCGCTCCTAACTACAGGAATTGAGCCGTCGGGTCGAGTTCCCTAGAATTATCTCGGCATCGAAGATCACTTCCCGATTCGGAAGGGTAGGATCGTGGATCCGGCTCAGAATCAATTCGCCCGCTTTGTGTCCAAGATTCCATGGATCCTGCGGAACGCGAGTTAATAGCACCTTCATGGTTTCCGCATACTCGATCTCACCATAGTTTACCACCGAAATGTCCTCGGGCACTCGAATCCCTTTTCGGAATAAACACTTCAACGCTCCATACGCTACTGCGTTATTCATGCATACCAATGCAGTCGGAGGGCAAGAAAGGGAAAGCAGCGTTGCTGCGCCTTGGTACCCAGAAGCTTCGGTAAAATCCCCATAGTAAAAGAGTTCTTCTTGAATCGGGATTCCGGCTGATCGGAGAGCCTCCCTGAACCCTAGATCCCGATCCTGGGCAGTGCTGAACTGCAGACTGCCGTTTATCGCACCGATCCGAGTATGCCCCTCCTCTATTAGATGTCGGGTCAATTGAAATACTCCCCTCTTACCGTGGGTATCCACGAAATCCCCTAAAAATGAAGGATCCTTTACCCTCCGATACACAAGGGTGATAGGGATCTTCCGGCTGATCTCTGCTACGTAGGAATCGAGCAAACCGGTTGAATGCAGAATGATGCCCGAGATCCGCCGAGAGAGAAACGCTTCTATATACTTTTTTTCCAGCTTCGGATCGTTTTCCGTGCTACAGACCAGAAGATTATAGTTCGATTCCCGTATCACATTTTCGATGGCCCTCGCAATGGACATGAGGTGTGAATTGGATATGTCAGAAACGATGAACCCGATCAGGTAGGTGGTGTTATTTTTCAGGGAACGAGCTACGGAATCGGGTCTGTACCCACATTCGAGGATGGCCTGATTTACCCGTTCCGATATTTCTGGGCTTACATAGTAGTTCTTGTTGAT
>JAOABU010000052.1 GCA_026418195.1 Spirochaetota bacterium | reverse complement strand
TTACCCAGGCATCGTTGACAAAGGAGAAACCTTCTGATAATTTAAGATTCACACTGTAAACTCCAGTAACGGTTGGAGATATTTGATACAGAATACTGGAGACACTGTAAGATCTAACTTGTTATATTGTAAGGAAATGCCCTTGTAGCTCAGTCGGTAGAGCACCACCATGGTAAGGTGGGGGTCACCGGTTCGAATCCGGTCGGGGGCTTGATGCTTTGATACAAAGCCATGCTATTGACACTAGAAATAGAAATTCACTATACTTGTCGTCTATTTAAGAAGGAGTATCGGGAATGGCAAAGGCGAAAGGGAAAAACGTAGAACTCATCGCATTGCAGTGTAGTGAATGCAAGCGACGTAACTATACAACAAAAAAGAACCGAAAGAACACACAAGGTAAATTGGAACTGAAGAAGTATTGTAAGTTCGACCGAAAACATACGCTCCATCGAGAAACAAAGATTAAATAATGATGCAATTTAGGCCAGTAGCTCCAACGGCTAGAGCGTCGGTCTCCAAAACCGAATGTTGTAGGTTCGAATCCTACCTGGCCTGATTCCATACTCCATGGAACCCGCAGGCAGAGTACCAGCAGAGGGAGAGAGAGGATGAAGAAGATAATTCAATTTATCGAAGACAGCGTTGCGGAAATGAAGAAGGTTGTCTGGCCTACAAAGGATGAAGTCATCGCCTCTACAAAGGTTGTCCTGGTATCTACCTTGATTTTTGCCATCATCCTCGGGTTAGTAGATTTTCTGTTCCTACTTGGATTGGATTGGATATTCTAAAGAGTTAAGGTAACGCATGGCAAAAGGTTGGTATGTCCTTCATACGTACTCGGGGTACGAGAACAAAATCGAGAAAACTCTTCGCAAAATGATACAGGAACAGAATCTAGGAGAGTACATTTTCGATATCAAGGTCCCTTCGGAGCAAGTAGTGGAAGTGAAGGACGGCAAGAAAAAGGTTTCCACGAAGAAATTTTTGCCGGGTTATATTTTATTGGAAATGGATCTCCCCGATCAGGGGTGGAAACCCATCTGTTCTGCTATTCGCAGGATACCAGGGGTGACAGGTTTTGTCGGCTCTTCTCCCAATATGAAACCTCAACCTATTTCCCAAGAAGAAGCGAGGATGATCTTCCAAAAAACAGGGGAAATTAAGGGAGAAAAAGTACTGAAACCGAAACAGACTTTTTCTGTAGGGGAAAGTGTCCGTATCATCGATGGTCCCTTTGATTCATTTACGGGAACGATAGAGGAAGTAAATCTGGAGAAAGGCAAGCTACGGGTGATGGTGGGGATTTTTGGACGCGCTACACCGGTAGAAGTCGACTTTCTTCAGGTAGAGAAGATTTAAATCCCGGAGTTTCCGGGCTTTCTTCTCGTTGGGAGTCCAACCAAGGACGTCAGTACCACGAAAGGAGAAACATTCTATGGCAAAAAAGAAAGTCACTGCCGTCATTAAATTGCAGTGCCCTGCTGGAAAGGCTACCCCCGCACCACCCGTCGGGCCAGCGCTTGGGCCACATGGGGTCTCGGCTCCGCAATTCGTACAACAGTTCAACGATGCTACGAAGAATATGGAGCCGGGTTTGATCATCCCTGTGATCATCACTGTGTATGCGGACAAGTCCTTCAGTTTTGTGCTGAAGACTCCTCCTGCATCGGTGTTGATTAAGAAAGCTTTGGGGATTGAGTCGGGATCAGCCGTCCCGAACAAGAACAAAGTAGGAAAGCTGTCGAAGGAAAAGCTTCGAGAAATTGCACAGCTTAAGCTTCCTGATTTGAATGCGAACGATATAGAAGCAGCCATGAAAATCATTGCAGGAACTGCCCGCAGTATGGGCGTTGAAGTGGAGGCTTAAGATGAAACGGGGAAAGAAGTATCTTGAAGCCTTAAAGAAGTACAATCCTAAGGAATCCTACTCTCCAGCGAAGGCTGCAGAGTTGGTAAAACAGATGGCTTTTGCCAAGTTCGATGAAACGGTGGAAGTGTCTATCAATCTTGCGTTGAAAAAGAGCCAGACGGTTCGAGACACTCTAGTTCTTCCCCATCAATTTAAAGGAGAAAAAAAGATCCTGGTGTTTGCCAAGGGGGATAAGGCAGAGGAAGCTCGCCAAGCAGGCGCTACATATGTAGGAGATGAGGATCTTATCGAAAAGATCAAAGGAGGATGGCTGGACTTCGACATTGCGGTTGCCACTCCTGATATGATGAAAGATGTAGGAAAACTTGGACAGATTCTCGGAAGACGTGGATTGATGCCGAACCCCAAGACTCAAACGGTTACCTTCGATATCAAGGGAGCTTTAAACGAGTTGAAAAAAGGTCGGATTGAATACCGATCGGATAAAACAGGGGTTATTCACTTGGCCATCGGGAAAGTGTCGATGGAACCCAAGGCTATTGCAGAAAACCTTGTCACTGTTCTGCAGGAGATCGAAAGAAAGAAACCAGCCGATGCCAAGGGGAACTTCATCAAGTCCGTGTACATTTCCTCTACGATGGGACCAGGGATACGGATCTCGGGAGATCAGGAGTAAGCCATGGGTGAATACAAAGTTAAGTTGAACGATAAGAAGCTTCAAGCTGTAAAAGAACTGAAAGACAAGTTCGGATCCTACAAGGGATTCATCTTTACCGATTTCAGAGGACTAACTGTCGAACAGATCACGAAACTGCGAAGAGAACTCCGGAAATTGAACGCCGAGTACAAAGTGGTAAAAAACAACTTTGCTCGGATTGCCTTCCAGGAGATGAGTCATCCGGATGTTTCTTCTTACTTAACCGGTCCTACTGCCATTGCCATGGCGAACGAAGAATCTACCCAAGTAGCCAAGTCCCTTTTAGAGTTCGCCAAAGAAACCAGTGTAAAGGTCAAGGGTGGGCTGGTAGAAGGTAAGGTCTTCGACGATAAACAGATCGTGCTATTTTCCAAGCTACCCAGCAGGGTAGAGTTGTTGGCCAGCCTTATGGGCACTATGCGAGCCCCAGTACAGAATCTGGTGTATGCCATGAACGGGGTCACAACGAAACTTGTACGCACTCTGCAGGCAGTAGCGGAAAAGAAGGCGTCGTAAGGAAAGTCGCGTAGCGACTTCAAATAGATCCCAGCGTTAGTCTTCGTAAACGTGTTGCGTGCTATCGCTGGAATAAAACGAAGGAGAAGATAATATGGCAACACTGACAAAGGAACAGATTCTTGATGCGATCGCTAACATGTCTGTCTTGGAAGTCTCTGAGCTAGTAAAAATGATGGAAGAGAAGTTCGGTGTTACTGCAGCTGCGCCGGTAGCGGTAGCAGCAGCGGTTCCGGGCGCAGGTGCAGCCGCTGCCGCAGCCCCCGCAGAAGAAAAGACTGAGTTCACCATCAAGTTAAAGGCTGTAGGAGACAAGAAGATCGACGTGATTAAGGCAGTGCGGACCGTAGTTCCGGGCCTTGGCCTGAAGGAAGCGAAGGATCTCGTAGAAGGCCTTGGAGTAATTAAAGAAAATGCTTCCAAGGAAGAGGTGGCGACCATCAAGAAAGCCCTAGAGGATGCCGGGGCAACCGTTGAGATCCAGTAAAACAGAAGTAGTTACAACGTATTTCATTCTCATGAAACCACCGGTGCATGTTGGGCCGGTGGTCTATTATTCTCAGGAGGCGTGCATACATGTTCGATAGGAATGCCGCGATTAAACGGGTCGTCGTAGGAAAGCGAAGACCTGATGTTATGGAACTGCCCAACCTGATCGATATCCAGCTTTCTTCTTACGAACGATTCCTGCAACGGGAACGTCTTCGGGAAGGAAAGCCACTATTGAATCAGGGGCTGGAGGAAGTATTCCGATCCGTATTTCCCATCGAAAGCCAGAATGGGGATATGCGGTTGGAGTATGATTATTACACCCTTGAAGAAGGGAGTATTAAGTTCAGTGAATCGGAATGCAAGCAGAAAGGGCTAACCTACGCGGTTCCTATCAAGGCCAGGATAAACCTGGTGTTCCTTGAAACAGGCGAAATTCGCCAGAAGGACATCTATATGGGGGATATTCCCCTGATGACGGATCGAGGAACTTTCATCATAAACGGAGCAGAGCGAGTCGTTGTATCTCAAATCCATCGTTCTCCCGGGGTGATTTTTTCCCACGAGAAAGGGGTATACTCATCCAGAATCATTCCCTACCGTGGTTCCTGGCTAGAATTCGAGATAGACCAAAAGAAGGATTTGATTTATGCGAAGATCGACAGAAAAAAACGGATTTTGGGAACTTTATTCCTCCGCGCGTTGGGGTACGACAGCAGGGAAAAAATCATTTCCTTATTCTATAAAACGAAAACTGTCCAGTTGACGGAAAATCGGGAATTAAAGGATTCTCTTGTAAATAAAGTATTGGCCAAACCTGTGTTTGTACAGGAGGGGGAAAGTTTGAAACGCCTCCATATGGCGGGAGACAAGCTTCACCCTCATGATATCGATGAACTGCTCACCCAAAAAGTTCAAGAACTAGAGATCATCGATTTCGAAGCGGAAGGCTCCTTGAACTCTGAGGTGATCCTGAACTGTTTTGAACGGGAAGAGGCCAAGTTTACCCGTGAAGATCAAGGGCAGGACGAGCCTACCAAGGAAGATGCGCTCTCTGCGGTGTATTCGATCCTTATGCCGGGGGAACCTATTACCGTAGAGAACGCGGAAAAAGATTTTCTTTCCATGTTTTTCTCTGCTCGTCGGTATGACTTAGGAAGGGTTGGTCGTTACAAACTGAATAAGAAGTTCGGGTACGAACAGCCGATCGATTCTCATCTGTTAACGAAAGAAGATATCATCAACACGATGAAGTACTTGATTCAGGTATACATCGGTGAAGCGAACGTGGATGATATCGATCATCTGGGGAATAGAAGGGTTCGTTCTGTGGGAGAACTATTAGCCAACCAATTGAAAACTGCCTTCACTCGAATGGAACGAATCGCCAAGGAACGTATGTCTCTGAAAGAGACAGAAACGCTGAAACCCCAGGATCTGATTTCCATCAAACCCATTGTTGCTGCGATCAAGGAGTTCTTCGGTTCTAGTCAACTATCCCAGTTCATGGACCAAGTGAATCCTCTGGCAGAACTCACCCACAAGCGAAGGCTCAATGCATTGGGGCCCGGAGGGTTGTCGAGGGACCGAGCAGGATTCGAGGTTCGAGACGTACACTATACCCATTACGGTAGGATGTGTCCTATCGAAACACCCGAAGGCCCCAATATTGGATTGATTGTTTCTTTGGCCAACTACACCCGGGTGAATGAGTACGGATTTCTCGAAACTCCTTATCGTAAGGTAGTGAATGGGAAAGTGACCAATGAGATCGAGTTCCTATCGGCCATGGATGAGGAAAAGTACTTCATTGCCCAGGCTAACGCACCGATCGATGAACATGGGAACTTCCTTCAGGATCAAATCAGTGTTCGAAAAGGCGGGGACTACACTACTCGAAGTCCTAAGGATATCCAGTACATGGATGTTTCCCCCAAACAAATCATATCGGTTTCGGCCTCTTTGATCCCTTTCCTGGAACACGACGATGCGAACCGAGCCCTCATGGGATCCAACATGCAACGTCAAGCAGTGCCCTTAGTGTTCCCTGAGCCTCCTCGGGTGGGGACAGGGATGGAGGCCAAATGCGCCTATGACTCGGGAGTGCTCATCAAGGCAAAAAGATCGGGAACAGTAGAGTATGTGAGCAGTACACGTATCGTGATCAAACCCGATTCGCCTGCTCATGCGAACGATCGAGATGTATTTGAACTGATCAAGTATCAGCGGACAAACCAAGATACCTGTTATATCCAAAAACCCATTGTAAAATACGGTCAAAAAGTGAAGGCTGGAGATGTTCTGGCTGATGGACCTGCTACGTTCCATGGGGAACTAGCGCTAGGAAGAAACGTGTTAGTTGGATTTGTTCCCTGGAACGGCTACAACTTTGAGGATGCCATTCTGATTTCCGAGAAAATCGTCAAAGAGGATATTTTTACCTCTATTCACATTAAAGAGTTCTCCGTGGATGTGAGAGAAACGAAGTTGGGGCCCGAAAAAATCACTCGAGATATCCCCAATATTGGAGAGAAGGCTCTGGAACAACTGGATGAGGAGGGGATCATCCGTATAGGAGCCAAGGTGAAATCGGGGTCCATCCTCGTGGGAAAGGTCACCCCCAAATCGGAGACAGAAACGACCCCTGAGTTCAAACTCTTGAACTCTATCTTTGGCGAAAAAGCGAAAGAAGTTCGGGATACCAGTCTCCGTGTTCCCCATGGAACCGAGGGAACAGTGATCGATATCCAGAGACTTAAACGGTCTGAAGGGGATGATCTTCCACCCGGAGTGGAAGAGGTAGTGAAAGTGTTAATTGCTACGAAGAGGAAGCTCCAGGAGGGAGACAAGATGGCGGGTCGGCATGGGAATAAGGGAGTTATTGCCCGTGTCCTTCCGGAAGAAGACATGCCTTTCCTCGAGGATGGTACACCGTTGGATATCTGTTTGAACCCCCTAGGAGTACCTTCCCGAATGAACTTGGGTCAGTTGTTGGAAACGATGCTTGGTTGGGCGGCAGTATCCAATGACGAGTGGTATGCAACGCCGGTGTTCGAATCTGCCACTTTGGAAGAAATTGCTCAGAAACTGAGACAGTCCAATCTACCAGAAAACTCGAAAGCCATTCTCCGGGACGGGAAAACAGGAGAGCCTTTCAAGAATCCTGTCACAGTGGGGTACATGTACATGCTGAAACTCCATCATCTAGTGGACGATAAAATGCATGCCCGCTCTACCGGTCCCTATTCCTTGGTTACTCAGCAGCCCTTGGGAGGTAAAGCGCAGTTTGGTGGACAGCGTTTGGGCGAAATGGAAGTGTGGGCATTGGAAGCCTATGGAGCTGCAAATACCCTACAGGAACTTCTCACCATCAAATCAGATGATATGACAGGAAGAGCAAAAATCTACGAAAGCATCGTAAAAGGTGAACCTTCCACTGCAGCCGGTGTTCCCGAGTCTTTCAATGTGTTGGTTCAAGAGCTTCGAGGATTGGCTTTAGATATTACCATCCGCGATGCTAAGGGAAAGCCGATTCCCCTAACGGAACGGGACGAAGAATTGATCAACCGTCAGGGGAGCAATTTTTAGGAGGTAACCATGCGAGATATCCAGGATTTTGATTCCATTCGCATACAGTTGGCTTCTCCAGAAAAGATCCGTGCATGGAGCTATGGAGAAGTGAAGAAGCCTGAAACCATCAATTACAGGACTCTTCGACCTGAAAAAGAGGGGCTATTCTGTGAGCGAATCTTTGGTACCACGAAAGAATGGGAGTGTTACTGTGGAAAGTTCAAGTCCATCCGGTACAAGGGCGTCATCTGTGATCGTTGTGGTGTAGAAGTTACCCATTTTAAAGTACGAAGGGAACGGATGGGACACATCGAACTTGCTTCACCCGTTTCTCACATCTGGTACTACCGTTCAGTACCTTCCAGAATGGGGTTGTTACTGGACCTAACCGTAGCTGCTTTGCGTTCGGTCCTCTACTATGAAAAGTACATCGTGATCGATCCGGGGGATACCGATCTCAAGAAAATGGAACTCCTCACAGAGGAGGAGTATCTGGAGGCGAAGGAGCGACATGGAATGGCTTTTACGGCCGGTATAGGAGCAGAAGCCATTCGCACCCTGCTGGAAGGGATCGATCTAGATGCTCTGTCTGCTCAACTTCGAGCCCAGATGATCGAGAAAGGCCCCAAAGCGGACAAACGGCTTCTAAAACGGATCGAAATTGTGGAAAACTTTCGGGATTCAGGGAACCGTCCTGAATGGATGATTCTTGAGGTGATTCCCGTGATTCCTCCAGAACTTCGACCGATGGTGCAGCTGGATGGAGGAAGGTTTGCGACAAGTGACTTGAATGACCTATACCGAAGAGTGATTAACCGGAATAACCGGTTAAAACGGCTCATCGCTCTGAACGCTCCTGACATCATCATTCGAAACGAGAAGCGGATGCTCCAGGAAGCGGTAGATGCCTTATTTGACAATTCTAAGCGTAAACGGGTAGTGAAAGGGGCTTCCAATCGACCCCTTAAATCCCTTTCCGATATGTTGAAAGGGAAACAAGGTCGATTCCGGCAGAACCTTCTGGGTAAACGGGTCGATTACTCGGGTCGCTCCGTGATCGTAGTAGGACCTGAGTTGAAGCTTCACCAGTGTGGTCTTCCTACGAAAATGGCGTTGGAACTGTTCAAACCCTTCATCATGAAGAAACTGGTGGAGAAAGATGTTGTCTATAACATCAAGAAGGCTAAGACTCTCGTAGAAACAGAGAGCCCGGAGGTATGGCAGATCTTGGAGGATGTAGTGAAAGAGCACCCTGTTCTACTGAACCGGGCACCCACCCTCCACCGATTGGGAATCCAAGCCTTCGAACCCGTATTGGTAGATGGGAAAGCGATCAAGCTTCATCCTCTCGTTTGTCATGCATACAACGCTGACTTCGATGGGGACCAGATGGCTGTACATGTACCTTTGACGCAAGCAGCTCAGATAGAATGCTGGACTCTCATGCTATCTGCCAAGAACTTGTTGAATCCCGCAAATGGAAAACCCATCGTGTTTCCTTCTCAGGACATGATTCTAGGCATCCATTACTTGACTCGAGAAAAGAAAGGTGCCAAAGGGGAAGGGAAGCGGTTCAGTTCGGTGGAAGAAGTCTTGATGGCTATCGATGCTGGATCGGTCGAGTATTGGGCTAGAATCAAAGTTCCTATCAATGGTGAAGTAATCGAGACAACCCCGGGTCGAGTAGTATTCAACGAAGGATTACCCAAAGGGATCGAGTATCTGAACTACCCAATGGGCGATAAAGAATTGAAAGCCTTAATTGCGAAAGTCTATGTAGAGAAAGGCCCTTACCTCACTGTGCAAATGTTGGATGCTTTGAAAGACTTGGGTTTCAAGTATGCCACCCTTTTCGGGGCAACCATCGGGGTAGAAGACATCCTTATTCCCGAATCGAAGAAAAAGATGATTGAAAAAGCCAATGCCGAAGTTCGGGAGATCCAGGAACAGTACCTCCATGGACACATCACCCAAGAAGAACGATACAACCGGGTAATCGAGGTATGGTCCAAGACAAACGAGGAGTTGACAAACGAATTGATGAACATTCTGAAGAGCGATCGTCAGGGGTTCAATCCGGTCTACATGATGGCCAACTCGGGTGCTAGAGGTTCTCGTAGTCAGATTCGACAGCTAGCGGGAATGCGGGGGCTTATGGCGAAGCCATCGGGAGATATCATTGAACTTCCGATCCTCTCGAACTTCAAGGAGGGGCTTTCCGTTATCGAATTCTTCATCTCTACCAACGGAGCCCGAAAAGGTCTAGCAGACACCGCATTAAAAACGGCAGATGCGGGATACTTGACCCGGCGATTGGTGGACATCGCTCAGGATGTGGTAGTGAACGAGGAAGATTGTGGCACCATTAACGGGTTGGAAATGCGGGCGCTGAAGGATGGAGAGGAGATCGTGGAATCCTTAGCAGACCGTATTGAGGGGCGGTTCACGCTAGAACGGGTAAAGCACCCGATTACGGGTGAAATCATCGTAGATGTGAATGAACTCATTACCGATGAGATAGCCCAAGAAATCGAAGCAGCCGGGATCGAGGCTGTGCGGATCCGGACGGTACTTACTTGCGAGTCCAGGCATGGGGTATGTCAGAAATGTTATGGAAGGAACCTGGCTACCAACAAAACCGTAGAAATTGGAGAAGCGGTAGGAATCATTGCTGCCCAATCGATCGGTCAACCAGGAACCCAGCTTACCATGCGCACCTTCCACATCGGGGGGGCCGCTACGAAAGCTTCTGAAGAAAACAAGGTCTATCTCAAGTATCCCATTGTTATGAAAGGGATTCTCGGATCCACAGTGAAGCTTCAAACCGGCGATCTCCTGTTCACCCGAAAAGGGCATATCATTGTGAATCGGATCCTGGATTCCATCGATCTGCAGCCGAAGGACAAACTTTACTTGAAGGATGGAGATCGAGTACTCAAGGGACAGGCAATCTTAAAGCGGGATGGACAAGATATTGTTTCCAACCACAATGCCTACATTCTGATCGGAAAAGATAGAAAGAAACTGTACCTCATTGCCCAGGAACAGAAAGTTGAAATCCGAAACGGTTCCACCTTGTTCGTGAAACCTGGTGATATTCTTCCTCCCGAGTACACCCTCGCAACGTTTGACCCCTTTAGTGAACCAATCATCTCAGAGTACGATGGAATTGTAGAGTTTGTAGATATCGTGTTGGGAACTACGCTGAAGGAGGAAATCAACGAAGAAACCGGGAATATCGAAAAGAAGATCACCGATTACACGTCTGAGTCTATTCAACCCCGGATCCGAATTCTCGACGAGCAGGGCATGGAAAAAGCGGTATATTTCATACCTGGCTCAGCATACTTGAATGTGAACGACGGGGACAAGATAAAGGCGGGCCGCACATTGGCAAAACTTTTAAAAGAAAGTGTAAAGACAGGTGATATCACGGGAGGTCTCCCAAGAGTAGGAGAACTATTCGAGGCCCGAAAGCCAAAGAATGCAGCGGTTCTTGCCCAGGTTTCGGGAGTCGTCCGGTTTAAAAACATTATCAAAGGAAAACGGGTCATTGCCATCGAGGACCCCTATGGGAAAGAGTATAAACATCTGGTTCCCATGGGACGTCACCTGTTGGTTCGCGAAGGAGATACGGTAGAAGCAGGGGAACAGCTCTGCGATGGGAATATAGATCCTCATGATGTGCTGCACACCTTAGGGGAGAATGCCCTACAACAATTCATGATGAACGAGATCCAGGAAGTGTATCGTCTGCAAGGTGTAAGCATCAACGATAAACACATAGGGATCATCATTCGGCAGATGATGAGGAAAGTAGAGATCGTGTCTGTAGGGGATACGAACTTCATCTTTGGCCAACAGGTGGATAAGCACAAGTTCCACGAAGAAAATGAAAAGGTGATCCGTGAAGGAGGACAGCCCGCTATTGCAAGACCCCTGCTTCTTGGAATTACACGGGCTTCTTTGAACATTGATTCATTCTTCTCTGCTGCTTCCTTCCAGGAAACTACCAGAGTCCTGACAAATGCAGCTATAGCTGGAGCGGTGGACTACCTGAGGGGATTGAAAGAAAACGTGATCATTGGTCATCCCATACCAGCTGGAACGGGTATGAAACGGTATCGAGCCCTGAAACTGTACGATGAGAATGCAGAAGACCTGGACGCAAAGATACAGAAAATCCTCGAATCCAAGCAGAAAGAAAAGGAAGAATCTGAGCCTAGTAAACAGGAGATCATTCAAAGTGTACAGGAAGAGGAGAATGGTGAGGATGAGTATGGCGATTCGGACGATTGATCCCTATATTGACATTTTGAAGAACTTGGGGTACATTCCTGCTTCGCTTGCAGGTTTTAACTAACAGTAGGAGAAATGGTTAAGGTATGCCAACAATCAATCAGCTTATTCGAAAGGGACGACAAAAAGCACGTTCAAAAACGAAGGCCCCAGCCCTGCAGGGTTGTCCTCAGAAGAGAGGTGTTTGCACTCGAGTGATGACGATTACACCGAAGAAACCTAACTCTGCATTGCGGAAGGTTGCTCGAGTTCGATTGGTGAATGGAATCGAAGTAACCGCGTATATTCCAGGTATCGGACACAATCTTCAGGAACACTCGGTGGTGTTGATACGGGGAGGACGGGTAAAAGACTTACCTGGAGTCCGTTATCATATCATTCGGGGCACAAAGGATGCATTGGGTGTGGAAGATCGTAAAAGGGGCCGTTCAAAGTATGGGGCGAAACGGCCAAAGGCGTAGGAGAAACGTATCATGGCAAGAAGAAAAGTAGCAACGAAACGGCCGACACTCCCTGATTCTCGATATCACAATGTAGTGGTGGCCAAGTTCATTACGCGCATGATGTTGAAAGGAAAAAAGTCCATCGCTACTCGATTACTCTACAACGCCATCGAGTCGCTGAAGGGTAAAACAGACAAGAGTGAATTGGAAGTTTTTCTGAAGGCGATTGAAAATGTAAAACCGTTGGTAGAAGTGAAATCCCGAAGAGTAGGTGGAGCTACCTACCAGGTACCGGTGGAAATTCGCGAATCCCGGCGAGAGGCACTAGCCATGCGATGGATTATCACCGCTGCTCGGGAAAGGTCGGGAAAGAACTTTAGTGAAAAATTGGCGCTAGAACTCTGGGATGCGTACAACAATACGGGCACTGCCATAAAGAAAAAAGAAGATACACATAAGATGGCAGAAGCGAACAAAGCATTTGCCCATTATCGGTGGTAACTCGGGAACGGTCTATTGACCATCTTGGGAGAACCATATATAATCAGATCGCTGTTCGTCCATTAGACCGTCTTGAACGGTGCGATGTTGTGGGTTCCTGCGAAACTGTAGGAGGACTTCCTATGGTTATTCCAGGAGCAAGGTTGTGTAGGAAGGATGGGCGTCTTTCGTTAGACTTTTCATCTCCTATCACATCCAACTAACGAATCTGGTGGTTAAGGTACGGTAGTATCCTGTACGGATTACCGGACACTGATATCTAGAAAACTATTTTCGGTGAAAATAGCGGAAGGAGGCAGAAATGGCCAAAGAAAAGTTTGAAAGGGCGAAACCTCACATCAACGTCGGTACGATCGGTCATATTGACCATGGTAAGACTACCCTAACTGCAGCAATATCGATGTACTGTGCCAGACACTACGGTGGGAAAGTGATGAAGTATGAAGATATTGATAATGCCCCCGAGGAGAAGGCAAGGGGTATTACGATCAATACTCGGCACATCGAATATCAGACCGATAAACGGCACTATGCGCACGTAGACTGCCCGGGACATGCAGACTATATCAAAAACATGATCACGGGTGCTGCTCAGATGGATGGAGCCATCGTGGTTGTGGCCGCTACGGATGGACCTATGGCACAAACCAAGGAACATATCCTTCTCGCTCGACAGGTAGGGGTTCCTGCTCTTATTGTGTTCATCAACAAGATTGACATGGTAGACGATCCGGATCTTATTGACCTGGTAGAGGAAGAGATGCGGGATCTATTAAAGTTCTACAATTTCCCAGGGGATGAAGTGCCTGTCGTGCGGGGAGCAGCATTCCCTGCTATGGAAAATCCGGATGATCCGGAAAAGACGAAATGCATTGGAGAGCTTCTCAATGCAATGGATAGCTATTTCCCCATTCCGCAGCGTGATGTTGACAAACCCTTCCTCATGCCCATTGAAGACGTATTCTCCATTCAGGGTCGTGGTACGGTGGTAACGGGTCGTGTGGAGCGGGGAGTGATCAAGCTGAACGATGAAGTGGAAATCGTAGGTATTCGCGAGACCAAGAAAACCGTTGTCACTGGAATCGAAATGTTCAACAAGATCCTTGACGAAGGCCAGGCTGGTGACAATATTGGATGTCTCCTTCGCGGTATTGATAAGAAAGAAGTGGAACGTGGGCAGGTCTTGGCCAAACCCGGATCGATTAAGCCCTACAAAAAGTTCAAGGGAACGATCTACGTACTTTCTAAGGAAGAGGGCGGTAGACATTCTCCGTTCTTCTCCGGATATCGTCCTCAGTTCTATTTCCGAACTACCGATGTGACGGGTACGATAGAGCTTCCGCAGGATAAGCAAATGGTGATGCCGGGGGATAATACGGAAATTACCGTTGAACTCATCTATCCCATCGCGATGGATAAGGGATTGCGGTTCGCTATTCGTGAAGGTGGAAGAACAGTTGCCAGCGGTCAGGTAATCGAAATCATCGAGTAATTTCAATAAAAGCCTTACCCCGCCTTGAAGGGGGTAAGGCTTCTTTTTGGAGGAGTAATGGCTAAGGATAGAATTCGAGTTCGGCTCCGAAGCTTTGATGTGGAGTTGATCGATCAAAGTGCGAAGGCAATTGTACAAACCGTACAAAAGGCCGGAGCGAATGTTTCGGGACCGATTCCGTTACCGACACGAATAAACAAGTTTACAGTTCTGCGCTCTCCACATGTCCACAAGAAATCTAGGGAGCAGTTCGAAATGCGGACACATAAGCGGCTAATTGATATTCTATCTCCCACATCGACCGTAATGGATGCTCTGATGAAGTTAGAACTACCCGCGGGTGTAGATGTAGAGATCAAGCAGTAAGAAATAGTAGGGGAATGTAATGGTTGGTCTAATAGGAAAGAAAGTTGGGATGACCCAAGTTTTCGATGAAAGCGGGGTTTTAGTTCCCGTTACTGTCATCCAGGTGGAGCCCAACTGGATTGTTGCAAGACGTACCATAGAAAAGAATGGGTATGAGGCGGTTGTTTTAGGATCTGGTCAGATCAAGGAAAGCCGTCTAACCAAGCCATACAGAGGTCAATTTCCCGAGTCTGTCAAACCTACCCGGCATCTGGTGGAAATACGAGATTTCGAACTTGAGGGTGAGGTAGGGGCGAAGATTGGGGTTGAGGCCTTGGAAGGATTGCGATTTGTAGACGTTCGAGGCACCACCAAAGGGAAGGGATATCAAGGTGTCGTGAAGCGGTGGGGTTTCCATGGGGGGCGTGATACCCATGGATCCAAATTCCACCGAACTCATGGATCGACGGGGCAAAACACGCATCCCGGTCATACCTTCCGCGGAGTAAAGATGGCAGGGAGGATGGGAGGACAACGATACACTGTCCAGAATCTTCGGATCGTAAAAATTGATCCAGAGAAACAACTGCTACTTGTCAAAGGTGCGGTGCCCGGAGCTATAAACGGGATGGTGGTCGTTACTTCAGCAAAGAAAAGAGAGTTGTAGAGGTCAAAGATGGAACAGAAGGTGTTTTCAATAAAGGGTGAAGAGGTACGGACCATCGAACTTGCCGACTCTGTGTTTAACGCAGATATAAGTGATGCGCTTATTTATTACGCCATTGTGAATGAACAAGCCAATGCTCGGGTTGGAACAGCTTCAACCAAAACTAGGGCAGAAGTGAAGGGTTCTAGTCGGAAACCTTGGAAGCAGAAGGGAACGGGTAGAGCTCGTGCTGGTAGGCGAAGATCTCCCCTCTGGGTAGGAGGAGGTATAATCTTTGGCCCAAAACCGAGGGATTATAGTTTCTCCCTTCCTAAGAAAGTAAAGAAGTCAGCATACAGGTCTCTGTTAAGTTTGAAGGTGAAAGAAAATAAACTGAAGGTGGTAGAGGATTTTACCGTGGAATCGGGGAAAACAAAAGACCTGTTAAACATTCTAAGAAATCTGATTCCCGAAGAACGCACTGTACTTATTCTCAAGGATAACGATTCCACGATTCGACGAGCGGGAGCGAATATTCCGTGGCTCACCGTGCTCTCTTATGACAAGTTGAATGCCAATGATTTACTATACGGAAGGAATGTTCTAGTACTTGAGTCGGCAGCTCAAAACTTGAGCAGTATGTATGCATAAGGATTGGGAAGAATTATGAATACGGAACAGATTATTATTGAACCCGTGCTTACAGAAAAGACAAATCAGATGAGGGAAGTAGGAAAATACGTGTTCAAGGTCGACAAACGGGCAAATAAATATCAGGTTATGCGAGCGGTCCGGGAGCTATTTTCCGTGCATCCTGTAAGCTGCAATATCATGAATGTGAAAGGTAAACCCAAGAGGGGTCGAGCTCAGCCGGGATACACCGCTTCCTGGAAAAAAGCGATTGTTACCCTACAGAAGGGCGAAAAAATATCTATTTTCGAAGGCGCATAAACGATAGGGGGATGCAGTGGCTATCAAAACGTTCAATCCAATCACACCAGGTCTACGGTTCGCCGCTACCCTGCAGTATGAAGTAGATAAAAAAGAACCGGAAAAGTCTCTTACGAAAGGACTCTCTTCAAAAGCAGGAAGAGGTGCATGGGGTAGAATCAGCGTTCGAAGGAGGGGAGGCGGTCACAAACGAAAGTATAGGGTTATAGACTTTAAAAGGGACAAACATGGTATACCTGCAACCGTGAAAGCTTTTGAGTATGACCCTAACAGAAACGCTTCGATAGCGCTGGTAACCTATGCGGATGGAGAAAAACGGTACATTATTGCCCCCAAAGGGTTGGAGAAAGGAGCAACTATTCTCAGTGGACCAGGGGCTCCTCCTACTGTAGGGAATGCTCTTCCATTGGATGAAATACCTCTAGGTACGATGGTTCATAATGTCGAATTGAAGAGCGGGAAGGGGGGACAATTGGCTAGAAGTGCAGGAGCTTATGCGATTCTAGCTGCAAAAGAGGGTGACTATGTGACTCTCAAACTTCCCTCTGGAGAAATGAGATTGGTTCATAAGGCTTGTTATGCGACCGTAGGTTCGATTGGTAACGAAGACGCTATGAACGAGATGTTGGGAAAGGCGGGTAAATCCCGTTGGTTGGGCAGGAGACCTAAAGTTCGCGGTGAAGCAATGAACCCGGTCGACCATCCTCTTGGAGGAAGAACCCGTGGAGGAAGGCACCCAGTTTCACCAACTGGAGTACCAGCAAAGGGTTACAAAACAAGAAAGAAGAAGAAATACTCGAATACTTTTATCATAAAACGGAGAAGATAGGAGCAAACTGTGTCTCGGTCAATCAAAAAGGGTCCATTCATTGAAAAGAGTCTCTATAAAAAGGTTCTCGCAATGAACAAGTCTGGAGAACGAAGGATGATTAAAACTTACTCCCGCTGTTCAACGATTATTCCTGAAATGGTGGGACTCACGATCTCTGTATACAATGGGAAAAGCTTTATACCTGTGTATATCACGGAAAATTTAGTTGGGCATAAGCTAGGTGAGTTTTCGCCTACTAGGATTTTCCGTGGACATGCCGGGTCCGACAAAAAAGCAGAAAAGAAGTAAGGGTGGGTAGTATGGCGGAAACTACGGGATATCGGGCGGAAGCAAAATACCTGCTCATAGCCCCTTCTAAGGTGCGGCGGGTAGCAGACAATATTCGGAGAAAGCCTTACTCTGAAGCTATAGCGATTCTAGAACATCTACCTCATAAGGGAGCCAAGCTTCTATACAAGGTGCTGAAATCAGCAGCCGCAAATGCTCTGTACCAGAATAAAAAACTGGACGAGGACATGTTGTATGTGAAAGAGCTCCTGGTGAATGAGGGTCCCAGGATGAAGAGGATGTGGATCCGGGGTAGAGGAAGGGCGGATATACTTCAAAGACGTATGAGCCACATCAAAGTGGTGGTAGACGAAATCCAGAAGGTGGGGGATTAACGTGGGCCAGAAAGTTCATCCAGTTGGACTCCGATTAGGAATCAACAAGACATGGAAATCAAAATGGTTCGTCGATCCGCGAGAATATGCACCTACTTTACATGAGGATCTTCGGTTGAGAAAGATTCTTGCTTCTCTTCCAGAAACAAAGAGTGCAGAAATCGCAGAAGTAGAAATTATTCGACATCCTCAGCGAATTACCCTGATTATTCATACGGCTAGGCCAGGAGTTATTATTGGAACCAAAGGAGCTTCGATCGAAAAAATTGGTTCAGTTCTTCAAAAGGAAGCAGGGAAAAAGATTCAGATAAAAATCAAAGAGATCAAACGACCTGAAACGAACGCACAGTTGATTGCTGCGAACATCGCGAGACAATTGCTTGCCAGAGTATCATTCAGAAAGGCGTTAAAAACAGCTATCAGCAACGCGATGAAGGCTGGTGTACAGGGTATAAAGATACGGATCTCTGGTCGATTGGGTGGAGCGGAAATGTCCCGAACTGAAACAATTATGGAAGGCCGGGTTCCCCTGCACACTCTTAGAGCGAATATAGATTATGGATTCGATGAAGCTTTCACTACCTTTGGTGCCATAGGTGTGAAGGTTTGGGTGTTTACTGGAGAAGTGTTCCGAAGAGATAAAAAAGAAGACGCTGGGCAGCTGATCAAGAAGAAGAAAGAAAAGACAGCGGGTAGTAGGAGCTAATGTATGCTGAGTCCCAAAAGAACGAAGTATAGAAAGAAAATGCGAAGGGTTAACCGTACTCTGGTAGGGATAGCAAGCCGGAACAATAGCCTCGAGTTTGGTGACTATGGATTGGTCGCTTTGGAACCGGAGTGGATTACCAACCGTCAGATCGAAGCAGCCCGTGTAGCCATGACGCGGAATATAAAGCGGGGAGGTAAGGTGTGGATCCGAATCTTCCCTGATATGCCGTACACAAAAAAACCTGCAGAAACACGAATGGGTAAAGGGAAAGGAAACCCAGAATACTGGGTAGCACCTGTGAAACGAGGGACAGTAATGTTTGAGATTGCAGGTGTTCCGAAAGAACTGGCTGAAGAATCCCTCAAGTTGGCAGGAAGCAAGCTGCCTATCAAGACCAAGATTGTTTCTCGAGAAGAGGGAGAGTAAATCGCCATGAAAGATTCTTTCAAAGATCTCACACTTCCCGAACTTATCGCAAAACGGGAAGAACTCACAAAGAGGTATTTTAAATTACGGTTTGATAAAGTGATCGGACATCTGGAGAATCCTCTGGAGCTTCGAACGCTACGGAGGAAAATCGCACGGTTGAACACTAGAATCCATCAAACGACCTTACAGAAACAGGAGTAAACTGTGGATACGGTGGAAAGAAAATCGAACAAAAGGATCCTTCAAGGGGAAGTTGTTAGCGATAAGATGGAAAAAACCATTGTCGTGAAGGTCTCCTCCAGGAAGATGCATCGACTATATAAGAAATATATTACTGTCTCGAAGAAGTACAAAGCGCACGACGAAAATCAAGAGGCACATGTGGGAGACATTGTCAGAATTATTGAATCGAGACCCATCAGTAAGGAAAAACGTTGGCGTTTACTACAGATCGTAGAGAAGGCTAAATAGTGGACTGTTGAATACGAAAAGGTAGGATACCGTTATGATTCAGATGAATACGTATTTAAATGTTGCAGATAATAGCGGAGCTAAAGTTGCACAGTGCATAAAGGTGCTAGGTGGAACGAAACGGAAGTACGCCAGTGTAGGAGACGTAATCGTTGTCGCTATAAAAGAAGCTATCCCGAATACTCCTGTAAAGAAGGGGAACGTAGAACGGGCAGTGGTAGTAAGAACTAAGAGAGAGTATCGTAGAGCCGATGGGACATACATCCGTTTCGATGATAATGCATGTGTCATTATCGATAGTGGGAACAATCCAAAAGGAAAACGGGTATTTGGTCCTGTAGCCAGAGAACTTCGGGAATCAAAAGCAGGAGATTTTATGAAGATCCTATCTCTTGCTCCCGAAGTGCTTTAAGGGAAAGGGCTAGGAGAAGAACTGATGAGACGGACAAACACAACCAAACAAAAACGAAAGGTCAAAACCTTCCGTGTTAAAAAGAACGATGAAGTGAAAGTAATTGCAGGAAAAGAGAAAGGAAAAACGGGGCGAGTTATTCGTGTGGATCACGAAAAAGAGCGAGTTATTGTCGAAGGGGTGAACCTTCACAAAAAGGCTGTCAAGAAACGAAGACAGAACGAACAGGGTGGGATTATTGAAGTAGAAGCCCCAATTCACATCAGTAATGTAATGGTGTTATGTAAAAAGTGTGGACCGGTTCGAGTAGGGTACCGGTTTGAAAACGAAAAGAAGGTGCGGTTCTGCAAAAAATGTGGAGAGGTTCTATAATGGCAAAACAAACCTACGAACCGAGAATAAAGAAATTATACCGTGAAAAGGTTGCACAGGAGTTATTCCAAGAGTTTGGATACAAGAGCCCTATGCAGGTTCCCAAGCTGGAAAAAATAGTGGTAAGTGTTGGCATTGGAGAAGCTATTACGAATAAAAAACTATTAGACTCCGCCGTATCCGAACTTACCCAAATTACAGGACAAAAGGCTATTAAGACAAAGGCACGGAAGTCCATTGCAAACTTCAAGGTCCGAAAAGGTCAGGAAATTGGAGCGAAGGTTACCCTCAGAGGAAACTATATGTACGAGTTTTTTGATCGATTGGTGAACGTAGCGCTTCCACGGGTAAAGGATTTTAGAGGTGTGAACCCCAATGGATTTGATGGGCATGGAAATTTCTCTTTAGGAATAACTGAGCAAATTATTTTCCCTGAAATAGACTACGATACTATAGAACAAGTTTCTGGAATGAATGTCACCATCGTGACAACAGCAAAGAACGATATGGAAGCGAAGAGTCTTCTGGCAAAACTTGGAATGCCGTTTAGAAAATAATGGGGTGAGGGATAATGGCAAGAAAAGCAATGATCGTAAAGGCTTTAAAGAAGCCAAAATACAGCACTAGAAAGGTAAATCGGTGTAAACTCTGTGGACGACCAAGAGGGTATATAAGAAAGTTTCAGATGTGTAGGCTTTGTTTTCGGAAGCTTGCTCATCAAGGTTTAATACCCGGTGTAACGAAATCTAGTTGGTAGGGAGAAGAGTATGAATTGTTCCGATCCCATTGCGGATATGTTGACAAAAATTCGAAATGCCAGTGCAGCGCGTTTCGAAAAGGTTGATATACCAACTTCCAAGATGAAATTGGAAATCGTGAAGATACTCAAGAATGAAGGATACATAAAGAATTTTAAAAAGGTAAACCAAGATAATTTGAGCTACATCCGGATTTTCTTGAAGTATGATGAAAAACAGAACCCTATTATCCATGGTCTTCAAAAGATCTCTACACCTGGACGAAGAGTGTATGCTGGGTACCGTGAAATGCCCCGAGTTCTGAATGGGTATGGAACGTTAATCGTATCCACCTCCCAAGGGGTTACCACGGGAAAGAAAGCCATGGAGAAAAAGGTTGGTGGTGAATTAATTTGTTCCGTTTGGTAGAGAGGTAGACACATGTCAAGAATTGGAAGATTGCCCATTCCTATACCCCCAGGGGTCAAAGTGAAGGTGGAACAGAATATTATCTTCGTGGAAGGGCCTAAGGGTAAACTCCAACAACCATATAACGGTGATGTGGAGGTGCAAATTGAAGGGGGAATCTGTAAGGTTATTAGAAAAAACGAACAGAAGAAGACAAAAGCACTCCATGGTCTGTATAGGAACCTGATCAAGAATATGATCATTGGTGTTACGGAAGGGTTTAAAAAATCCTTGGTAATCAACGGGGTAGGGTATAGGGCGGAAATGCAAGGGAAAGACCTTGTTCTGAACATGGGTTACTCTGCTCCTGTGATCTATACTGTCCCACCGGATATAAAGGTCGAGTGTGAAGGGCAGACTAAAATTACCGTAAGTGGTAGCAGCAAAGAAAAAGTCGGACAGGTGGCTGCAGAAATACGGTCTATTCGACCTGTAGAACCCTATAAAGCAAAGGGAATAAAGTACGAGACAGAACAGGTTCGAAGGAAAGTTGGGAAATCAGGTGTAAAGTAGGGTCAACAAATGAATAGATTAGAACTTAAGAAGATCCAAAGGGCAAAACGAAAACTTAGGGTAAAGGCGAAAATATTTGGAACGCCTACTCGTCCTAGACTCACTGTGTATCGGAGCAATAAACATCTCTATATACAGGTGATCGATGACACAAAAGGCCATACGTTAGCATCTGTCTCTTCCTTAGAAAAGGAATTTAGAGACATGAGAAACAATGTTTCCAATGCGGAAAAATTAGGGCAAATCATTGGTGAACGGACAAAAAAGCTGAATATTCACTCTGTGGTGTTCGATCGAAACGGATATCTGTACCACGGAATCGTTAAAGCGGTGGCTGAAGGTGCCAGAAAAGCTGGTTTGGAGTTTTAGGAGGGATTCGTGGATCAAGATAAAGGTCTTAGAGGTAAAGAGTTTCTTGAGAAGCTCATTTCACTCAACCGAGTTGCTAAGGTAGTGAAAGGAGGAAGAAGATTTTCTTTCTCCGCTCTTGTAGTAGTAGGTGACAGAAACGGTCGAGTAGGATATGGCTTTGGAAAAGCGAATGATGTATCCGAAGCAATTCGCAAAGGCATGGAGAAAGCAAAGAGGAACATGATCGAGGTTCCCATCAAACACAACACCTTACCCCATCCTTATATTGGAAGGTTCAAAAGTTCAAGAGTTGTGATGAAACCTGCTGCACCTGGAACAGGAGTCATTGCGGGAGGCGTGGTACGTGCTGTTCTGGACGCCTGTGGAGTAAACGATGTATTAACCAAAGCCATGGGATCTAGGAATCCTATCAATACCGTAAAAGCAGTTTTTCATGGCTTGGAGCATCTTTTAGATGCGAAAGTCATTGCAAAAAATAGAGGAAAATCTTTAAACGAAGTGTGGGGTTAGCAAGATGGGTGACAAACTAAGAATCAAGCTGGTAAAAAGTACGATTGGTAGAAAGCCTTCCCATCGGTTAACTGCGAAAGCTTTAGGTTTAAGGAAGTTAAACTCGGTGGTCATAAAGAAAAAGGATCCAGCAATATTGGGAATGATCAAGCAGATCCAATACATGCTCGAAGTTGAGGAGATCGATTGAGTATGGAACAGTATACCCTTAAGGCCCCAAAAGGTTCGAAAAAAAAGAAAAAAATTGTAGGGCGCGGTTCAGGAACGAGACTACAAAAGACTGCCGGTAAAGGAAATAAGGGACAGAACGCTAGGGCGGGAGGAGGAGTCCGACCAGGTTTCGAAGGTGGGCAGATGCCTTTGTATCGGAGAATCGCTAGGAGAGGGTTCTCCAATTATCCTTTTAAGCTCGAAGCGGTACCTGTAAATCTTGACCTCATCGATGCTAAATATCAAGAAGGAGAATTAGTAACCCTACAATCCTTGAAAGAAAAAGGAATCGTAAAAGCTAGGGCAATAAATGTAAAGATTTTAGGTAAAGGCGAACTCCACAAGAAGCTAGTATTCGAAGGACTCCCTATTTCTGAGGGGGCCAAGGAGAAAATCCTACAAAGTGGTGGCGAAATAAAAGAATCTTCTAACGAATAGGAACGATCTGATGGCCAATAACGCTCTACTAGATATCTTCCGTATCAAAGAACTTCGACAACGAATCTTTTTTACCTTCGTGATGCTGATCGTATTTCGGTTGGGAGCTACATTGCCCATTCCCGGGATCAATGTAAATGCGTTGAAACTCTATTTTATAGCCCAGGAATCGGCTGGCGGGCTCTCCTTAACGGATTATCTTGATTTCTTTGCGGGAGGAGCGTTCAAGAACTTTTCGATTTTCATGCTGGGAATCATGCCGTACATTTCCATGTCTATTATTATGCAACTTTTACTTCTTGTCTTTCCCAGTTTGAAGAAGCTCTCCGAAGAAGAGGGAGGACGAAAAAAAATCCATCGATACACCCGGTATGGGACCGTATTAGTGTGTCTTATCCAGTCCTATGCCGTCACTGTATACGCAGATCGAATTCCCGATGCCATTACCATGGGGAAACTCTCCTATTCATTGATTGCCATGTTAACGGTGACCACTGGAACGATTTTCCTTATGTGGATGGGAGAACAGATCACCCAGCGGGGAATTGGGAATGGGATTTCTCTCTTGATATTTGCGGGAATCGTAGCAAGGCTCCCTGATGCGTTATACAACCTACTCAAAAAAATCCAAATGAGAGAATTGAATCCGGTATTTGTCCTGGTTGTGTTCATCATGTTCATCATCGTAGTAGCCTTGGTGATCATCGAGCAGCAAGGACAACGGAAAATCCCAGTCCATTATGCAAAACGAGTGGTTGGAAGGAAAATGTACGGAGCCCAGAACACCTATATTCCTTTCAAGATCAACCCCTCAGGGGTCATTCCGGTAATTTTCGCTTCGTCGGTACTGACGTTCCCTCTACAAATTGCGGGTAACATCGGAGCGCAAGTAAAGTGGCTTTCCGATTTTGCCTATTGGCTCCGTCCTGATGGAGTACCGTACTTGGTTCTTTACACCCTATTGATTATCTTCTTTGCTTATTTCTATACCCAGGTTTCCCTGAATCCTATAGAAATATCGAAAAATATTCGGGAAAACGGTGGATCCATACCTGGAATACGATCTGAAAAGATGGAAGAATACTTTACCAAAGTATTGAATCGTATTATACTCCCAGGATCATTATTCTTAGCATTCATTGCCATCATACCTACCATTGTGCAGAAGCTCTTTCACTTCCCGACGGACTTAGCGTACTTGATGGGAGGAACCTCATTGCTAATCATGGTAGGTGTTGACTTGGATACCATGTCCCAAATCGAGGGGCATCTAAAAATGCATCATCATGAAGGACTTGTAAAGAAGGGAAGGATTCGATCGAGGAACCTATAAGGAACAACAAGTGAGGAATGGAGACTATGAAAGTTAGAGTTAGTGTGAAACGAATCTGTGATAAATGCAAGGTGATTAAACGGAGAGGGGTGGTTAGGATCATCTGCGAAAACCCTAAACATAAGCAAAGGCAGAGATAAACAGGAGGAACATACATGGCTCGTATCGCGGGAGTAGACCTTCCCAACAAGAGATTGGATGTTGCGTTGACATATATTTATGGAATCGGTCGCTCATCGGCAAAGAAGATCTGTGAGAAAACCAAGATTGATCCAAGTAGAAAGGCAAACGAGTTAACTGCAGAAGAAATCAATGAGCTCAGGAATGTCATCGAAAATGAATACAAAGTAGAAGGGCGACTTCGAACAGAGGTAGCTCTTAACATAAAACGGTTAATGGATATTGGATGTTACCGGGGTCTTCGGCATAGAAAAGGGCTACCGGTTAGAGGCCAAAGAACGCGTACCAATGCGCGAACTCGCAAAGGTAAGAAAAAGACCGTAGCGGGAAAGAAGAAAGCAACGTAAGTACGGAGGGCATGATCCTTGGCTAAGGTAAAGAAAAGAAAAGAAAAAAAGACGGTTTACGAAGGGAACGTTTATATCCAAGCAACGTTCAATAACACCATCGTCACGATTACAGATCTCAAAGGGAATACGGTGGCTTGGGCTAGTGCAGGAGGATTAGGATTCCGAGGGGCGAAGAAATCTACTCCCTTTGCTGCGCAGACTACAGCTGAAGCAGCTGCCCAAAAAGCAATGGAAAATGGTTTGCGAGAAGTAAATGTTTTCGTAAAAGGTCCTGGAGTAGGAAGAGAATCCGCCATTAGGTCACTAGGCGCTTTGGGTCTGAAAGTGAAATCCATTCGTGATGTCACCCCCATTCCTCATAATGGGTGTAGGCCAAGAAAAGCTAGAAGAGTATAGGGAGATAGGTAGAAATGGCTAGATACACGGGCCCTCAATGTAGATTATGTAGGGCAGAAGGAACCAAGCTTTTCCTGAAAGGTGAACGCTGCTATAGCGATAAATGTGCAATTTCCAAGAAACGGCAGGCGCCGGGAAAGGCCATGCGGATGCGGGTAGGAAAGAAATCCGACTATGCCGTTCAGTTACGGGAAAAGCAGAAGATGAAGCGAATCTATTGTCTTCTGGAAAAACAGTTCAAGAATACCTTTTTCAAGGCAACAAAATTGCCTGGCAAAACAGGTGAAAATCTTTTCATGCTCTTGGAACGACGGTTAGATAATGTAGTATATAGAATGAGATTTGCTTGTTCGAGAAAACAAGCTAGGCAATTAGTGTCCCACGGACATGTACTGGTGAATGGGAAACGGGTCAATATTCCCTCGTACCTGCTGAAACCTAATGACCGTGTGGAAATATCCGAAAAAGGAAAAAAGTTGCTATCCGTAAAAGAAAGCTTAAAAGAGTATACACGATCTGGTGTAGCCCCATGGTTAGAGGTTAACCCGGACACCATGATGGGGACCTTCAAGGCTATACCTCGAAGAAGCGATTTGACCGATATGATGGATATCAAAGAGCAATTGATCGTCGAGCTCTATTCTAAGTGAGGAGTATAAATGGCGCGCAAGAACCTATTAAAAGGTTTTAAGAGACCGAAGGGAATTATCTTTGAGCACAGCGAATCCTCACCGAACTACGGAAAGTTCATCGCTTATCCCTTCGAACGAGGATATGGTACGACGATTGGGAACACGCTTCGCCGCATTTTGCTCTCATCTATACAGGGCTATGCCATTACAGCGGTAAGGATCACCTGTTATGATGCAGAAGGCACTCCTCATGTATTATCTAGCGAATTCGAAGCGATCCCTGGAGTTGTAGAAGATACTCCAGATTTATTAAATAACCTAAAACTTCTGAATCTTAGACTTAAGGATGAGTTGGAACAAAAAACGATTCTGGTAGAGGTAAAAGGGAAAAAAGAACTCAAAGGGGCAGACTTAGAAGTAGATGAAGCGGTAGAGGTTCTGAATAAAGATCATCATATCGCATCAACTATGGAAGATGCCAATTTTGAAATGGAAATCCAGATTGATTTGGGAAGAGGGTATGTGCCAGCCGAACTAAATGAAAAGTATATCGAAATCATAGGCACTATACCGATGGATGCTATTTTTTCCCCGATAAAGAAAGTGAAGTATATGGTCGAAGATACCCGAGTAGGTCAGCGTTCGGATTACGATAAATTAACATTGGAAGTCTGGACGAATGGAACCATTACCCCTGAAGATGCCGTTGCAGAGGCTGCAAAAATTGCTAAAGATCACTTCACGATCTTCATCAATTTCGATGAAGATTCCATATTTGGGGGAGGGGATGCGGACGAAGAGGAAGAGGGGATTCGCAAGCTACTCGAAACTCCAGTTGAAGAATTGGAATTGTCTGTCCGATCCAGTAATTGTTTGAAAAATGCGAACATACGTACCATCGGTGATTTAACCATGCGAACGGAGGAAGAGATAGCCAAGACTAGGAATTTCGGAAAAAAGTCCTTACAGGAAATAAAAGAGAAACTGCAGGAATGGAATTTGAGCCTTGGTATGACAGATTATGCGGCCTTGAAGAAAGCATTGAAAACTGTAAAACAGAGGAAGAAGGAAGAAACCCATGAAGCATAAAATCGGTTTTAATCCCCTTAGTAGAAGAACGGGGCATCGAAAAGCTCTAATAAGAAATATGGTAATTTCCTTGTTCAAGTATGAACGGATAAAAACTACCAAAGCAAAGGCTAGGGAAATCCGACGTATAGCAGAAAAACTCATCACTCGGGCAAAGGTCGATACTGTCCATAATCGTCGAATTGTAGCAAAACGGATACATGAAAAATCTGTTCTTTCAAAACTTTTTAAGGACATCGCACCTCGTTTTGCCTCAAGACCGGGTGGGTATACGAGAATCTTAAAGCTCGGTCAGAGGGAAGGTGATGCCAGTGAAATGGTTCTTTTGGAACTAGTAGAACGGAAACCCTTGGAACTCAAGAAGAAACCGAAAAAAGCAAAGGAAGAAGAAAAGAAAGAAAACGAATAATCCAGTTCATACAATATGGATAAAAGCCACCAGTATGGTGGCTTTTTTTATTGCTCTATGTTAATTATGAAAAAGCCGATATTATATATATAGAAAGTTCAGGAGATATGTGAGTTCATGAGTTCTGTTCAGAAACTCTTCCTTAGCTTGCTCTTGACCATCATCGCTTTCACCGGATTTGTTTTTGCTGCTTATTTCGGATTGTTTGAATACCTGGAAACACATTTCTATAATGTGAAGGTACAGGAAACTATACAAAGGACTCTTGAAAGAACTGGTGAGCATGTCTCGCAATATTTACGAATACATACCGAAAAGTATAAATCCATCATGGAGATGGATTTCATTAAGACAATTTATTTTTTAAATCAAAGCCGTGAGCATATTTTTAACCGGGAGAGTCTGTTCGGTAAACTTGCAGCTGAGCAGACAGGATTTTCAGGGGTTCGATTTGTCGATCTCAATATTGAACGAATACATTTTAGCACGTTCCCAGAAGATGTGCTCAGAAAAACAGGTACGAATATAGAACTTCGAAACTTGAAGGATGTAGAAACGGGTACTTTCCTGGAAACATTGAAGAAAAAAGCGGCTGAAGAGCCTATTATTCTCCATCCAGGGGCTAATTCTTTTATCTACTGTTTCAAAGCCTTCGATATCTACGCGAAACATGCAGGGTATGCTCTGTTCTATGTGGGGAAGCTTGGTCTACAGAATTATCTTTTAAAGAATGGCGACCTTAGTTTAGGAGATACCATTGAGTTTGTAGATGGAGTGGGAATCGTCCTGAAGGCTCAATATCTAACTAGTCAGATATTGGAGTCCCTTCAGAAGTACTGGATGGGAAGTAGTTCTGAAGTTCCATATTTCGTACTGGAGAACGGTGAAGCTTTTCGTTTTTTTGAGAGTAAACCTACAACCTTCTTGAAGATTGGATTGTTCCAACCAGCAAGTCTTTTTGGGCTGAGTACGACGTTGAAGGGGATTATTTTTGTCTGTACCTTCATCACCCTATTTTTACTTTTTTTCCTTATCTTTAATCTAAAGCAAGAGCCTGTGTTAGTTGTCAGTGAACGAATCAAGAAGTTACAACTTCACCTTTTGTGGGAATACCTAGAGCGTAATCAGGAAATTGATTGGAAAAAGATTCAACTGGAACTCGAGAGTCGGCGGGAAGAAGTGAAGAGCGAAATTCTCAAGGGAGTTGGGAGAGTTAAAAAAGAGGATAAAACGACACTCGAATCTTTATTTGATAAGAGCTGGGATGAGATCCTGACAGTAATAGGAAACAAAGCTCAAGCCACATCTCCTGCAGTAGACTTGAACCGGTTGACTGAATTAATCGAACGAGCGTTACAGAAAATTACAGTTACTCAAGCCCCTATTCCAACTGAGCAACAAGAGGAAGTTAAGATTTCTAAAGCTGCAGGAAGAACAATTCCCTCCACAGTACCCCAAATGGAAAAGGTAGGAGAAGGGAAAGAGCTGAAGGAGTCAGAAGAAGTAGAGGAACTCGAGGAGGTGGAGTCGGTCGAAGAAGCTGAGGAAGCAGTCCCCCTCGAAGAAGTTAGAGAATTAGAAGAAGCAGAGGAACTGGAAGAAGCTGCAGAAGAAGTAGTAGAGATCGAAGAAGCTATTGAAGTTGAAGATATTTCAGAGGCTGAAGAGGTTGAAGAAGTTGAAGCAGTGGAAGAGGTTGAAGAGGCCGAGGAAGTTGAGGCAGCTAGTAGGGGTGAAGGGGTAAAAGAGGTTGAAGAGCTAGAGGAAATAGAAGAGGCCGAACTTATCGAGGAGCTTGAAAAACTTGAGGAAATCGAGGCAGTAGAAGAAGTCTCTACCCCCTCTGAAGTCGAGGAACCCGAAGAAGTAGAGACCCTTCCTGCCGTCGAAGCACTTGAGATTCGCCCTGGTATGTCAATGGAAACCCGAGAAATGGGGGTGGCAGTCGATCAAATAGCAGAAATTGAAAAAGTTGAAGAAGCGAAAGAAGCGGAAGAAGTGGAACTACTTGAAGAAGCAGAAGATTGGGGAATCTTGGAGGAGCTTCAAGAGGGCGATACCGAGGTTTTCGCCAAACCATCTGAAAAAACTTTCCCTTCTCGGCGAGAAATTCTCCTAACCAAGCATCTATTTGGAGGGGCCTCAATTCCTCGTTTAACAGGGAAACGTACCCTATCGGGAACGGTTTCGCTAGTTAACCTCTATGAAGAAGGGTATTTCGAGTATCTGGAATTGGGTGCTTCAACTA
Source organism: Spirochaetota bacterium (assembly GCA_026418195.1). GTDB lineage: Bacteria > Spirochaetota > Spirochaetia > DTKZ01 > DTKZ01 > DTKZ01. Next base: position 2,928 of record JAOABU010000052.1, on the reverse strand, counting down.
CATTGGACGAAGAGAAGACGGAACAGCAGGATCAAGTGATTGTTACAAAACCCGACGGAATCATTCAAATCGATGAAAGAACTTTCTCAACCGAATGGGTACCTAAGGATCAAACCTTGAAAGGGTTAGTAGATCAGGTAGTGAAAGGTGCTGAAAGGGAACAGACCTACTCGGGTTCAGAAGAGAAAGGCATAGAAGATCTTTTTGAGGGGATTGAAGTATCCTTGGAGGATATTTTTGGAGAGATCCCTAAAGAAGAGGAATCCTTGCAGAAGGAACATACGGAAGGAGCCCTAACGCAAGTAAATCCCATTGTAGAACCATACATTACGGAAGACGGTTATTTCTTATTGAATCAGTATTTCAGGAATTATAAAAGAGATGAAACGGGGATCCATAAAGCTCTAGTTCGACTGTCTCAGATCTTTTCCTCACCTATCTGCCAAGTATTGCGAAAAAATGAAAGCATGTATTCGGTAATATATTCCGTGGGATTCCCCCAAACGGTTATACAAGGTTTTCAATTGGAAGACGGTCCCTATTTCGCAAGAATGTTCCGTAATTATGGATCCATCCTGCGTATACGGTATCCGTTTTCGCTGATAGAAGAATTTTGTGTAGATCCCTCTGTAAAAAACATTGTGAAAGATTTGGTGCCCCTCTGTATCCCTTATATAGATGGAGGCGAGAAGGGGATAGTGTTATTGGCAACGAAGATAGGCATTTCTCTGGAAGAGTTGAGAGCTTTATTCCTTGCACCAAAAATCATGGAAGTTGCCAATCATAAAGGATAGATAGCAATCAACCATCACACTGCTTGGATCTCTTCTAATGTTTCTTCCTCCTCTTCTAAAGTAAGAGGAGCGGTTTCCTTCTGTTTGGCTAGCTGGTACTCCAATATGCTTGCTTTGATTGACTTAAAGACTAAGGGGAAAATCACATTAAAGAAGTATGTGTTATGGATAGCATTTCGAATGGTCCGCTTGTACTGGTAATTGATGTGCTGAATTTCAGCATTCATATATTGATCATAGGTTCGGAATACAGTGCTTTGTTCAAAGGTCCGTGGGGGAAGCTTTAACTGATCCTGGTAATTCCCTAAGGCTCGCATCAGATCGAATAATTGGTATTTCCGTTGCGCATAGGATTCGAATTTATTCGGGTCGTTCTCCATCCTGTGTACGAATTGTCTGTATCGTTTCGGAAACATGTAGAAGATGATCTTTCCCTTTCGAATGAATATATTCTTCTTCTGGAACAAATCTTCGATGGCACGAATTACATGTCGGTTGCCTCTGTAGTACTGCACTAATTCGACGATTTTCTCAGCACCAATGTCGCCTTTATAGAGGAGCAACCCTATCTGCTCCTGAATGGATTCGGGTAAAGATGGGTTTACCTGGACAGAATAAGTACGAAAAGTGACATTCTTTTTGTCCTTCAGAATCACGGAACTGAAATGAAACAATTCATCTTTTGTTATTTCCTTGAAGTATCCACCCTTCCGTTCTGCTTCGGCTTTAAACTCCTTGTAATATTTGTCCACAATTCCGTTTTCGTTTAGAATATTGTAAAAGGCTTCGGAAATCCTCAATCCTCCGATGGGAGCCGTAGATTCCATTCGCTTCGCATCGATGACAGCGATACCAATGACATCCCAACGCTTGTTCCCCGGCGGGCCGAAGTTCCCTATGCTTACTTCTCCAATGTTGGCTCCAATTCGGATTCGGATCTGGAACAGGGCGTTGAAAGAGTTGGCCAAGACTGAATCGTTTCTCATAAAGTGAATGATTTGAAAGGCAGCTTTTACTGCCTCTTTTTCTTCTGTTTCGATGAGCTGATCAATCAAAGCTGGGTTCGCTTCATTAAACAAGTCACAGGTTTTCTGCATCTCCACACAGGTATAGAAAAGCTCTGAACTTATGTATTGTAGGGCTTCCTTATGGCTCAAATTCTTTACTTTGGGATCGATCAGCCCCCCAAAATGGAACATGATGGAATCCCCTTCGGTTTTGTTCAAATATCCACCATGTTTTTTCAGGATGTTGGCGAAGGCAGTGTACAGGCCGTTTAGAAGAATCTGGTTTTCCTTGGGGCTCAAGAACTTCGCAAGAAAGGTATAGTCGGCTACATCGATGAACCCGACCCCAATCTGCGTTTCTATGGAATCTTTTGGAATTCCTCCATTCGCAATAATAGCGTCTACCAGTTGCTTGGGAATGTAGAAATCAATGATTTCCTTTCGAAATTGTTCTTCCGGAGAAGTATCGATGGGAAGAGTTTGTTCTAACGAGAGGGTTTCTTGAGGCTGATCCCTGGTGAGTTCAGCCAGTATTGATTGTAGTTCTGGATCAACATTCGGATTTACCCCTGTTGCCGCTAATAGTTCTCGCACTGTGAGGGTTGCATACTGGGGTCGTCCTGCATTTCTACGAAGGATCTCTTTACATAAAGATACAATCGTACTTGGGTTTAATTGATTCGTTTTCATTTACTATACCTTTTATTTTTCTATACAGAAACTGTAGTAGAACCGCTTTGGAAAATCAATATTTTGAGCGGAAATTTTTTCTTTCAGGCATCTAGGGCTTGTGAGACCCACGAGGGTTGAGATGGATTTCGTTCTTCACGATGTCTGCCCGGCTAACTGGCAAGCCATCGATCGATCTTTTCTTTGTTATTCTCGAGAATCTTCAAAAGTTCTGCGAACTGTTCTCCATGGAGCGTGATTCCCTTTTGGGAAGGAAGCCATTGCCCATCCTTTTCGTAGTATTTCCGGATATCCAAGTATTTGGATTTTTTAAAGGAAGAAAGGCTCACAAAGATTGGTTCCCGTACCTTTGCTATTCCCGAAGAATCCATACCGATTCGGCCAAGAACTTCCGAAGTATCTGCCATACTGTCTCCTCGCTACTAAATGAGTTTTAA